>JBDRKP010000054.1:0-65316 GCA_043813875.1 archaeon | reverse complement strand
AAACAGTTCAGGACTGCGCTTGTCCTGGAGGCGCTTCCGCAGACGCAGGCGGTTTATGGCCTGCTTGGCGCGATATTGATAATGCTTAGTGTCGGGATGTTCCAGACGCCGCTTCAGGAGGTCTCTGTGATGACAGGAGTTGCGGTGCTGGGGGTCTCTATTGCTATCGGAATTACCAGCTTTTCTGCTGTGGCGCAAGGTGCTATCGCTACTGCAGGCATAACAGCTTCTGCCAAGCAGCCTGCTGCGTTCGGGAAGTTTGTCGTTCTTGCTGCGATGGCTGAAACTTTCGCAATTTTCGGGCTTGCCGGCGGCGTCCTTATATTAATCGGCCTCGGGCTGCTTTAGTCTTCGTGTGTGATAGATGTGATTGTTCATGATGGATCTTTGCTTATAAAGGATGAAATCAAGCTCAAGGCACGCGCAAAAATGAGGGATATTAATTCTGAGACTGAATCCAAGATTGAGATGATGAATAAAGAGACCGAACTTGGCCTTGCGAAAATCAAAGAGGATATCCTGAATGACGCTAAGAAAAGGGCTGATATCGAGGTCAGGAAAATCCAATCTCAAGCGAATGTCGAGATCAACGGAATAGTGCGCGATGCCAGGGGAGAAATCATTAATGAGACCATTGATGAGGCAATGGAGGAATTGAATGCTCTGAAGCCGATGAAATTGAAAAAGGAATTGATTTCTCTTTTAAGACGAGGGATAGGTGAATGCGGCGGAGATAAACTGGCGATAATCGCAAATAAGGCAAATGCTACTGTTCTTGATAAAAAGACTATCGAGAAGATCAAAAAAGAGGCAGGGCGCAAAATCAATATTGAGATAAAGACGCAGAAGATGTGCGGCGGGTTTATCGTGTATGATGAATCGAATAATATGTTTCTTGATTATTCGTTTGATACCATGTTCAAGAGCATGGAGGATGAAATCAGGACGGGGGTCTCTAAAATATTGTTCGGTGAAGCTCTAAAGACAGAAAAGGTATTGCGATGATTGAGCCCATTTATGTCGTCATTGTCGGAGGTATCATCGGTTTTATCATATTGACTATTTTTCTGAGCGTATCCAAGGTATGGCCGCTTTTTGTGTATGCTTATTCGAATGCAAGGCTTTCTGCGATGGAAGTGAGGCTTTTAACTCTTTCCAGAATGAGGGAGATCGCGAGCCAAAAATCGGTCAAGAGCGCAATTGAGGCGCTTTCTAATAGTGATTATAGCAAAATGGATAACGTTGAGATCTGTTCAAAAAACCCACAGATGGCATTTGACCAGTATCTTGTTGACCATATTGTTGAAGTGCAGAAGTTTTCTCCAAAGATTACGATGCCGCTTTTCAATTATTATCTTCGGGAGTGGGAGATCAGGAATCTTTTGTCTCTTATGCATATTGTCATCAATAAAATACCGGTCGATAAGGATGATGCAGTGAAGTATTTTGTGGATGCCGGCGCATTAGGCCATGATAAGATGAAGGAGATTGTTTTCACTAATGATGTGGCTCTAGCGATCGAAAAACTAAAAGATACGGAATATTATCCTGTGATTGACGGATATTTCAAAAAATATGGCGGCAATAATACCGGAATGCTTGATGCCATGCTTGATAAATACAATATCGTGAAACTTCATGATGATGCGGCAAGAGGTGTTTTGGGCGGGGATATGATGCGTCTTTTTGGCGGAAAGAAATCGGCTGTTGATCATAATATGAACAAAGCGGATTCTTTTGTCATCCATAATTATGCACGCACCAGGGCGGATATACTGAATATCATCGTTGCTATGAGACTTATCCTTTCGAAGGCTGATGCTGATGAATACCGTGAGCAGTTCATACCTTTCGGACTGTTTATAAGTCCGGAGAAATTAAAGGCGATGATGTCGGCTGAAAAAATAGAGAATATGGGTGTGATCATGGCGGAGACGCCTTATGAAGAAACGTTCAAGAACGGGCTGAATGAGTTCCTTAAGACCGGAAAGATCGACGGTATCGCAAGGAGGCTTGATGATTATCTTGTAGGTCATGTGAAGGCGATGGCGCGGGAAAACCAGTTCAGTATCGCGGTGATGCTACGGTATATGGCGCTCAAGAGAAATGAGGTCATGATGCTTGGGAGTATCTTTAAAGGGATAACGGACAGTGTGAGATTCGAGATTGATGATGATATGAGGATCGTGATGGAGAATCGATAGCGCCCGAAGATCTTAATTGTCATATCTGACCTTCAGGCGCTCGATTTTTTTCTTCAGGCGCTTGCTGCTTCTGATTATCTTTTCCAGATTACCTTCGATGCCAGAGAATCTACCTGATACGGATTTAAGATCGTATTCCTTTGCTCCGTCATTCCTGTTCTGATACCAGATGAATGTCATGAGCAGAATAAAAAGGATTACGGGCAATATCAACATATTGCTGAAAATATAGTCAAAGACATAACCTTTTCATGGCACTTACATGCCAAGCTTTTGAACTGACGTTCAAAATGGACTAATGTCTTTGCCATATAGATTAACGTCTCTTGGTTTTTGGTTAAGTTTGTCTCTTTAGTAACGACGTTAACTATATCTGAAGATTATGATAATGTATTTTTCACTCAGTGATAATACCAATTGCTTTTTATTTGGTGCCTGTGATATATAAATAATATGGCCAATAATATGATGTCGGTTGTTATCGGGGATGAATTCTTTGTCGCGGGGTTCCTTTACGGCGGGTTTGACCGGGGGATTGTCGTGAAAGACAGAAAGGATGTCAAAATTAAAATCAATGAAGCCATCGAGAAGGGGGATGCAGGGTTGATTGTTGTCGAAAAATCGTTTGTCGATGTTGATGATGAGGGTTTTATCAAAAGGCTGAAGGCGGATGCCAGCATGCCGCTTGTTGTGGATATTGATGGCGGTTACGGAAACGGATGATGAGTAACGGTGTTTTTGTTGAAAAAAGATAAACGTATCAGAGGAAAGATAAGGTCGATTGCAGGGCCGGTGATTGTCGCAAAGAATATGGCCGGCGCCAAGATGTATGACGTGGTCGAGGTAGCGGATGAGAGGCTGATCGGCGAAATCATCGAGCTTAGGCGGGATGAGGCGATAATCCAGGTATATGAGGAGACTCAAGGACTCAAGCCAGGAGATCCTGTCGTGAGTACGGGGCGGCCGCTTTCTTTAGAACTCGGACCAGGAATCATAGGGTCGATATATGACGGCATACAGAGGCCGCTTGAGACTATCAGGAAGAATAGCGGAATATTCATCAACCGGGGAGAGAGGGCTGATGCAATCGATAAGAGCAGGAAATGGAAATTTACGGCATCTTTGAAGAAAGGCGATAAAGTGAAGGCGGGCCATGTTGTCGGGCTTGTGAAGGAGAGTGATGCCATCACGCATAAAGTGATGGTCCCGATCGGTATCAGGAGCGGGACAGTCACGAAAATATCTGACGGGGTGTTTGGCGCTGATGAGATCGTATGCGAGGTTGATGCTGATGTGGGAGGAAAGAAGAGGTTTTCGATGGTGCAGAGGTGGCCTGTAAGGGAGAAGAGGCCGTATCTGATGAAGCATGCGCCAAAGGAGCTGCTGATCACCGGCCAGCGCGTCATCGATATGTTCTACCCTATCGCAAAAGGAGGGACTGCCGCGATACCGGGGCCGTTCGGCGCAGGCAAGACTGTCACACTGCACCAGGTCGCCAAGTGGAGCGATGCGGATATCATAGTCTATGTCGGGTGCGGGGAGAGAGGCAACGAGATGACGAATGTGCTTGAGGAGCTGCCGAAGCTTATCGATAAGAAGACCGGAAAGCCGCTGATGGAGAGGACAGTATTGATCGCCAATACTTCGAATATGCCTGTGGCGGCAAGGGAGGCGTCTATCTATACAGGGGTAACTATCGCTGAATATTACAGGGACATGGGGTATTCTGTCGCTCTTATCGCTGACAGCACATCGAGGTGGGCTGAGGCTATGAGGGAGATATCTTCACGATTAGAGGAGATGCCCGGGGAGGAGGGGTATCCTGCATATCTTTCTTCAAGATTATCTGAGTTCTATGAGAGGAGCGGGCTTGTCGAGACGCTTGGCGGAGATTATGGTTCTGTGTCTATTGTCGGGGCGGTGTCGCCGCAGGGAGGGGATTTTTCCGAGCCTGTGACGCAGAGTACGCTTCGGGTCACGAAGTGCTTCTGGGCGCTTGATGCAAAGCTTGCGGATATGAGGCATTTTCCTGCTGTGAACTGGAACAAGTCTTACAGCCTTTATGTCGACCGGCTTGCCAGCTGGTATAAGGAGAGGCTCAAGGAGGAGTGGAGCGATGCGCGCGCCGAGCTTGTGAAGATTCTCAAGATGGAGAATGAGCTCAAGGAGGTCGTGCAGCTTGTCGGGATGGATGCGCTGCCTTATCGCGACCAGCTTACCATGCTTGCCGCAAAGATAATAAGGGAGGATTTTTTGCAGCAGGATGTGTATAATCAGAATGATATGTATACGCCTCTCGAGAAGCAGATGAAGATGGTCAACCTGATCCTCAAGTTCTATCATGAAGGGCTGAAGGCCGGTGATGCTGTGCGCGATATCAGGAAGATACGGATGATGGATTGCGTCAAGAAGATCGCTCTTGTGCGATATATGGATGACAATGAGTTCTATTCGGGATATACGGACATGATGAAGGGAATCGATGATGAATTTTTGAAATCGGGTGGAAAGAGTGATCAAAGAATACTGTAATGTCAGATCAGTCGAGGGGCCGCTTCTTTTTGTGGAAGGGGTGTCCGGTGTCGGCTACGGGGAGATTGTCGAGGTAGAGACATCATCAGGTGTCCTTAAGAGGGGGAAGATACTTGAGATCAGCGAGAATATCGCATGCGTGCAGATTTTTGAATCTACGATGGGGCTTGACACGAAGGGGACGAAGGTGAGGTTTTTTGGCGAGACTTTCAAGGTCGCGCTTTCTTTGGATATGGTGGGACGTGTGTTTGACGGGGCAGGGAGGCCGATAAGCGGCCCTAAGGTGGTTGCCGAGGTGAAGGAGGATGTCAACGGGAGGTCGCTCAATCCTACGGCAAGGGAGTCGCCGAAGGATTTCATCCAGACGGGCGTCTCTGCGATCGACGGCATGAATTCGCTTGTGATGGGGCAGAAGCTGCCTATCTTTTCAGGGGCGGGGCTGCCGCACAATGAGCTTGCGGCGCAGATAGCAAGGCAGGCGGTCGTGAAGGGTGAGGGCAATGAGGATGTGAAGTTCTGCGTGGTGTTTTGTGCCATGGGCATAACATTTGAAGAGGCGGATTTTTTTGTCAGGAATTTCGATGAGAGCGGCGCTATCGAGAATGTTGTGATGTTCCTTAATCTGTCTGACAGCCCGGCTATAGAGAGGCTTATCACGCCGAGGGTGGCGCTCACTACGGCTGAATTTCTTGCTTATAAGCATGACTATCATGTGCTTGTGATACTTACTGACATGACTAACTACTGCGAGGCCTTGAGAGAGGTGAGCGCGTCACGAAACGAGGTGCCGGGACGGAGAGGGTACCCGGGCTATATGTATACGGATCTTGCTTCGATCTACGAGAGGGCGGGAAGAGTCAAGGGGGCGAAGGGGACTATCACGCAGATCCCGATTCTCACTATGCCTAATGACGATATCACGCATCCTGTCGCCGACCTTACCGGCTATATCACCGAGGGGCAGATCGTGTTGAACAGGAAGATGCACCAGGCAGGCATCACGCCGCCTATCAATGTGCTGCCGTCGCTTTCGAGGCTGATGGGGAATGGTATCGGGGCGGGAAAGACGAGGGAGGATCATCACTCTGTGTCCAACCAGCTTTATAGCGCGTATTCGGAGGGCAAGGACATCCGCGAGATCGTCTCGGTCATCGGGGAGGAGAGCCTGAGTGATGTTGATTATAAGTATCTTACGTTTGCGCGGGAGTTCGAGGAGAAATTCCTGTGCCAGAAGTCCAGTGAGAACAGGACAATCGATGATACGCTTGATATCGGTTGGAAGCTTTTTTCGGGACTGCCGAAGAGCGAGCTTAAGAGGATCCCGGATGAGATTGTCGCGAAACATCTTAAAGAAAGTGAAGCAGGCGAAGATGGTAAAGAAGGTGCGAAGGAATGAATGATGTCGATGTGAGCCCGACGAGGATGGAACTTCAGGCTGTGGATGCGAAGCTTGTGCTTGCAAGAAAAGGGCATAATATGCTCAAGAAGAAGAGGGATACGCTTATCACCGAGCAGCTGAAGGCGAAGGAGGAGCTCGATATCTACAGGAGAGAGGCCGGGACTTTCGGGCGGATGTGTTTTCTTTCGGCGAAGCTTGCCGAGATGAAGATGGGGTCTATGGCATACCGGAATACGGCATATAATAAGTCCAAAAGGATCGAGATCAGCATGAATCACAAAAAGATGGTCGGCGTGAAGGTGCCGGTCGTCGATGCTCGAATGAGTGATGATGGAGGGGTAGCTTATAGCCTTATCGGGACGCCGATCGCGCTTGATGATGTTGTTCTAAAGATGAGGGAGCTATCTATAATGGCGGTGAAGCTTGCGGCGCTTGAGAAGAAGGTGCATGTGCTTTCTTTTGAGATCAAGAAAACGAGGCGAAAGGTGAATGCGCTTGAGAAGGTGAAGATCGTGAGTCTTGTTGCTGCTGATAAGTATATCAGGGATTATCTTGATGAGATGGAGAGGGAGGATTATTCGAGGCTGAAGCATATCAAGGAAGCCATGAAAAGCGAGAGCGAGTGTGAAGGGGTGAGTGAATGTCGTATATAAAGCATCTGATTTCGGGGCATGAGGAGGCGAGGAAGAGGCATCTTAAGGACTATAATTATGAGATAGAGGACAGGATGCGGATCGCTTATCTCTATTGCAAGAAGGAGATGAAGATCGAGGATAATACGAACATGTTCATCGATGTGAAGACAGTCACAATACATAAGAATAATATCGTCATCCTGTGCCCTTATATGAGGCATCCGCTTGGCGCTGTCGTCGGTGTGGGAGAGGATCTTTTTTTGCCTATCACGAGCGAGAGGTCGATTGACAAGGTGCTGTTCTGTGTGGCTGCTGACGGGGTCATCAAGCATGGAGAACTTATGGGGGCGGTCCTGATTGTTCCGGTGGATGAGGTTGATACCGGATGAGGAAGTGGTTCTCTAATCTGACGCCGGATGCGCAGGCGAAGATATTTCTGGGGATCACGGTTGCGCAGATACTTGTCAATGTGTTTGTTGTTATCGGGGTTGTTGTGGTTGTTTTTAAGTTACTGGTTGTATGAGGACAGATCATTATTCGGACTCTCTTTTGCTTTCGATATTTCGGATCTTATCTTTTCTATTTTTTCTGAGTTGAGAGAGCTTAATATCAGTTTACATTCCAGAATGAATCTCTTGACATCCTGCTCGTCATCCAAGGCGATATTTTTCAGGTAATATTGCGCCTGGATCCTTTTGTCTTTCAGGTCTCTCATATATTCTGTGTCTTTATCTGTGAAGCCAAATAAACTCATCAACTCAATTGTGCAATCATGGATCTCGCATCTTATGCCTGATTTCATCAATATGGAATAGAGCGCGTTGTATGCGGCATAGTATGCGGTTATCAGTTTCCATTTACCTTTGGCTGTAAATACATTTTCGAGGGTTTCGTCTGCTTCCAGTATATAGGATTCGCTCAGGTGCGGCTTCAGGTCAATCAAACGTATCCCTTTCTTCTGATTGATACACCAGCATATCTTTTGGAGGTTCATCCTGACACCTCTGAAAAAAGACTGACAATGCGTGAAATGTTGCCGAATATTATGTGGTTTTTCAGTATCTCCAAAGACAGGGGATTTTTTGATCTTAATGATCTGGAAAATTCGTTGGCGGATAAGATGTGTTCGTTTATGTTGATCGTATGGCGCTGCTTTATCTGTTTTAAGAGGTCCTGATTGTCCTTTCCGATTATGACAAGGTCAAGGTCGGAATCTTTATCAAATGTGTAGGATGAGTAGGAACCGAATACTATCACAGATTCAAAAGTTTTGAGGATGTCGTTGATTATCAGAGATATCTCTCCGGATTTTTGCTGGAAATGCAATGCCTTGTGCGCTTCGAGTATTTCAAGAAGCAGGATTGATGTCTGTCTTGAATGGTCTATGTAGAATAGCTTGTTTTTTCCCTGTCTTGTATAATCTATAAGGTTCTGTTCAACCAGCTGGTTCAGATATCTTGACGCGGTCTGTTGGGGTATGTCTGATAATCGTGATAGTTCTGTTTCTGTGAGTCTTGCGCCATAATTGTTTGTGAATGGGAATAATAGACGAACCCATTTTTGAGTCATATCACTTATTTTTGGGTTTGAACTTGAGGGTTTTTTTGGATTAGCAGTCATATCTATCGCGCCGGTTTTAATATTACAACATCTTTTAGGTATCAATATCAGGTCATCAGATATTTTTCAATGCATATATACTCTCTATTGATATCTTATAACTTAAATATATTCCTTATGCGAATCACAATAAGAATGGAAGTTCATCTGACTTTGTGAATATTTTCGTCTCATGTTTGGGTGGGATGATATTTGTTTTTTGTTACAACCAGAAAGTATTTAAAATGTTTTGTGAAATAAAGCAATACCAGATAGATTTTGATGTGAATATCATGGAAACAAATGGAATAAACTATGATGAACATATAATCTATGATAAGGAATTCCTGAAATCACAACTCAAATTCAAAGATGCCACAATCATAGAAGCTGCTGCAAGCAATACATTGATGCTGCCACATGATCCATTTCCGAATGCAATAGCACTTAAGACTGTCATCAAGCAACTAAATGCCAAACCGCTCGCGTATATAACGAACTTCAATGAACCAGAAATCCATGATTATCACGGACAGGCAGAAATACCTGAAACAGCCCTGTTCTACTCTCTGGATAAGAATACAATATTTTCATTACCTAAAACAGGATATAGCCCTGAGAACGATCATATCGTCAGGCATTGCACTTACAAGATAGCTATTGAAAATGAGATCAAAAATATCATCTCCATAGGCATGTTCAAGGACAAGATCAATAAAAATGGCGACGGCTTTTACTATACAGGCGCATATGATGGAGACGAGTATACTGATAAAATATTAGATTCGTTTAAAGCCAAACCTTTGAACAGTAGAGGATCATTGAAAGACCATCATGCTTATATGATACAGGACATAGCGCAACAACGAAGGGGAGCGCAAAACGAAGACAGAACACCGGTCAATTGCATGGTCATCAAAGCAGGCATAAAATATGATGAATTCCCAAGCTTTGATAATGTGGTCAATAGCAGCAAAACCATATATCAAGGCATCTGTTCTTTGCTGGATATGGCAGTGAATGAAAATCTGTTCAGTGAAATGTGTGAAAAACAAAAAATGCGCATTGATGATTTTTACAATAAGAACACACCGGACCTAGACCATATGTTTGCGTAATTATATACAATCTGTGAGTCTACGGTTGCAGAATTATTACAGGTATTTAATTTTTAGATAACAGATTATAATCCATGGCAGAGGGACAGTCATCTTTACGGAAGGGGAATCATTCTTTTGATCTGGGGATTCCAATATGTTCCAGCACGATTCTTGGAATGGGGGCGGAGGCGAACGGGAGTTTCTGTGTGTTTTCGGGTAATAAGGCGCATCTGTCGCGCAATTTCGGGGATCTTTCTTATGTGGAGAATATGGATGCTTTCAGGGCGGCGGTTGTCAAAATTATGAAAACGACGGGTCCTATTGATGTTGTGGCGCGGGATATGCATCCTCAATATTCCAACAGGGAGTATGCGAAAGAGGTCGCGGATGAGGCTGGCGCTGAACTTGTCGATGTGCAGCATCATGCGGCGCATGTGTATTCTGCTGCTGTTGAGAATGGAATTATTGATGATGATTTCTGCGGCATCGCGTGCGACGGGACGGGATATGGGAGTGACGGAAAGATATGGGGCGGCGAGGTATTTTTGGGTGACAAGCGCGTGGGGTCGCTTGAGGAGCAGATGATGGTCGGGGGTGACAGCGCTGTCATGTATCCTCTCAGGATGCTTTTTGGGATATTGACGAAGTTCCTTTCTCGTGATGAGATCGGCAAGCTTGAGGGATTTGATCCGGCTGAGGTGTCTTTGATGAGTAGGCAGGCTGAGCTTGGTTTCAATGTGTTTCATACGACCAGTTGCGGGCGGGTGCTTGATGCGGTTTCGGCTATGCTTGGGTTCTGTAGAAAGAGGACTTATGACGGGGAGCCGGCGATTGTTCTTGAGAAGCATGCAATCGGGGCAGAGCCGTTTGAGCTTTTGCCTGTGATCAAGATGAAGGATAGATGGATACTTGATACTACCCGGCTTTTTGAGTTCCTGTATGAGAACCGGGATTCGGATAAGGGGAGACTTTCGGCGACTGCGCATCATTATGTCGCTTCCGGGTTGTTTGGTATCGCTTCCAAGTACAAGAAGGAGATTGTGTTTTCCGGCGGTGTCGCTTATAATTCCATCATCAGGGGGATACTTACGGATAAGGGTGTGAAGATGAATGTCGATGTCGCCTGCGGGGACTACGGGGTGAGTTATGGGCAGTGCGCTTATGTGGGGATAAAGAGAGGGTTTTTTGATGTTGGCACTGTCCCAAAATACGGTTGGTAATTTAAATAACTATAGTGAAGGCACTAATAAATTGAGCAGAGTGCCTTCCCATATAGATCAAGGCAAATTGGTTTTTGGCGATGTTTGCTCATTTATTTCATGCCTTGACTATAGTAGCAGCCATATTTTATTAGGAGATAAAACATGAGCTGCTGTATATATTGTGGTTCTCTCTCTTTAATAAAATACGGGTCAAGACTTACTAAAGAGCGAGGTAAGATCCAAAGGTTCTATTGCAAAGACTGTATGCGAATCTTTGTTGTGGACGGTGGTTTCAAGAACAAGCACAAGAGCAAAGAAACAATCGTGAAGAGCATCCTTTTGACGACTAAAATGTCGTTTCGTGAAGTTGAAGAGTTCATGCCGGTATGCAAGAATACGGTTACCGGATGATTGAGGAGAAGATCAACAGGAATACCGAGCTTGTCCTGTCGCGCGCGGAAAAGGAAGGCGTGATGCCGAGGGATGCGGCGCTTGCCATCGCAAAGGAGATGATCAGGAAGGCGCTTGATAGGCGGTATGAGATGGTAAAGAAAGAGAATGAGAAGATAACACACTAATGAGGGGTCAAACGATGCGCATCATTCAATCATATAGATGTGCACTGCATAGCCGTCAAAAGAGTCTCTGAATCTGCCCTCTGTCACGGCCAAGGTTCTTCCTGGAACGCTTCCGGCTTCAGCCAATCCAATAGTTCTGGCGGTCATCACTCCGGATAATCCGCTTGTGGTGATATCCACATCAGATATTGGGCGGATGTCTTTGTTGACAACAATCAGATAATAGGTTGCTCCATTTTGCTTGAGCATGTAGTTGAAGTTTGAAGAGAATATATGATTGACATAACCGCCAAGAGACTTTGTGTATTTATCGCTGAATGAAACCATTGTACCTGGACGATATTCCCACGAATAATCTGTTGACGGAAGTATCAGAATGTCATTTAATCCTGTCAGTTCTTTTCCAAGATTAATGAAATACGTCTGTACAGTTTCATCTCTATCCAACCCGATTACATTGAGGTTACTATCAACCTTATTTCCCCACCAACCCAGACCATTTACATTCGTAGTTATGGCAGTATATGCCTGCGCTCTTGCCTCTTTTTGTGTCGGTATGTAAAATTGAGATGATCCTTCGCTAAAAGAAATTCCGTTGGCTTGAAGAACAGCCCACACCGGCTTCGGAATATCTTCAATATCATTGCTAGGCAAGGCAGCGGCCTTGGATTGATATTCCCATGCATACAAGAAATCGTCTCTGTCCCAGTTATCCCAGGTAGTAGGACTACCATAACGGAGGGTATATGTATCCCAAGTAATTATATCTGCATATTGAGACCACGTCATAAGGTTATGCCAGTGATTTAGAATAACAGGATGTTCTGGATCACTAGTATGCGCAGTATCATAATAATCACGGACTGTTGACATCAAAGAGTCTGCTGGTTCATCCGGCTGGACGTAGAAGGTAAAACCAGAATCACTGCTTGGAGCATTTGTTATTGAAATACTCCCGTGGATTCCAGCACTTGAATACGTTGAACCTGAATGTGCTGAGTCTGCATTGAATGCTCCTGTAAATGTGTCTGGATTGCATGGAGATACGGTAGAATCCCTACCTTCTTGCCAAGGATAACATACAGCATGCATTGAAAGTGGGAACCGTTTCTTTCCGTCAAAGCATAAGGTCTTGTCGGTATTTACGAAGACGGCGTCAGCTGGATGACCAGGGTCACAGGAGACTGAGAAGGACAGTACAGGCCCTGATTCGCATATGCTGCAATCGTCTTTACAGACCATAGATCCACTGCATCCGTCATTGCCATCACATATCTCGTCTGAATCTATGATATTATCTCCGCAGTATCCGCAATCCATGATTGAATCCGCATCGCCGGTATCCTCATCGAAAACACGGACACCGCATTCTTTTTTTGTGAAGTCAAGCGGATATGTTGTGTAGCTTGAGCGTTTTAGAATCTTGTCTGCCAAGGATAATACTGTCTTTTTCTGGCCGAGGTAGCTTACTTCTGCTATGCAGTTCAGTTTTTTGCATTTAGGTTTCTCTTCTCTTAATTTCATGCATAAGTATGTCCCGATGGAAGTGTTATGGATAGTTATTTTCTCGTCGATATCATCGGGATATATTTTTACATTGTCTGTCGTGTATATGGCTTCGACGATGTCGGGAAGTTCTGTTTTCCGGTATGTCTCTTCGCCTGCGCCTGCTTTGCAGAGGGTGTTTATGTCGGTGTACATGTCTGAGAACTGCTTGTTCGCATCCTGTCTTGCGCGTTCGGTGAAGATGTTGTTGAGGATGCCTAGAAATATGCCGATGGCCACAAGGCCTACTATCAGGCCGGTTATTATCCAGTTAAATGCGAATGCTTTTTTCATGTCAGGCACGGGAGATATACGATATTCACGGTCAATCAATATTTGTGCAGGACGCATATATATTATTTTCTGAGACAGTTGTCGGCTTTGTCCCAATTTACGGTTGGTGAGCCAAAATCCAATTGAACCAATGACCAACAACTGTAAAACAAACGCAAAAAAGAGAGTTCAATCAACTTCCTCAACCGGTCATACTCTCTCTTTTCCTCTAAGAAACATATCAATCCTGCTTTCTCTGCAGGGGTACATCCAATCGCCATATGATTTCTGACAAAGTTGTAATATATTTTGACGAAATCCAGGAATACATTCCCTGTCTTACAGCTATAGAAACCACGCTTGAAGTGCAGGTATCTTCTTAATGTGTTCTGCAAGCGTTCGATTATATTGTTGTTTTTCTTGTCTTCAAAGGATTCGCAGCGGTGATATTTCGTGTAATAGAAGCGTAATCCGTAGACCTCCTTTACTGGCCGTATGTATGAGAAAAATCCGTCTGTTATGAGTTTATCGAGTGGTATCGCACTCATTCTCATCAGCTTTTTTGCATTATTTGATGTTCTTTTTTCGGCAAGAAACCAATATCCATATTTTGTGTCGCTGCATATAGCATCCCAGATGTAATGGAAACCATTGCACATACTGAGAAAAAGCTCATCCATGTGGAGTTTTTCGCATTGCATCTGTATCTTCTCTTTCAGATATGCGGAAAGCTTTACAGTATAACATTTTAGCCATGCCCAAATCGTATTCTTGCTGACATACATGATTTCCCTGACTTCTCTGAAAGAGAGCTTCGTGGAAAGAAGTAAGCTATCGATTATTGTTTTCCTGCTCTTGTGTCTCCATCTGAAGCCGTCGTCTTTTACAAAAACAGAACCGCAAGACTTACATTTGAAGCGTTGTATATTGCCACGCTCTTTTGTCGAACGGAACCATAAAGAATAAAAGTCACTACAATTTATGCAGCCTGCTCATTTTGATTTCCCAAGATAAAATATGTACGCTGTACTAATTATATTTTACCAACCGTATTTTGGGACAAAGCCTTGATGTCGGGAATGACTGCAAATTTTAAGATGATTTGAATCAATAATATGATTGTGAGTTTATGGATGCTATAAAGGTTGAAAAGCTGACCAAGAAGTTCGGGGATTTTGTTGCTGTGGATTCTCTTTCGTTTGCTGTTAAAACTGGTGAGCTTTTCGGGCTGCTTGGGCCTAATGGCGCCGGCAAGACGACTACTATCAATATTCTTTCCACTCTGCTTAAATCTACGTCTGGCCATGCTGAAGTGGCAGGGTTTGACGTGAGCCTCCACAAGGATGATGTGAGGAGAAGCATAGGGATTGTCTTTCAGGAGCCTGCGCTTGATTTCCAGCTCACCGGTCGGGAGAATCTTGAGTTCCATGCGATGATGTACGGGATGCAGAAAAAACTGAGAGATGAGAGGATTAATGAGGTGCTTTCGCTTGTCGAGCTTAAGGATAAGGCAGATGTGCTTGTCGAGAATTATTCAGGGGGCATGAAGAGGAGGCTTGAGATCGCAAGGGGGCTTATCCACAGGCCTAAGGTGCTTTTTCTTGACGAGCCGACGCTTGGGCTTGACCCGCAGACGAGGAGGCATATCTGGGAGTATATCCAGAAGCTGAATAAGGAGGGGCAGGTCACGATAATTCTTACTACGCATTATATGGAGGAGGCGGACTATCTATGCGACAGGATCGCTATCATCGATAATGGGAAGATTGTCGCCATGGATACGCCGGCGAAACTGAAGGATGTGCTTGGCGGGGATGCGATATGCCTCGAGATCGAGGGTGATGTCAAGAAGTTCAGGGATGTACTTTCCGGGTTCAAGTGGGTCCAGAAGATCAAGGAGCGCGAAAGGCATATTGATATAACTGCCGTGAGCGGCGAGAAGAGGATCCCTGAGCTTATGAGCGCGGCAGAGAAGACGGGGACCAATGTCGTGAGCGTGAACCTGCATAAGCCGAGCCTTGAGGATGTGTTCCTGCATTTCACGGGGAAGACCATAAGGGAGGAGGAAGCAAGCCAGGGGGAGCGGAACAGGGAATTGATCAAGAGGAGAATGAGGATGAGACGATGATTAATACGACTGCGATCTATGTGATGTGGCTTCGGGAGATGAAGAGGTTTGTGCGGGCCAAGTCGAGGATTATCGGCACTCTTGCGATGCCGCTTTTTTTTCTTGCGTTTCTCGGGTTCGGGTTCAATACGGCGGCTATCCCTAATGTGCCTAGCGGGGTCAATTATATCCAGTTTCTTGTGCCGGGGATCATCGGGATGACTATGCTTTTTACGTCCATGTTTGCGGGAATCTCGGTCCTGTGGGACAGGGAGTTCGGGTTCCTGAAGGAGATCATGGTGGCGCCGGTCGACCGGGTGTCTATCGTCCTTGGGAGGATCGCAGGCGGGACTACTACGGCTTTGATCCAGGGGATGATGATTCTTCTGATCTCTTTGCTGATGGGTTTTGAGGTTGTGGGAGTGGCGCAGTTTCTGACTGCGGTGGTGTTCATGGTCTTGATCGCCTGCACGTTTATCGGGCTTGGGCTTATCTTCGCATCGAATATGAAGGACATACAGGGGTTCAACATGATAATGAATTTCGTCATCTTCCCGCTTTTCTTCTTGTCGGGGGCACTGTTCCCGCTTGAGAACCTGCCGGCTGTTGTTCGGTACCTGTCGTATCTTGATCCGCTTACTTACGGGGTTGACGGGTTGCGGGGAGCGCTTATCGGGTTTTCGTCGTTTGGGGTTGCGACTGATTTTTTTGTGCTTCTTGGGTTCTCTGTAATCATGGTGTCTCTTGGGGCTTATTTTTTTGAGAAGAGTGATGCTGTTTGAGGGTGGGGTGGCGCTTGATGGATTTTTTGGGTAATTGGCGATTATTTATGATGTGAGTTGGAGAATAAGAAGAGCGTGGAAAAGTGAATAGAATTCGTTGTTGATTTCAATTCTTGGATTACTTTTTAAAAAACGAGAGATGGGCGTTGTCCTTCGGACAGTGTGTTTCGGCTTCGTCTCAAGATTACGGGGAGCGTCGGTGCTTCGCACTGTTAGGCTTTTTCTAAAGAAAAAGATATTTATGGAGGGCGTGTCTTTATATCTCCAAATCTTTCAAAGCATCTATAATTTTATTCTCAAGTTCTAATATCTTCTTCTTTATGACTTCTGGCTTTTCATATGCTACTTCCTCATATTCTATTTCTTTGTATTTTGAAATACTTAAGTCATAATTGTTTCCTTTAATCTCTTCAAACGGAACAAAGAAAGCTTTTCCTTTTCTATCCAAGGGCTTATCTTTTTGCCTATTTTTAAATTGTTTCAGAATATCTGGAATATCGTTCTTTTCTGGTTGAGGTGTTCTTTTGTCATCCAGGCTAAAACCATCTGCCTGCATGTCGTAAAACCAAACTTCTTTAGTTGGCTCGCCCTTTGTGAAAAACATTACAGCGGTTGAAACACCCGCGTAAGGCTTGAAAACCCCGGACGGCATCGAAATAACAGCATCAAGACGGCATTTTTCTAAAAGCAATTGCCGGATATTTTTATGTGCTTTTGAATTGCCGAATAAAACGCCGTCTGGAACAATGACCGCACATTTTCCGCTATTTACTAAAAGATTATACATCAATTCCAAAAACAAAAGTTCTGTTTTTTTTGTTTGTGTCCTAAAATTTTCCCCTATGTCTGATTCATCTATGCTTCCTTTAAATGGAGGATTTGCAAGGATTATTTCATAGCTGTTTGACTCATCAAACCTTTTTGAAAGAGTATTTTTTTGCTCAACATTAGGATTGTTTATCCCGTGCATCATTAAGTTCATTAATGATATTTTGAGCATCACATCATCAAAATCATAACCATATAGTGTTTCGTCTCGCAACATTCTCCATTGGAGCTCATTTAATTTATCGCCTGCATAATTCCCTTCTTTCACTAAATCATCAGAAGTGTTGTTTTTCAAAATATGTTCAAAGGCCGCAACCAAAAAGCCAGCTGTTCCGCAGGCAGGATCGCAGATTTTATCGCCATATTTTGGATTTAGGATTTCTACCATCATCTTGATTATATGCCTTGGTGTCCTAAACTGCCCATTTTTCCCTGCTGTTTGAAGCTGGCTTAACAGATACTCATAAAGATCTCCTTTTGTATCTCTGTTCTGCTCTTTTATGTGCATATCATTTATAATTTTTACTGCTTCTGCTAAAAGGGATGCTGTGGGAATTGAAAAAGAAGCGTTTTTCATGTATTTAGAATAAACGCCATTTTCTCCGCCATTAAGCTTTCTTAAGAATGGAAAAACATTATCTCTTACATGTTCAAGCATCTGTTCGGCAGGATATTCTGTCCAGACAGACCATTTATAATCTTGTTTTGGGAATATTGATGTGAATTTTCCACCTAAAAGTTTTGCGTTTTGCTCTCTTGAAACATCTTCGTCTTCAAGTCGTTTCATAAAGATTAAGTAAGACATCTGCTCTATTGCCTGAAGCGGGTTTGATATCCCTCCGCTCCAGAATTTATTCCAAAGCAAGTTTATTTTTGATTTTAATTGTGAGTCTAGCATATTATCGCCTCTTTTTAATCTTTTTTTCATCTATTTTAAAAACATTATTTAATGATAATTCTGAAAGATTGTCTTTTGCATTTTTTGATGTCACTATGCTCTCACCTAATTGTTTTTCTATATCTTTTCTTGTATTTCCTGCAACAGTGCCGCCCAATACGGCCACACGCCTACTGTGGCTGAAGGTTTTGGGGTCTTCTTTTTTTGAAAATTCTGTTGTTGTGGCTTCTGCAAGCATGTTCAAAACAAGTTCTAGATTTGACATATTGTCACGCAGATTTTCTTTCTTTAGATTTTTTAGATTTTTGTATTCGGTAATTGTTTTTCCAGACCATGCTTTTGTAATTTCGTTTGTAAGTATGGCAAAGTCCGTTTCTTTTTCTATTCCTGTTCGGCGCCATTCGTCCGTAAGATCCTTTCTTACTTCAATTGTTTTTAGTCTCTGATTGATCCACTCTTTCGAGTACCCTTTTTGAATGTATGTTTTCATTGCCCGGTCAAATGCCAGTTCGGGGTCATAAGTTTCATTTATTCTATCATTACCGACTTTTGCAAGCCAGACTTTGAATGGCTCTGCTTTGGGTGATTGGATGGATTGAATTATTCTTAATATTAGCTCTGTGTCAGCACAATCAGTTTCATATTTTTTGCCATCTGAAGAAAGCATCTTCAGTTGTACGATTTTTTCGTACAACTCAAAACCCTCAGATTTTAGCTTTATTTTTAGGTCTGACCAATATCTTCTTGGAATTGAGCTGCCAGTTAATATTTCTATTACATCGATAATTGAAAAATACCATTTTTCTTCTTCTTGATTCCATTGAACCCTTACATTCTTGTTTTCGAATAATCTTATCGAATGGTTTTTATTCATGTTTTCACCTCAAGTACCCAATTGGAGTATTCATGCACGATCACTTAATTAACTGCATCAAATTCATCATCCTCATCGTCGCTTAAAATATGAGTGTATTTCTTGCAAAACAGGTTGTACTGAATTGGATCATTTTTGAGTTGTGCTAATTCTAAAATAAAATAAATAATGTCATAACTAGCATAATCACCCTTTTTGATAGTTTCTGCTTTTTTTTCAGCCAATTCTCTAAATTGCTCTAATTGTTTTTCATTTAAGTTAGATAGTATGGTTTTATGTGTTGAATCAAATTCATAATCTTCACTTATTTTTAGAAATTCGACATATTCGTTGAATAGTTCTTCAACGGAAAAAATATTTATTAGGCATAAAAAATAGTTTTTTATTAACTTTTCAAAATTAAGTTTTCCAACAATATCTTCGTAATCAAAGTAGTTATATTCGGATTGAAGAAGTAAAAACATTAATTTTTTGTAGCATTTTTGGCATTCTGTATAATTTTGTTTTTTGAACTCGTCCTCAATCATTCTAAAATATGCTTTTATGAGTTTTAGCCCTTCCTGACCGTATTTGTAATCGTAATTGTATTCGCCATTTTGCGCAGATAGTATAAATTTATCGATGTCTTTTTCTAGCGTTTCTTCGCTTAAAGCATACTGTTTTATTGTTTTTACTTTCATACTGCCAATTCCCCCTTGAAAGCTTTCTGCATAAGCGCATTGAACAGGTTTTCGAGTTCATGCTTTGATTCTTTTTGGGTGACGCGCATCGCCTCGATTTTTTCAACGATTTGAGAAAATTCGTTCTGTAATTTTATTGGAGGGCATATACCTTTGAATTTTTTAATGTCCTTTATGTTAACGTGCCCTACGGTAGAGCCACTTGTTTTTTTTGATGCTTGAAAATAAATGCTTTTAGATCTGAGTAACGCCCATAAAAATACGCTATTGCATACTCCTGATTTCGGTCTAAACAACATCACCCTCTGTCCTAAACTTATCCTGGTATTGGTGGGGACTCTTGCAGATTCACCAAATGAACCTTCTCTACCATAAATCACGTCATCTTCGATGGGGATCAGTCTCTTGATCCTTTTCGTATATCCTTCTTCATCTAAATATTTCATTTGTTTCCAATCAATGTACCCATCTTTTAGCTCGGTCGTTCTGATGCAAGGAAAATCGGTCACATAATCAACATAATTTGGTGTTGAATGAGGACAATCTACAATCTCTGAAGATAATTCTTCAATAGTTTTTATCTCCCACTTTTTATTGTTTCTCACTGGGTCCCCGAACATATCCAAAAAAACGCTTTTCAATAAATCATTTGTCAGTTTATCGGCTTCTTTTCGCCATCCTTTTGCTTTTTCTGCTTTTTCTAAAATTGAGACGATTTTTTGCTGGGTGGCGAGGGGTGGGAGAATGATTTTAATGTGTTGATATTTGGATAAATAATATCGTTTATGTGTGATGGAATTGACATTAAGAGTTTGCATTAACCAGAAAATAAATTTCAAATCAGCATCCTTCGTTTTTAGAGTCAATAATTTCATAGCACTTGATTTTACTTTAAATGGAAATGTAACAAATTTATTCGCGGTAGTAAAATCATCAAATATGATTACGGGTAGTTTATCATATATCCCTTCATTTTCATCAGTATATCCTAAAATGAAAGACTTACCAGCGGTTAAAACTGGAGTCTTACAATCATCATTATATTCATCACTATCAACAATATATTTTGTTGGTTGTTCGTAATCTAATACATCTCCCAATTCAACTTCCGTCCAACCGTCTGGCAGTTTTTCTTTAATCATTATTTAACATCTCTTTGAATTCGTGTATATCTATGGCCTTTCCACCATTTAAATTCACACGGATGTTCATTTTTTTATCATTCGTGACGAGAATAAGTTTGTTTTTAATTGCAGTTTCGCCTATTAAAGCATCTTTTGTGTGTTTAGAATTACCTATCTTTAGTTTTTCTAAAAGTTGACCATCTCCAAACTTTGCTTCTCCAAACCTTGAAACGTCGAGAACTATTGATTCCGTAGGAATTATTATTGGTGCGATTTTTAATAGAAACAATGTTAGTACTTGTCTTTTTTCATTATCAGGACAGCTACTTATCTCGTCTGACTGAATATGGGTTATATAAAATTCATATTTTTCCTTGTTGATTGTATTGAGGTTTAAATTTCCAGAGACAATTTCATCATACACATTACTATCAAAGATAATCTTGAGTTTAGGTGTATTTTTTTTATCTAATGCTTCAATCATAAGATAATCACGCAATATTGTCTCGCCCTTTTCTTTTAGGTAAAACGAATAATTATACTCTATTAACTTATCGTCGATCATGGATTTTAACAAACCACTTTCATATCCTGCTCGTTTCAAAGTCGTATAATCTTCACAATAATTTGAATTTTTCGCCTTATCAATTAACTTTAATATCTCTATTTTTCGTTTGTCCACCTCAAACAACTTCCCAATGGCCGCCTTTATCAGGTCCGACTCTTTTTATAATACCTTTGGATTTCATTTGCTGAATATTCCACTCTACACCTCTTCTGGAAAGGTTGGTTTTTTCTTCCAGTTCCTTTTGCGTTATGCGTGGATTCTCTTTTATCAGCTCAATTATTTTCTCCACAGTTGTTGTAACTACATTCTTTCTCTTAAACGTTGTATTAAAAAACCCAGAAAATTCATCAAATTCAACAGTGGGCTCTAACGATCTTATTTTTTCAATTCCCGTTCCCCACTTTTCAACTAAATGAACTCGATGAAATATATTTGCAATTAATGAATTTCTTCGCTTAGAAACTTTTTTTGTTAAAATGTCTTGAATTGTCAAACCAGCATATAATTCTCCAGGGTTTCTTATTTCTATTTTATCCTTAAACACTGCGACATTTATTTCTTGAGGTATAGAATAATCCCTATGACAAAAAGCATTTATGATTACTTCTCTAAATGCATCTTTGTTTATTTCAGGAACATCAATACGATATAATCCTTCAAGTCTCATCCCTACATTAATGTGCTGTAAAATATAATTTTCGGCATGAATCATCAATTCAAAAAGATCGCCGTTAAAATCACTCATATCCAAAGGCGTACTTGCTTTATTTTCACCCAAAAAAGTTGCACATCTAAGATTCAATAAACTAAAATATTTTGATGGTTCGACTCCAAACAACACAATTGATGCATTAGTCAATTTACCATCTTTAATTAATTCTAATTTTTCAAGAACTTCTTTTTTTGACGTATACTTCAAGCCCGCATCTTTAACATACGATTTTAATTTATCCTCTGAAATATCATTTAAACTAAATTTTTCATTAACTTGGTTATCCCATACAAATTTATCTTTATTATTTTGTAAAATTAAATTCTCTGTTTCCTTTGCGCTTAACTGTCTATCTTCATCCCCCACGCGCATATAGGTTCTTCCGTATGCGTAATACGGTACATCAATTCCCTGAAATTCTACAATTATGCATTCTTTTTCTTGTAATGTAATCACATTTATTATGGGATAAATTTTAGGTTCAATCTTATCTGAAATTGTTTTTGAAATAGTTCTTATTGTTTGTTCACCGATATTTTGACCTACAACAACCCCATTGTTTTTGATTCCGAAATATAATTTTCCTTTTTGGTGTTTGTTAAGAATTGAAGATATAGAAATAACTGCTTCTTTTAGTTCTGATGTTGATTTTTTTAACTCTAATGTTTCGGATTCAGTAATCATATTTTTGCTCCTCACTTCTGTTAAATTCAACATCATTCCATCTTTTAGGTAAATTACTTAATTTATCCATTCAAACACACAACCATCATTCTAATTTATCCAACAACTTTATTGCATCTTTGTCAAATTTTGAAAAGGCAAACCATTTCTTTCCTAAATCTTTCAGTGATGCGCCAATATGATATACAACATTATTGTCAATTATCAGAAATCGGTCATGAGACCGATCAAATTCCTTGATATCAATTGCGGGATATTGAGAATTATATTTTTCCAAGTCCAATCTCAGTTGCTTTGTTCTGGTTTTTGTATAAATTATGACATTTACATTATCGCTTCTTTTGGAAAATAATGTTAATACAGAATCATCAACAAAGTTATCGATAAGCACAATCGATTTTTTTGCGCTTCTTATCAAGTCGGAAACAAAATTATAAGCATCAAAAATCTGACCGTCAAAAAAGATTCCTTGTTTTTTAACAAATTCTTTGTTTTCAATCGCGTTAAAAACTCGCTCAAAGTTATTATCATATTCTAATTGTTTTCTTTCAACCGTATCCAATCGTCTAAATAGTTCTGCATTTTTTGAAATAAATCTGCGCATTGAAACAAAAGCCCTGATTACATGGATATTTACTTCAATTGCCTTTTCGCTTTTCAAAACACCCGATAAGCTTGCAACGCCTTGTTCTGTAAATACATTGGGCAACTGATAAGAAAATTTAAGGGGTGTAAGGTGGTCACATTCTGTGACCAGCTCTTCTTTTTCAGAGTCGGTCAACTGAAACATAAAATCTTCAGGAAAACGTGCAATATTCCTTTTAACTGCTTGATTTAACGCTTTCGTAGGAATTCCATACAATTCAGCTAAATCACTATCCAGCATTACTTGAACTGCTCTGATTGTATGAATTCTATTTTTTATCGTTTCATTTGAGATTATTGCTTCTTCGTTCATAATCCTTTCCTCAGTATTTTACCTGGTATTGAAACAGAATCGTTATTAGTTTTCTGTATGAATGTGTTTCGCTCATCAATTGCCACATCAATAGCATCTTTTAACTGCTTCAAAAATTCAAAAGACAAGTCATCTTCAATATAAGAAATAATCTCTTTATCCAAAACAGCTTTCCAGCCGAAATTGTCTTTTGCAGGATTATACACAAAAACGCTTTTACCTGCAACATTCTGTGCTATTGGATCATTAATTTCATGAGCGATTAAATTTTTAATTTCCTTTGAAGGAGTTATGCCTTTAGTATCACAGTGTATTTTAAATTTAACAAAATCCAGCTGGTTGAGTTTAGCAGATACCGTCTTGACATCATACTTATCATCCCATTTTTCTTTAATCATATCAATAACTTGAACCAATAGCTTTATATACCTTTAGCTAATTTGTAAACTCAAGTTTACAAATTACCTCATCTTAATCTTATTACACTCAAGAACTATTCTTTGAAGCTCGGAAGTCTGAAACTTATCAAGAGGCCGTTCATTAGAAAGAGGCGGAACCGTAAAATCCTTTAATTCTATGTGCTTTGTACGAGCAAACACCTTTTTTAAAATCTGTAAGAACTTTATCTGCTCAGAAGTATAATGCTGGCTTTTTTCAAGAATATGCTTGTCAAACTCCCGCTCTATCAAAACCGAAGGGTCGTATTCTTGCTTCAAGCCCAATATATTTCTTAAGAAAACCAAAAAATCAATCTTTTGAATCCTCTGGACATTATCAATAGTTATTTCTGGTCGTAATGCACTTAATTGTTCCTCAAGCTTGAGCAATTCAGCGGGAGTTATTCCTTCCCCGTTCCTGATTTTATTGACAAGAGGATTTGTTTCTAAAAATTTAATTAATTCGTCGTCCACTTTAACTTCTTTCTTGAATTCTTCAACCTTTAAAACTAAATCTGGAGCATCAATCTGAATCATTCTTTTTGGATTTTTTTCATAATAAACCATCAATGGTGCAAGCTCTGTAATCATAAACTCAACATCGTAAAAAGTCAGTTCATCCCAGAAGTTCTCTTGAAAAACCCTCAATATGTCTTGTCTTTTTTCTTGAATCGCTTCCAAATTATCTTTCTGTAAGATATTCTCCATTTTTTCTTTAACCGATTCTTGTATCTTATATATGCCGTCTTTATTATTATCTAAAATAAACTTGAATAATTTTTCAACTTGTAAAATGAATGAAGAAACAATAGGATGTTTTCCAGGATTTAACGAAATAAGTGGCGCAATCTCATTTTTTAATTCACCGATGTAATCTTTTAACTCAAATCGTGATCTTACAGTTTTCTTTATACTAGCCCCATACGGTTCTTTTGTTTCTGCAACCATCATTGATTTAGAAGAAACGCTCCTAGTATCCAATATAGTATTAATTAATGAAAGTTTTTCTCTGACAATAAACGAATCTTTATCTAAGGAATCTACCTCATTAATGATTTTTGTTTCAACAAATTCTTTTTGAGTAGGGTTTAATTTTTTCTTTAACAGTTCTACTTTATTTATGAAACTTATAGTCATAGAATCTGTTCCGGCCTTACTTTCTTTGGCAACTTTAAGATTATGATACTTGATATTTGAATGCTCTCCAATTTTAAAATCCATAATTAAAAAATCATTTTTCTCACTATTTGGAAGCCAGTCTTTATGCTTACAAGAATTATAATTTCTAGTCCCTCTACCCAACATTTGCCAAAACCTTATTGGTGTGAAAACGGGTTTAACAAAAACTAAATTGCACACTTCGGGTATATCAACTCCCGTATCTAAAACACCAACAGATAAAGCTATTCTTGGCTCA
Organism: archaeon; assembly: GCA_043813875.1. Lineage (GTDB taxonomy): Archaea > EX4484-52 > EX4484-52 > EX4484-52 > B79-G9 > B79-G9. Next base: position 40,180 of record JBDRKP010000054.1, on the reverse strand, counting down.
GAATCTAATTTGAATCTAGCCAATTCATCAGTATAACGATAAACCTCTGAAACTATTACCTGAACATCATCATTTAACTTAGGATATAATTTACTAAATATTCGTTTAATATGCCATGCATGTTTTTGATTTGCACAAAAGAATATCGTTTTTGCCGGTTTTCCTTCATCAGATTTATAACATCTATTCATAAATTCTCGGATAATCAATTCATTAGTTTTGTCATCCATAAAAACTTTTGCAAAAGACCCGCCTGAAAGCATAGTATAATTTGGATCTTCTTCTTGTTTTCTTAATTGGTCTTGAAGATACTTATCAAGTTTAGCTCCTTCGATTCCCAGTGTTAAATTTTTTGTATCAATTATCTCCGCATTATAAGGAACTAAAACTCCATCCCGTATTGCTTCATCATAAGAATATTCAACTGTTGGCTTATTGTCAACACAACCAAACAACTTAAATGTGTTATGACTTTCCTCTTTTGATGGCGTTGCTGTAAGTCCAAGTTTTATGGCATCAAAATATCTAAATATTTCTTGGGTCGGATCATAAATAGATCTATGGGCTTCATCAAAAATAATCAAATCAAAAAATCCGGAATTAATTTTAGGATAGTATCTTCTTTTCTTACCACCCTTAAGGGTCTGAATTGTTGAAACATATAAGCCATTTGGAAAACTTTGAGGATTATCACGTAAATCGGTTACCGCTTCACTACCAAAAAATTCCTTAAAACCAGCCGATTTTGCCTGATTAGTCAATGCAATTCTATCAGCGATAAATAAAACATTCCTCACAATATTTGCTCTAAGCAGAACATCAATAATTGCCATAGCAACCCTGGTCTTTCCTGTTCCTGTAGCCATATTTATTAAGGCTGTTCTGTGACCATTTTGAATATGTTCCATCATTTGTTTAACAATAAGAATGCTTTTTGGCCGATCTACAATTTTTCCGATATTGATTTTAGTCGGATCTCTCCTCTTTCTAAAAAGTTCCATCCTTCTTTTCAAGTCCGATTGGGAGAAAGGCCCACTAACATATCGCTCAATTCCATCTTGATCTATGAGAAGCCAGTTAGTACCATTAGTTAAAAAAATAGGGATTTTTTCCTTTGTTTGAGATTCAATATCTTTAAGATATGTTCTTGATTGAGCTCGCCCGCTATCTACTGAAACCGAGGTTTTTTTGGCTTCAATTAAAGCAATTGGACTATTATCTTCAGCCAGCAACAAATAATCTAGAAATCTTCCCGAATCATCATTCCTGCCTTTAGAAAGCACATAATCTTTATTTTTAAAATTTGATTTAACCGAATTAACTTCTTCTTTTATATATTTTTTAAGCCAGCCCGCAGATTTTAACTGTTTGTCTATTAACTGCTCTCTAGTCTGTTTTTCATCCATATATTATACTTAAACATAACCTTTATTTATTACTATTTATTTTTCATGTCAAGGCGTGAGAAAATTCCTTAAATATAAATATATTGATGACCGGATAAGTTAGTATGGCAACTGCGCCCAACTGCAATAAAAACTCTGAAAGAGCACGTTTGCGCAGAGCGCATCATCTTGGCCACAATAAAGAAGATGCAGAATGGTCAAAGAAGCTTGATTCTAATAAGTATCCAAAATGCGTAGGCAAAAATATGTTTGAAGATTGTCCGACAGAAGTTACTGATAATGTACCATCAACCTGCAAATCATGCCCACAATATGCGCCATCAGTTGACGAAAGAAGAGAACGAATGTTAAAACTAATGACTGAAATGAAATCCACTAAATGAAATGATACAATTCTCGCCCCAATACTACGAACGGAACCCCAGCCCTTCTACCCTGCGTTTCGGCTTCTTCTCAATATCATTATTTCACCAATTGTATTTGGATTGTTATGGCATATGGCGCGCCTCCCGTCTCCCAACATGTCAGAAATATAAAACTCCGCGCCCTATATATGGAATATGTTGCCTTGGCCGGAATTCTTCATGTCTCTTGGATTTTTCGGGTTCTATACCTTGTGGGCTTTTCTTGTCGGGGGTATTGCGGTTTTCGGATTCATATCCCGTTTCACCACGAAAAAGATTATCAGGGACATCCTTTTCAGCTGGATCGTCGGGGTTGCCATCATAACTTCGAGCCCCATAGGCGGGCTTGTTTTTGCGGTGTTTTTCAGGCTTTTTGTTATCGGTATCTCAAAAAACGTGAGCATGAAGATCATAAAGGACGCGTTCACAAAAGAGAAAGTCGAGGTAATCAAATTCTCCCGGCGAAAGCTGATCACTGCAATAATCTTTATACTTGTCTTTCTTAGAGTGCTGACTGTTGTTTTCGCGCCGCCGATGGAAGTCGACTGGTACAATATGAAAGACGCGAAGATAATGACTGTCGATAATAAGGAAGCATCTGATGTGATGAATCTTGAGTGGGATGACATCAAAGATATGCGTATCGTGGCGCAGGAATATGCATTGCAGGTGCCAAAGACAATGGTCACTGAGAGCGGGTGGAGGCTTTCAAATGACTGGGACGGAGTCTATGCGATAGATGATACGCTCTACTGGGTCATGGCATACGAGCCGACACGGCTTGCGAATAATGGAGCGCCATCGCCGGCATATATAATTGTCAATGCACAGAATCCTTCTGACAGGGTAAAAATCAAAGAGACGATAGAGTTCTCAGAAGAGAGAAAAGGGCTCGCTCCATTCTTATACCAGGCAATAACCGGCAAGATACGGGACGTCAACTTCAACCTGTGGCTCAAGCACCCGTATTTCACTTATGGGGATACTGTATTCACTCATGACGATGACGGAAAACCTGTGTGGTTCGCTCCAGCGAAGCTTGATATCCCGACAATATTCGTCACGAAATTCTACACTATACAGGTCGGTGTCATCGTACTTGAAAATGATGGCAGCACCACACTTTATACTGAAAACCAGATCAAAGGCGGTGACGCGCCGCCATGGCTACTTGCCGACCAGGTCCTGATCGATGAGGATTATTCTGAGATACGAGTCGCCAGGTGGGCGGAATTCGCAAGCTGGAAGGGATTCCTGAACTTCTATTTTACGCATGAGGATGTCTTTGAGATTGCGCAGGACCTTTATTTCCAGTATGACAAATCCGGCGACAGATCATTCGGCCTTGTCCAGCTCGAGCCGGAAGGGCCGACCAGAAAAGCGATAACACAATACATTGAAATCGAGTCTTCAGGGAAAAATTACGGCGATGTCACCATATATGATACAAGGGCGCTCGGACTTATCGGCCCTGAGAGGGCTCTGGCGGATGTCCGTGGCGAGATATCGCTTTACAGCGACTGGTATGCATTGCAGCCCCTGTTCAAGCAGATCAAAGGCGGGTTCTACTATGTTGTCCCTGTGTATTCAGGGGTGATGGAATCGATGACTTTGAAGTCGGTTGCTGTTGTTGATGCCAAGACCGAGCAGGTGAAGCTTTTCCCGTGGGGGTCGCAGGAGATAATAACTCCGGGGGCGCCGTCGGGCAATGAGACTATCACGACACCGACCAATTGCAGGATAATCGAGACAAATACTGTGAGCGGAAAGCTGCGTTTCACGATCGAATGCGAGTAGGGGCGTTCTTTTTTTCCTGACTGGCATATCGCTGGAAGCGTCAACAAAATGTATAAAGTCTGAATCATCAATATGGGTATGAAGTTCAATCCTTATGCTGAAGTTTTTCTTGCTGCAATCATCTGGGCCATAGATAAAAATAAGATTACAGGTTAATGTATGCGCCATGGAAAATTTATTCTGATCATTTTTGTTTTAGGGGTTGTTTTTCTTAGCGGGTGCGTCAGGGAAGACAGGGCCACTCTGCCTCAAGCAAGCGGTTTCACTGAAGAAATTATCGGGACTGAGGTGATTGGGGGGAAGTATAACCTGACTGTCATTGATGTCGTTGTGAGCGCCAATGGCACAACTTATAACATGAAGAAAATACGGTATGTGAAGGACGGGAAGGTTGTCGAGCCGGATATGATGCTTTCAGATGAGATTGTTGGCGGGCTTAACTGGATCAAGGAGAATACTGATGATGATGCGGTGGTGCTTAGCTGGTGGGATCACGGGCATATGATCAGGGGATATGCGGAGAGGGAAGTTGTCCTTGATGCGCCGTCACGCGAGATCCTTGCGACTACTGTTTCTAAATATATAGGCAAGCCGAAAGATGATATTGTGTGCGATGACTGCACAGCGCATGGCAAGATTATGGATGTCGCAAGGGCTTTTACTGAGTATGATAGCGAAATATTGAGGAAGGTAATGGAGAAGTACGGGGCAAGCGTCTTTTATGTACAGACTGCGGATAAGGATAAGTCACATGCGTTCTATGTGTCTTACGGGGGTGAGCCGGTTGATCCTTTGAGTATCGGATTCATGAGGACAAATATCGGGCGGGCTCTCAATGGCGAAGTGATAGAGGGATTCGAACTTGCATATTCGGATGATGCGGCAAGAGTCTATAAGATGAAACCGGTTTCATAGGAATGTTTAATAAGTGTTTCAGATATATAGTAAAAGTCATAACTTTTTGGACTATATGACTTTTCCATATAGATTGACGTCTATTGGTTCATAGGTTATATTTGTCCAGCTAGTAACGACGTCAACTATAAATTCATATAAACATCCATATAAATATCAATAATATCTCAGGAATATCACATACCGGGTGATCATGATGAAAAAGAAGATGGCAAGCAAGCTAAAAAATGAAAATAATGACAAAAAAAATAATGTTGCAGGAATCATTGTCGTGGGGATCATTGTCCTTTTTGTGGCTTTCTCTTTGATGAAGCCGTCGGCTGCGCCGGGGCAGTTTGATGCGTTCGCGCAGTGCCTCACGGACAAAGGAGCGGTCATGTACGGGACAGAGTGGTGCTCACATTGCAAGGACCAGAAGGCGCTCTTTGAGGATTCTTTTGCGCGCGTGAATTATGTCGACTGCGACAAGAACATGCAGAAGTGCCTTGATGCAGGGGTCGAAGGGTATCCCACATGGGTCATCATGGGTGAGAACTATCCGGGGATACAGCCTTTATTGAAGCTATCTGAACTTTCAGGATGCGCGCTTTAGCCCACAGAATGAGGCGTGGCTATGGTAGAGATGGGCAAATATAGGACAAAGTATTGATATATTCAATTTTCGGCTTACTAAACTAAGAACGAGGGGGATTTTGTAACTAAAGGGACGCACTCAACTTTCTTACTGAAAAATCATGAAATTTTGATGTTATTGGGGGATTTCAAGCTTTTTCATCTACGGGTTTAGAATTTATATGTGATGAAAAATATGTTTGCAATTTATTATAGACCAAAAGCGATAGAAAAACAAAGGCGTTAATAAGAACAATAGTTCCAGATACTGCAAAGTCATAATAATATGCAATAACGAGTCCAGAAACTACTGAAAATACTGAGATAACCACAGCATATAATAAAGTTCTCTTAAAACTTGCTTTAACTTGTAAGGCAGATGCAGCGGGCAATATTATTAATGATGATGCAAGCATAAGCCCAACCACATTCATTGAGCAGACAATTGTAACTGCTGTCAAAACGATAAGCATCGAATTCAGGAAATCTACGTTTATTCCAGAAACTTTTGCAGATTCTTCATCAAATGAGATATAAAACAAATCTTTATAGTAACTGAGAATAAATGCAATAACTGTCAATGCCAAAAAAATAGATAAAACCAACTCATTGGTCTTTATTGAAAGTATGCTTCCGAACAAATAACTCAATATATCTACATTAAAACCACTTGCAATGCTGGCAATAAATATTCCAAGACCCAAACTTACATGGCTTACTATTCCTATTGCAGCATCCCCATGTAAATGCGACTTTTCTTTCAGCTTAAGTATTCCAAATGAACCTATTAATCCAAACAAAAGAGCACCCGTAAATGGTGTTATATTAAATAACAGTCCGGTAGCGACTCCTCCAAAAGAGATGTGAGCAATTCCATCTCCAATTAATGAGAATTTTCTTAATACTAAAAACATTCCCAAAAGCGAGCATGCAATAGCTATAACTATTCCAGAAATAAATGCTTTCTGCATGAATGCGTAAGATAGTATTTCAATCATTTTTTAACCTTTATCCAAGCATAAACTATGCTCATGTTTATGGGCTGGATCTTTTAAGCAAAATTCTTTGTGACTCCCATAAAAATTAAGTGTTTGGTTAATACTTGCTATTTTAGTTACATACTGAGTTATTCTTCCAATATCATGGGACACTAAAACAATAGTCATTCCTTCTTTGTTGAGTTTTCCAAGCAAGTCATAAAATGACTTCTGGTTTTCCTGATCAACTCCTGTTGTCGGCTCGTCAAGAATCAAGATTTCTGGCTTTGTTACCAATGCTTTTGCGATTAAAACTCTTTGCTGTTGCCCTCCAGAAAGCTCAGTAATCCTTTTTTGTGAATATTTTTCCATCCTTACAACAGAAAGAGCATTTTTTATTTCTGTGTCATCTTGTTTTGTGATTATTTTCGGAAATTTCTTAATTGCCAAAAGCCCCATAGAAACGACTTCATGAACTGTTGCTGGAAAATTTTTCTCGATATTTGTTGCTTTTTGTGGGACATATCCAATCTTATCCCATTTATCAAATTTTTTCAAGTCCCTTTCAAATAAATAAATAGAGCCTTTTCGCGGATTCAATATTCCTAATATAATTTTGAGGAGAGTGGTCTTTCCTGAGCCATTTGGACCTATTAATCCTACAAAATCTCCTTTTTTAACTGAAAAGGAGATATCTTTTACAACATCCGAGTTAGCATAGGAAAAAGATATGTTTTCCAGTTTAAGCATGGTGCTCATGAATTTGATTCACATTCCAAACCAATTTTAAGATTCTGTAAGTTTTCTTCCATCAGAGAGATGAAAGTTACTTCTTGCTGAAATTGCTCCTTTAGAAGATTATGCGCAGGATTTAAGACTAATGTTTTAGCATTTGCTTCCTGAGCAATTGTCTCAGCCATTTTTGGATTCACTAATTTTTCAAAGTATATGTATTTAATGCCATGCTCTTTTGTCAGATCAACTATCTCTTTGATTTTCTGAGGAGTTGGCTCAGAATCCGGGGATATTCCAAATGCTGAGATTGATTCGAGGTTATATTTATGAGCAAGATATGCAAATGCGTTATGCCCACCTGATATGAATTCCTTTTGTTTGCAATTAGATAGCCCATCACTATACTTTTGATTCAAAGAACTCAACTTAGCATTATATCCTTGAGCATTTTTTATGTAAAACTCGCTATTTTTTGGGTCTTTTTGGGCAAATGTTTGAGCAATCGCATCCACTATTTTTTCATCATTTTCAAAATCAAGCCAGATATGAGGGTCATATTCACCATGCTGATGCTCTTCTTCATGTTCTTCTGATTCGTGATCGTGTTCTTCCTCTGCCTCATGTTCGTGTTCATCATGCTCTTCTGATTTAAGCAAAGTTACTTTAGAGCTTGCATCTAAAAGCAACAAGTCCTTATTATTAGAACCTTCCACAATATCGTGAGCCCATGGCTCCATGCCTGCTCCAATATATAAAAAAACATCTGCGTTGTTTATTTTTTGTATATCGCTTGGCTTTGGCTCAAAAGTGTGGGCTTCTGCTCCTGGTGGAAGTAAAAGAGTCACATCAATCTTTTCACCACCGACTTCTTTTGCAAATTCATATAATGGAAAAAGTGTTGTTACAATTGTCATCTTGTCTTTAGACTCTTTTTGTACATTGTTTACACAACCAGCAACCAATAAAACAGCAACAATTAACACAGACATAAAGATAATTTTAGTTTTCATGGGAATCACCATAAATTTATAAATAGGCTCATTTTAAATACCTTATTGATTAAGATTATCAATAAGAGATCTATATGGTAAAGAAAAGAAACACCAGACAAAAAGAGAGCATTCAGACAAAATTAGAAAAAATAAATAATTTTTTTACTGCTGAAGACTTACTGGAAGAGGCTAAGAAAGAAGAAAAAAATATAGGAATTGCCACAATTTACCGGTTTCTAAATGAGCTAAAAAAGAGCAACCAGATATATTCTTATAAATGCGACAGAAAAACGATATACTCCAAACAGAATAAAAGCCACTGCCATTTTATATGTGAAAGTACTGGCAAGATTTTTCACTTTAATATTGACTCTCTGGATTTCCTAAAAGACAAGATTCCTGGCTCGATAAGAAGTTTTCAGCTTGAAGTAAGAGGTATATGTAAAGACGACTGTAAAAAATGCCAAAAAAATTAATGCAGTTTATATGTCTCAATTCTTTCATTCTTAACCGCACACAATCTTTATTTTGTTGATAATCTCCTCGAATGTTTTTCTATATTTGGGGTTTATTTCAACAACAGGCTTCATCTTTATTGTTGAGTCCACAAAAACTTTTCTGTATGGAATCCTTCCAATAATAGGTATATTGTTCTCCTTTGCAAATTTCTCTATTTCTGAGCAGAAACCTCTTTCAAGATCAAATTTGTTTATGACAATTCCATGCTTAATCCCAAAATGATTTGCCAGATACAAAACCCTTTTCAAATCATGAAGAGCAGATGGTGTTGGTTCTGTTACGCCAACGATATAATCCGTTCCGACCAAAGAGGCGATTACCGGGCAGCCAACTCCTGCAGCAGAGTCTATTAAAATTATATCTGCCTTCATCTTTTTGCCTATCTTTTCAGAACATTTTCTTAATTCAGCAACTACCTCCCCTGATGCAAGTTCTCCTAATTTGAGCTCGCCTGAAACCAAATTTACATTATAGTTTTTTCCTGTAAAGATTGTTCCGATTTCTTTTTTGGTTTCAGTTATAGCTTTTTTTGGGCATGTAACAATACATGCTTTACAACCAATACAAACATCCTTAACAAAAGCAGGATATTTCTCTTTAACAAAAACAATGGCATTTTGTTTGCAGACAGAAGCGCACTTGCCACATTTTATACATTTATCAAAATTCCATTTAGGTATCGGCTGATAAACAGCAGCGTATTTTTTCATATCTATGGAAAGCAGTAAATGATCATTGGGGCATTCTGCATCCGCATCCATAAGCAGGGTCTTTTCATTTCTTGCAAATTCAACTGCTAATGAAGTCGCTACCATTGACTTGCCTGTTCCACCTTTTCCGCCCGTAACTGCGATTCTCATCTTTTTTCACCTTTAATCCTATTCTTGTTTAAAGCAGAACTCCCGCGTCTGTAAATAACAAAGTGCTGTTCAGGCAAGAAATCAAGTTCCCTCTCAGGAACATAGCCAGCATCTTCCATCTCCTGCATCAAGGTTTCTTTGGCAATGTAATGTCTGAAAATCCCGTGGAAGGTAAAGGAACTTTCCTTTTTGTACTCTATAATGGCAATCCTGCCGTGAGGAGCAAGGAACTGATTTAGCTGCCTGAAATATTCAGCCCTGTTTTCCATATGGTGGGTCATATTGCGGAAAAATATGAGATCAATTCTTTTCTTTGGCAAATCAATTTTGCCATCTTTGGCAAAAGCGATCTCTAAATTGTCAAGACCTTTTTCTGCAGCGCTATTTTTTATGAATTCCAGAAAATCCTGATTTATATCTATCGCATAAACCTTTCCTTTTACGCCGACTATTTCTGCGAACCTGAGTGAAAAATAGCCTCCTCCTGCTCCTATGTCTGCAATGTTTTGTCCCTGCTTTAAGCTCAACGCTTTTATAACATCATCGGGTCTGTTTTTCGGGCTAGATGATTTCCTATTAAATGCCTCTGCTTTGCTATTCTTCATAGCCTATGCTCCTCGCAAACATCTTCAAAACCTGCCTTTTTAATTATCTTATTTTTCCATTTCTCAAATATTTCTTTTACGGTTTCTGCATGGCATACATAAACATCTATTCCCAGTTCTTTGCACAGATCAAGAGCTCTTGGGCCAAGCCCTCTGCATAATAAGACATCCGCTCCATGTTTTTTCATAAGCTCTGGTGGAAGCCCTGTGCCACCCATGTGCTCGCTGGTGTTGTCTATTATTTCAACAATATTGCCTTTCTCATCAAGAAAAGTATATGTATTACATCTGCCAAAATGTTCTGCCACTGTGTCATCTAATCCTCTTTTACCATCTGTTGAAATCACTATTTTCATTTTCTCACCTACTTCCTATTTTCTCAAGTCTATCGTCTATAAATTTTTGCAAAACTTCTTTGACTGTCCCGCTTCCTTTATATGCCATAATATCAAATTGCCTGAAAACATCTAATGCTCTCGGTCCAACATCTGCTGCTATCACAATGTTTGCATTTTTTTCTGCAACTTTCTGTGCCGCAGAAATGCCTGCCATACCCACCTGATTCGCAGTTGTATTTTCCATTGATTCAATTTTTGTAATTTTTTTGTTTTCAATCTCTGCGATAACAAAATAAGGGCATCTTCCAAACACATTGCTAACATTGCTGTTTATATCCTTTCCAGTCGAACTTATGGCCACTTTCATATTAATCACCTCTCCTCATCAGTGTGCCGCATTTGGGACATTTTTTACTGGCGCATGGCACTTCTCTTACCTTTTGTTCCTGATATCCGCAATCAGGGCATATGCAAGTCATGGCAGGACCTCCAAAGCCCATGCCTATGCCCATTCTTCCTGCCTGTTCCCTTCCGCCTCCAAATATCGGTTGTACCATTTCATAAGCACCTCCTTCTATTTTGATTGCTTTAGCATTAACAATGGCGTCAGCTATTTTTTTTCTTGCAGACAACACAAGCCGATGGAAAGTCGGTTGTGAAATGTTCATTTTTTTAGCGCATTCTTCCTGCTCTAATCCTTCTAAATCTTTAAGCCTGACTGCCTCATATTCGTCAACATGTAAAATAACCTCTCGCAATTCTCTTAATGGAATGCCTTGTGGCTTAAAATAGGTTACATCCGGGCTGAATCTAACTCTTCTGCACAATCTTGGACGTACCATAATGAATACTTATTCATATTCCTATTTAAATTTTGCGAAAAGAAAAAAGCAAGAGAAATGAATCAGTTCATCTCTTTTAGTCTTTTCTCTATCTCTTGCTTTTCCAAATCAAGTTCTTTAAGGTCTGTTTCAACGACTTTCTTTTCCTCTGCTTCGGTTAAAGGAACTAATCTATTGCATCTTAAACCCAGCCCTCTACCAAAACCTCTTCCTAATCCTTTTCGCATACCTCCACCACAAGGACCTAAACCTCTTCCTGTCTGAACACCTTGTCCAAGGGGTCCTGTTCTGTCTTTATTCGGCATTTTTATCTACCTCCATTGGTTAGTTGTGAATATATATTCATAATCAATATTTAAATGTTTATGCATTATTCCGGGAAGTGTACCAAACTATGTCAGTACCAAATTTTGTTTCTGGTCACGCGGAAACAAAACTTCCCTTAATCGCATTTATAGACAGACCATCCGGATGATATTTTCGGTGATTCACGTAAGGTATATTATTCTTGCTGTCCAATTATCCTTATGGGAAAAAGGACAACTCTTGATAAGCTTACTGCCAGGCAGAAGGCAACAGTCATATCAGTAAAGAACAGTTCAAGGATACACAAGAGGATGCTTGAGATGGGAGTGACTGCGGGCGCCCTCATCGAGGTGGTGAAGGCTGCGCCGCTCGGGGATCCGATCGAGGTGAAGGTGAGAGGATATATGCTCTCATTGAGAAAGAATGAGGCAAATGATGTTGTTGTCGAGATAATGTAGATGTAGATCATGCGGTTGTTCTTAGTATTGAGTATTTTTTTGATAAATCATGTGTAAAATCAGGTAGGTATTATGGCTGAAAAGATAAGGATCGCGCTTGCAGGGAATCCTAATGTCGGAAAGACTACGCTTTTCAATACGCTCACCGGGACGCACCAGCATGTCGGAAACTGGCCGGGAAAGACTGTCGAGAGAAAGACAGGCCATTTCATGCATATGGATCATGATATCGAGGTCGTGGACCTGCCCGGGACTTACAGCCTGAGCGCTTATTCGGCTGAAGAGATCATCGCAAGGAACCATATTGTCGATGACGGACCTGATGTCGTCGTCCATGTGGTCGATTCATGCAATCTTGAGAGGAACCTATATCTTTGCGTGCAGCTTATCGAGGTTGGGGCGAATGTGATCCTTGCACTGAATATGAGCAATACGACGCAATCACACGGCATCAGGATCGATGAGAAGAAGATGAGCCATTTCCTTGGGATTCCCGTTGTCAGGATCGATGCGAGGAGCAATGAAGGCGTCAACGAGGTTCTTTCTGAAGTGATGAATGCAAGCCACAGGGCTGAGAGGCCCAGGCCGCTGATAAAGTACGGAGCGGAGATCGACGGGCATAGCGATGAACTTGAGAGGATGATGGCTTCCTTAAAACTCCCGAAGAAGTACAGGCCAAAGTGGGTGGCGCTCAAGCTGCTTGAAGATGATATCGATGTCATCAACAAGATCATGAAAATAGATGGCGGAAAGACTATCGTAGATGAAGCCGAGAGGATGAGGAAGCATCTTTCTGACGTATTCGGGGAGAATGTCGATGAGTCGGTTGCATGTGCGCGTTACGGGTTTATCGCTGGGGTGCTTCGCGAGGCTGTCGTCAAGAAGGATATGGACCGATTGAGTGTTTCTGAAAATATCGATAAGGTCGTCACTCACCGCGTGCTTGGGATACCTATATTTCTTCTCCTTGTGTGGGGGATGTTTTATCTGACTTTTACTTTGGGAGCGCCGTTCACGGAACTGATCGAGTGGATATTCGTGTGGCTTGGCAGGGCTGCCGGTGATTTTCTTTCGGGCGCAGGGGGACCGGTCTGGATCAATACTCTTGTCACCGACGGAATACTCGGCGGCGTCGGTTCTGTTTTTGTTTTCATCCCGAATATATTCATCCTGTTCTTTGCAATATCATTGCTTGAGGATTCGGGATATATGGCGCGGGCAGCTTTCATCATGGACAAGGTCATGCACAAGATAGGGCTGCACGGGAAGTCTTTCATTCCGATGATCATCGGGTTCGGGTGCAATGTGCCGGCTATCATGGCGACGAGGACGCTTGATAATGAGAAGGACAGGATACTTACCATGCTTATCGCGCCTTTCATGTCGTGCTCTGCAAGGCTGCCTGTCTATGTGCTGTTTGTCAGCGCGTTTTTTGCCGAGAGCCAGGGGACGATAATATTTATGATCTATCTTCTGGGTATCGCTGTCGCAATCTTTTCCGGGCTTCTTTTCAAGAACACGATACTAAAGGGGCTTTCGTCGCCGTTTGTGATGGAGCTTCCGCCGTACAGGTGGCCGACGCTCAAGGGCGCTTTCATACATATGTGGGAGAGGGGCAGCCTGTTTGTGAAGAAAGTGGGTACTGTCATTTTTGTGATTGTCATCGTCATATGGTTTCTTGCGAGCATGCCTTGGGGTGTAGAGTATGCGTCTCAAGAGAGTGTCATCGGGCAAATTGGGGGTTTTATCGCGCCGGTGTTTGAGCCTGCGGGGTTCGGGAGCTGGCAGGCGGGGGTTGCGCTTCTGTTCGGGTTCGCCGCTAAGGAGGTGATTGTCGGGACTTTCGGGACGCTTTATGGGGCTGATGAGGCAGGGCTTTCGAGCGCGATATCCGGCAGCTTTACGCCGCTTTCTGCGGCGGCGTTTATCGTGATGGCACTTCTTTATGTGCCGTGCGTGTCGGTTGTGTTGACTATATGGAGGGAGACTAATTCCTGGAAGTGGCCACTGTTTGTGGTCGTGTATACTACAGTTGTCGCGTGGGTTCTTGCGGTTGTTGTTTATCAGGGCGGGGTCCTTCTGGGGCTTGGGTAGAGGGTTTTGTTTTTTTTGAATCGATGGCCTGAGTCCAGATGCTCTTGGAAGTGCAAGAGATGATGTTTGAAAAAAAGTGTGTGTGATAAAATTATGCACAAAAACATTATGTTCTAGCGCATAACAATAAAACTATAAGGCGGCCAGATCGTCCAGGTCGAATAATAGCGCATCTTCTGTTTTTTCTTTGAAGGTTTTTGCGAATATGGCGTAGTGCGATATTCTTTTGTCATTGTGCCACTGGACGTGTTCTGATTTTTCTTTCAGGTCTTTTAGTGTTTTTTTTGCGCTTACGTTGTTTTTCCATTTGCATTCAGAGAAGAGGATGTCTTTTGTGGTTTCATTGAGTGCTACGATGTCTATCTCGTGCTCTTTTCTTATGTTGTTTTCACGATAATGCCCCCACCATGTTCCGAATTTTGTGAACCCCGGCGGCAGTTTCCCGCGTGCGTTCAGAGTTTTCAAAAACTGACGGGAAATATCTTCAAAGGCAAAGGAGACATGCAGCTCAAAATAGTTGTCCAGAATCTCTTTGAATCTATCATAATTGCCTTCTTCAATATAGCTTTTGTTAGGGTATATAAATTTAAACCAGAAATTCATGAAATTGTCATTCAGCCGGTATATTGTTTTTTTTGATGTTTTTGGTTCTGTGACGGGTGTTATTTTTTTTATATATGCAAGCCGCTCCAAGGTCGATAAATATCTTGGCAGTGCGGTCTGCGGCATGCTGACATGATTTGCTATTTGCGCCTGCTTCGTATTTCCTGAAGACATCGCTTCCAAAATTGAGAAATATGTTGAAGGGTCACGCAGCTCTTCTTTAAGCAATATTTCGCCTTCTTCGTAGAGTAATTTTCCTTTTTTTGCTATTTTTTCCAGAATGTTTGAGATTGCGCTTTTTTGAAGGTCCAGTTCCTGAAGATAATAAGGTACTCCGCCGGTTATTGTGTATGTCCTGATGATCTCTTCGATGCTTGATTTTTCCGGGAAGAATTTCGATGCGTCTTTGAAACTTAATGGGTCTGCTTTCCATTGCCCTGTTCTTCTGCCGTAAAGAGGGCTTTTGTGCGCAAGCACTTCGCTTTCCATCATCGCTATGCTTGATCCGCAAAGTACGAGCATTATTTTTGTTTTTGAAAGGTATTCGTCCCAGTATTTCTGGAATATCGAGGTTATTGCGGGATTGATATTTATAAGATACGGAAATTCGTCAATTACAAGGAGGTATCTTTCTTTTTTTGCTTTTTCGTGCAAGTATAGAAATAAGGAATGCCATTCACTGAAAGGAGACAGGGTCAGGGCAGTGTCATCCAGGCGTTCACCGATCATCCTTGAAAGCAGCTTTATCTGCTCTGTTTCGTTTCCTTTTGTGCAAAGATAGTATGTGTGTTTTTTGCCCTGCATGAAGTGAGTGAGGAGGCATGTTTTTCCAACGCGCCTTCGGCCATATAAGACGATCAGCTGTGCTTTGTCATCGGCGTATGCTTCTTTCAGGAACGCAATCTCTTTTTCCCGGTTGATAAATGAAACATTATGCAGCATAACATTATGTTGTTGCGCATAGTATTTAAATGTTTCTGTTTTTTGAGGTTGTCCAACCGATAATGACATAAATTATAAAAAGATGAAGCAGTAATGGTAATAGAGTTTCATTGAATTGTTTGATGGTGATCGGTATGAAAAAAATGAGAGTCGGTATTCTTGGGGCTACAGGGGTTGTCGGAAGGGAAATCATCAAAGTGCTTTCTCTGCGCAAGTTCCCGATTGAGTCTTTGAGGCTTTATGCATCTGAGAGGTCGGTCGGTAAAAGTCTTGAGACGCCTATGGGGGAGATTTGTGTCGAGGATGCTGATAAGGCGGATTATTCAGAGCTTGATATCGCGTTTTTTGCCATCGGAGGAGGATGGCCAAAGGAGAATGCGCCTAAAGCTGCTCGCGAAGGGTGTGTTGTTGTCGATAATTCTTCCACGTTCAGGTATGATAAGGATGTGCCGCTTGTCATCCCGGAGATCAACCCAAAGGCTATCGGGGATGCTATGCTTATCGCTAATCCAAATTGCACGACGGCTATCGCCGCTATCCCTCTTTACCAGATATATAAGAAATACGGTCTGAAGAAGGTGATCATATCGACCTACCAGGCCACAAGCGGCGCGGGGAACGGCGGCATGGCCGAACTTCTTTCTGAGACCAAGCGGGTGCTTGATGGCGGGAAAGCCGAGAACAAGGTTTTTGCGCATCCTATCCCTTTCAATCTTATCCCGCATATCGATGTGTTCCTTGATAACAAATACACCAAGGAGGAGATGAAGGTGGTGTGGGAGACGCATAAGATTTTCGGGGACGAGAGCATACCTATCTCCTGCACATGCGTGAGGATACCGACGATGAGAGCGCATTCGGAGAGCATAGTTGTCGAGACGGTGAAGCCTGTGAATGCTGATGATGTGCGGAAGCTGTTTGATGAGACTTCGGGGATTGTCGTCAGGGATGACGTAAAGAATAATGTTTATCCCATGCCTTTGACTGCTACTGAGAAATATGATGTCGAGGTCGGGCGCATCAGGCAGAATCTTGTGTTCGGAAAGCACGGCTTAGAGTTTTTCGTCTGCGGGGACCAACTTCTTAGGGGGGCGGCACTGAATGCCGTCGAGATCGCCGAACTGGTTGCCAAAGAAAGGTTTTGATGAGTACTGGAATGCGGCCTGAAAATCAGGCATATCTTGCAGATACAGAGATAAAGATTAATTGCGGAGAGTATATTATGGTATGCATTGGAAAAAAAGGCATGATGATCTGGATCGCTTTCATTGCGGTCGTCCTTGTGTCGGGGTGCATGGCGCATGATGATGTTTCTTCTATTCCTGATGATGATGATAAGAAAATCGATGTCGTTGTGAGTATTCTTCCTTTGGCTGATTTTGTCGAGAAGATTGGCGCTGATAAGGTCGAGGTCACTGTGATGGTGCCGCCGCTTGCAAGCCCTGAGACTTATGAGCCGACGCCAAGCCAGCTTAAGACGCTTTCTCTTGCAAGGATGCATGTCATGGTCGGATCCGGCATTCCATTTGAGGAAAGCATGGACAAGGCCGGAAGGGATAAACCTAATATCGTTGTGGTCAATTGTTCAAATGGAATCACTATTGTCGAAAATGATCCGCATGTATGGATGTCTTTGAGGAACGCAGGGATAATCGCAAAGAACATATATGACGGGCTCGCTTCGGCTGATCCCGTCAATAAAGAGTATTATTATGATAATTATAACAAGTATCTTATTGAGATAGATATGCTTGATATGCAGATACAGAACATGTTCAATGGCGCAGATAAGAGGACCTTCATGATCCTTCACCCATCTTTCGGGTATTTCGCACGTGATTACGGTCTTGTGCAGGTCGCGATTGAGGATGAGGGAAAGGAGCCGAGCAGCTCTGATGTCTTGCGGCTGATTGAGTATGCAAAGGAGAATGGCATCAAGACCATCTTTGTCCAGCCGGGGGTCAATTTCAAGAATGCGCAGGCCATTGCCAGCGAAATAAACGGGACAATAGCTCTTGCTGACCCGCTCGCAGAGGACTATCTTCTTAATATGCGCAATGTCTCAAAAAGTCTGGCGGAGAGTATGAGATGATATGTTATAGGTTCTTTGGAGCCGGATTTATGTTTCTGAGGGAGTTGGTGCCTGTTTTTTTAGCATCGCAAGGAAAAGCCCTGAGGGAAGGATCAGAACATCGCCTTTCATCAAGTCCTTTTTGGGTGGTCCATCGAATATGTCCTCAAACTCCTTATGGAGATTGAGAAACCGCCTGAATGGGCGGGAGAGAACCATCATAAGTTCTTGAAGAGGCGCTTGCAGCGGCGTTGCCGGTCTATCAAACGGTTTTGCCCTGCTCATAGGTAACCAGGGTTTTTATTTTTTTTCTTTGTTACGGCGATTTTTATCTTCCCGACCGGATTACACCGGAGCAAGCGGCGGGATATCAGACCCACCCGGGAATGAAAGATTACCGGTTCTTTAAAAAATCATATGGTCTCGTTTGAAACCAATCGGTTATCAAAAAGTTTATATAGTTTCGAATGTAACCAATCTTATGGCCAGAAAAATGAAAAAAATAAAAGTGCGCGAAGATCTTGAGGCGTATCTGAAGATCCAATACTGGTTTTTTTCGTATCCTGATAAAGAAATGAGCCTTACTGATCTGTCGACGGTACTGAAGATCTCAAAGACAACTGCAAACAGGATTGTCACACAACTTGTTGATGAGGGTTTCTTAAGAAAAGAGATTCTTGGAAAGCTATGGAGAATATCATCCAACAAAGATCATCCCCGGTTATATCAACGAAAAATAAGCTATAACCTAGGCATGATATATGAATCCGGCATACTGGAAGAAATACATAGACAGATTCCTAATTCAAAGGCAATTATCCTGTTCGGGAGCTACAGGAAAGGGGATGATAATGAGAAAAGCGATATAGATATTGCCGTTGAAGTTCTGGATGATGAAGACGTGCGAATCTTTGAGGTTGGGATTATACCTCAATTAGGATACAGGATAAATGTGCCTGTAAATGTCCATGTCTTCTCAAGAAATAAAATCGATTTAAATCTGTTTGCTAATATCGCTAATGGAATCGTACTTGAAGGATTTTTAGAGGTGAGACCATAGTATGAGATATAAAAGACCTGATAAGAAGAATGCGCTGAGTATTGTCCTGGCTGCACAACGAGACATGAAATTCACACTTTCATTACAACCAACCGAGGATTCAGCCTCTACAATAATAAGAAATATTTATGAATGCTTCAGGATGCTTGGAGATGCATTGATGATTGCAAAGGGCATGGAATCCGAGGATCATGTCATGCCAATAAAGGAACTTCTGAAGCTTGAAGTCAGGACCGAAAGACCGATACGTGTGATAGATAATCTCAGGAGATTAAGGCATAATATAAATTATTATGGCTACAGGCCGAAATTAGTTGAGGTAAATGATGTCATATCGATTGCCCAAAATTGTTTTGAGCCTTTGCTTGAAGCGGTTATGGTTGAGTTAAAATGAGTTTTACCTGTTAAAACCAGTCAATGATTTTTAAGGTTGACTTCATAATAATGTTTTTGAGATAATGCCTATGATAAAAGATGAGCTTGCGGTGAGCCTTACTTGCGTTACTGTGAAGTTCGGGGATGTGGTTGCGCTCGATGATGTGAATCTTACCATCTATGAGAATGATTTTTTGGGCATCATAGGGCCTAACGGCGCGGGGAAGACTACGATACTCAAGGTGATCCTTGGGCTCATCAGGCCGTCGGCGGGTGATGTGCGCATATACGGGAGGAGCCCTCTTTTGAATAGGAGCATGATTGGATATGTGCCGCAGCATTGCAATTTTGACAGGCAGTTTCCTGCAAGTGTCCTTGATACGGTGATGATGGGGCGGATGGGCAAAGGATTGTTCAAGAGGTTTGATGATGAGGACAGGCGGATCGCTCTTGATGCCTTAAAGACTGTCGGGGTCCATGATCTATGGGATAGGAAGGTGGGAGAGCTTTCGGGCGGGCAGGTGCAGAGGGTGCTTGTGGCGAGGGCGCTTGCAACTGAACCGAAGATACTTCTTCTTGATGAGCCGACGGCGAGCGTGGATACGAGTGTCGAGAGCGGGTTCTATGAGCTTCTGTTAAAGCTTAACAAGAGGATGACGATAGTCCTTGTGTCGCATGATATCGGCGCCATCTCGGTGTATGTCAACAAGATCGCGTGCGTGAACCAGAAGCTTTTCTATCATGATGACAAGGAGATCACTTCTGAGGTGCTTTCGAAGACCTACAAGTGCCCGGTGGAGCTTATCGCGCACGGAGTGCCGCACAGGGTGCTTGATATGCACCAGAAGAAAAAGAGGGAGCGGAAATGATTGAGATACTTCAGTACGAGTTCATGAGGAATGCGATTGCCGCCGGGGTCCTTGCTAGTGTGGCGGCGGGCATCATCGGGACATATGTGGTATCCAAAAGGATGGTGTTCATCAGCGGGGGCATCTCTCATGCTGCTTTCGGCGGAATCGGGATAGGGTATTTCCTCGGGGTCAATCCCATCCTTGCCGCGGCTGTCTTTGGCGTGGTATTTGCTCTGCTTATCGGGAAAATCACCAGGAGGACCAATGAGAGGACGGATACTGCAATCGGCATAATGTGGTCTTTGGGGATGGCGATAGGCATTGTGTTTGTGTATATGACGCCAGGCTATGCGCCGAATCTTATGAGCTATCTTTTCGGGAGCATCCTTACTGTTACTCTGGATGATCTTTTTTTGATGGCGGCGCTTGATCTGGTCATAGTTCTCGGTGTGATTCTTTTGTATAATGACTTTTTTGCTGTGTCTTTTGATGAGGAGTTCGCTACGGTAAGGGGAGTGCCGGTGGAGAGGGTGAATATGATCCTGCTTGCGCTTATCGCGCTTACGGTTGTGATTCTTATCAAGATCGTGGGAATCATTCTTGTGATCGCGATGCTTTCTATACCGGCGGCGATCTCGGGGAGGTTTTCTTCCAGTCTCAAGGGGATGATGGCGGTCTCTACGGTCGTCTCCTCTGTGTTCATGGGACTTGGACTTCTCGTGTCTTATGCGTATGACCTGCCGTCGGGGGCGACGATCATTCTTGTTGCGGCTTTCGGGTATCTTGTTTTCGGCGCTTTTTTTGGTAAGTAGATGAGGTGGATTTGATGGAGAATGAAACCGAGCGGATATTGAGATATGAGAGGTGGTAAGATGACGAATGTTTTGTTTACAAAGGAAAATGTCATGAAGTGTATCTGCGGGAAGTGCCCGGTACAGGTGAAGAGCCAGTGCTCAAAGGAGCATATGGAGAAGGCGAAAAAGATGATGGTTACCGGGGGAATGCCTGTTCCAAAGGAGATACCGGGCCTTTATTGCTCTGGCGGGTCTGCAAGGTGCAAGGATCTTGATTTCAAGCAGATGTGTATATGTAGCATGTGCCCGATATGGACTGAGTATCGTCTTGCTAACGGGGAGCCGAGCGGGTATTATTGCAGGGACGGAAAGACGAGATAGGTTGTAAGGGTTTAAGGACATGGAAACGTGAATCGGGGGTTGCGGTTAATGTTTTCGTGTCCTGTTTTTGTCAGAATAATCATTTATTTCTTTTAATCAATCCAAAGGTTTATTAATATGAATACCTAATAATAGGGTATATTTTACCTATTAAGTGGTTTTACTTTACCTTAAAATAGGTAATTTATGAGAGAATGGTGTAAATCATGTTGACTAAGGAACAGTTGAGGATTTTAGGTGTTTTTCGGGAAGATGTTTCTCGGCGCCTTACTTTTAAGGATATAAAGGAAAAAAGCAAGCAGAAGTCCAATAATACTGTCCAGATTGCGCTGAAACAGTTTCTTGATGAGAATCTTGTCAGAACGCAGATGACCGGAGATGTTACGACATATTATCTTAATTTTGACAATAATCTGACACTGTCATATCTTAACCTGATAAATGAACTCGAGATTTATGAAAACCGGAAACTACCGAAGAAGATACTTGAGGATATACAAAAGAGGATATTGAAGTATTCCGAGTTCTTTGTCCTTATTGTCTTTGGCAGTTATGCTGAAAATAAGGCAACACAGAAGTCTGATGTCGATATTGCGATTATTGTCGAGTGCGGGGAGGCTAAAAAGGATATTGCGCCTTATGTTGAAACTGTGAAGAGGCGGGAGATTGTCAATATCGACTATCATGTTTTTACAAGAAATGAGTTTATTGAAATGCTTCTGGCGGATGATGAGAATGTCGGAAAAGAGATATACAGGAAGAATGTTGTTTTTTACGGGCTAATTGAGTATTATAATATGATAAAGGGTGTGAAACATGAACGCATTGGCTGAGCTGTATCTGCAAAGAGCTGAGACTGAACTTGTTGCGGCTCAACTGCTTTTTGAGACTTCTTATAACGAAAGACTTCAAAAAGAAGAATTCAAGCTCGAGAAGAATTTCACGTTCTATAGTTCGGCCATAAGCCATGCATATTACTGCATCTTCTATTCGGCAAAGGCAATTCTTATGACGGAGGATATCAAAACGGATGCGCCCGAGGTTCATAAGAAAACGATTGATGCTTTTGATGATTTTTTTGTGAAGACAGGCAGGCTTGACGTTCATCTATTGACTATATACAAGAAAATGTTTCTGCGCGCCGAAGAACTATTGAGCATATACTCGCTTGAGAAAAGGAAGAGAGGAGAATATACATACCAGAAGCTACCGCAGGCGAATGTTGAGCCGGCTAAAGAATCTATCGATAACGCATCCTTGTTCTTTAAAAATCATGAAATCCCGGCCTGATGGGAGAATTTCAAGCTTTTTATTGCCAATGCAGACGATATGCAATAAAAACATAAATAAAATTGTAAGAGATTTATGATGAGCAAGCAGAACAGATAAATTTTAAATAATGCCTGACAATCTCTTTGTGTGGATGAATATGGGCAAGACGAATTATTATAGCACGAATATGCATTGCGATGATGTTGATTTTGAGAGGGCGCTCTTTTTAGGGCTCGCTCCCGACAAGGGGCTTTTTATGCCGCGCAAGCTGCCTTCTTTTTCCTCTGATGAGATCGAGGCCATGAAAAGGATGGAGTATGATGAGATCGCGTATGTTGTACTGAAGAGAATCATAGGGGATGATGTGGATGATCTGGCGCTTAGACGGATCACAAAGGATGCTTATAATTTCAGGGTGCCTATTGAAAAGGTCACGGACAAGGATCATATCATGCGGCTCGATTGCGGGCCTACTGCGTCTTTCAAGGATTTTGCTGCGAGGATGATGGCGCGGCTTATGCAGTATTTCATGAAGAAGAAGGATATGGAGATCACTATCCTTACGGCGACTTCAGGGGATACGGGGAGCGCGGTCGCGCAGGCGTTTTTCGGGCTTTCAAATATACGGGTGGTCGTTCTTTTTCCGAAGGATGAGGTGTCAGAGCGTCAGCGGAGGCAGATGACTACGCTTTCGGGGAATATCACTGCTATCGCTGTCGACGGAAAGTTCGATGACTGCCAGGCTATGGTGAAGGAGGCGTTTTCTGACCCGGATCTTCTGGGTATTAATCTAACTTCCGCGAATTCTATCAATATCGGGAGGCTTATCCCGCAGAGCATCTATTATTTCTATGCTTATTCGAGGGTCGCTCGTGATGGGGAGGAGATTGTCTTTTCTGTGCCGTCGGGTAATTTCGGGGATCTTATGGGCGGGCTTTTCGCCAAGAAGATGGGGCTTCCTGTTGCGCGGTTCATCGCTGCTGTCAATGAGAATAATGAGTTCCCGGTGTTCCTTGAGACGGGTGAGTATGCAAAGATTTCGCCGTCACGGAATTGCGTGTCGAATGCCATGAATGTTGGGCACCCGAGCAATCTGGCGCGGCTGGTGGCGCTTTACGGCGGGCAGATGGATGAGCGCGGGATGATCAATAAGATGCCGGATATGAATGCGATGAGAAGTGATGTCTTTTCTTTGTCGGTCTTGGATGATGAGACGCGGGATGTGATTAAAAGGGTTTATGAGAAGTATAAGGTTGTTCTTGAGCCGCACGGGGCTGTGGGGTGGCGTGCGCTTTTGGAATATCGGAAGGAGACGGGGGATATGACTGTCGGTGTGTGTCTTGAGACTGCGCATCCGGCGAAGTTCCCAACGGATGTTGTCAAGATCATGGGTGTTGAACCGGAGGTGCCTGATAGTTTGAGGGCGCTTGATGATAAGGAAGAATTTGTGGAATATCTTGGTGGCGGATATGAAGAGTTCAAGAGTCTACTTTTAAAAAGAGTTTTATGAAGTCGTCGCCTTTGAGATGGCTGGTGTTGGCGTTGTCTGTTATGCGCTCGTCGTAGGCCAACATTGTGTCTTTTTGTGGGTCATCTGGGTCTGCGATTATGAAGGGTACAGGGTCGCGGGTGTGGGTACGCAGTTTGATGGGTGTCGGGTGGTCCGGGAGGACTGCGATTTTTACGCTGCCGTCGATGGTTTTCAGGTTGTTTAGGACTCTTCCTATCAATCTTTTGTCGAAGTCTTCTATGGTCTTTACTTTTAGCGCGAAGTTGCCTTCGTGACCTGCTTCGTCGGGGGCTTCTACGTGGACGTAGACCAGGTCGTGGTCTTTTAAGGCGGCTATGCAGGCGTCTGCCTTTCCTTCGTAGTTGGTGTCGTAGAGGCCGGTTGCGCCGTCGACTTTGATGATGTCCATGCCGGCGTAGACGCCGAGGCCTTTGATGAGGTCGACTGCGGAGATGACTGCTGCGCGGATGCCGTATTTTTCATGGAAACTTATCATATGCGGCCTGTAGCCGGGGGACCAGGGCCAGATGGAGTTTGCGGGGTCTTTGCCTTCTTTTATCCTTTTTATGTTGATCTGGTGGGTTGATAGGAGTTCCCAGGATTTGCGGATAAGTGAGTCTATCTGTTTTGCTGTTGCCTCTCCTTTTTCATGGAGGGGTCGCGGCATGACCAATCCTACTTCTGTTCCAGGTACGTCGTGAGGAGGGGTGAGATCTATTGCATTGCTTGCGTTTTTTATGACCAGAAGGTGCCTGTAACTTATGCCTGGATAGAATCTTATGTTGCTGTCGCCGAGTTTCTCGTCAAGGTAGCTTATGAGCTGTTCTGATTCCTGTGAAGTGATATGGCCTGCTGAATGATTTTTTATTTTGTTGTCTTCTATGCAGATGAGGTTGCATCTTATGGCTACTTCGCCTTCTTTTATGTCAATGCCCATGCTTGCGGCCTCAAGGACGCCTCTTCCCTGGTAGTATACGGCTGGGTCGTAGCCAAGGATGCTCATGTTTGCGATTTCGCTTCCTGCGGGCATAATCTTCGGGATTGTTGTGAGCGAGCCTATGATTCCTTTTTTCATCAGAGCGTCTATGTTGGGTTTTTTGGCAATCATGAGAGGGGTGTTTCCCTGTTTGCAGGTTTTTGTGTCGTCTGCCATCCCGTCGCCCAGGAATATTATGTATTTCATTGCCACCAACTATTGATTAATGATTATTGATTTATCATTATTTGGGTAAAATTATAAAAATATATCATTATCTGAATTTGAAACCTGAGTAGATAGGTATATGGAGACGGGATCATAGTTTTTCAATCTCTTTTTTCAGTGACCTGATCTCATCAACAAATTCTTTTCTCTTGTAGATGCGCTTTATCAGAAGGAGGAGTATCACCAGGACGAATAGCAACATCAGTTTGAAGCTGAGTTTTGTGATTGTTGTCAGGTTGCTTTCGATATGGAATGTGGTTGTGTCTGTTATCTGTCCGAGAGGGCTTAATGTGGCTGCTGCATGGACGATATATTCGCCCTGCCTTGCAGCCGGTGTTGTGAATTCGCGGGATAATGTGTAGGGGGTGCTTTCTTTCAGGTTATTGACCTGTTCTATTTCTGCGTATATGGTCTCGGGGTCTTTTGCGTTCTCTAATACTTCTATCTGGATGAATGAGGATGACATGTTTTCATGCGGGATGAAGACTACTGAGATGTTCACTTTTTCGCCAGAGGTATAGGATGGCTTGTCGACGGATGCAGTCAATACAGGGGGTGTCTTTATGTAATATAGCGAGATTGTTGTGCTGCTTTTCTTTTTTATCCGGGGTATCTCTATCTTTATCTGATCCGGGTTGTCTGATGCGAACTTGAGGTCTTTCCCATCTTCTAATACCTTGATGATGCTTTCCCTGCCGATCGGGTATATGAGCATTATATTTTCGTAGTCTATGCTTGAGGGATTTTCTAGTGTCAGGTTTGTCGTGAATATGAGTTTTGTGCTGTCGTATCGATCAATCGTGTATTTTTCGTCGGTGATCAGTATCGGCGGCGTGGTTATGTCTATAAGGTATGTCTTTTTCTGGCCTTCTCTTATGGTGTCTTTGAATACGGCATATACTATGTCCCTGCTGTCAAGATTGTGGTCCAGTTCCCTGTTTTCGGTGCTTATGTGCGATGATATGACTTCAGGGAATAAACCGATCCTGAATTCGTGCGAGACTGATACGGTGTTGGGGTTGTAGACGTCGATTGTCTTGAGCCAGCGAGGGGGTTTCCCGACGATTATCTGCTGGGGCTGGAATTCGGATTCCCTTATTTCGAGTTCGGAGATGTAGATTTCGTCGTGAATGATGCGGATGTATGCCTCTATGTCTTTTGAGATCTGTTCATCGGTATAATAGTTGAAGCCGAGAAGGCGTGTCGTCAGTTCGTTGCTGCCGAGGGTGAGTTTTGCGCTGTATGTTATTGAATAGAGTTCGTTGTTATTCAGGTTGAGTTCGAATGATTCCTCGTCCCAG
Source organism: archaeon (assembly GCA_043813875.1). Classification (GTDB taxonomy): domain Archaea; phylum EX4484-52; class EX4484-52; order EX4484-52; family B79-G9; genus B79-G9. The sequence goes on along the minus strand of JBDRKP010000054.1, from coordinate 13,956 downwards.
TTTGTGGATTTTATTTTTACTGAGTAGCTGATTGTGTTGTTGATTATTGCGGTATCTTTTTTTATTATGAGGTCTTTTTCGGTGTATGTGGTCCATTTCTTGGTTATGGGGTTGTAGGTTGATACGTTGATGCTTTCCTCGTCGAGGATGGAGTCTTTTGGGAGTATTATTTTTGCGTATATGTCGCCGACGCCTTTGTTGCCGATATCGATTATCCTGAATACGGCTTTCACTTCGGCTGTGTCTGGCTGTTCTTTTTGGACTATCAGTGAGTCCAGTTTTTCGATGGATGCGAATTCATTGATGAAGCCGCCGCCTGCGCCGCCACCGGGACCGGCTGGGGGTGCCGGGGGTTCTGTCCCGGGCAGGAGCACTGAACCTGATGATGTTAATGTCAGCGGTGTGCCGGAGGTGGTGTTCAGGATGAACGTGTTGTCTGATGCGAATGTGTAGTCTGCTGGTGTTGTCGGGCCTGTGGCCTGATAACGGATTATGAGGTCTTCGTTTAAGCCTAACTGTTTCCTTAGAATTTTTGATATGTCTTCTATTGTGACTTTGAGGACGTTTGCGGTTATGTTTATCGTGACGTTTGATGTTATGTTGTATTCGCTGCCGCCTACGGTTATGTTTGAGTAGTAGACGTTAATGTCTTCGATGGTGTAGCCTACCGGGACGGTTGATGTGATTGTTGTCGCGTTGAAGTATAGCGATGAGTGGCCCATGTGTCTTGCGCTGTCTTCTATGTTTAAGATGCGGGCGGGAGTTATCTGGACTAATGAGATGGTTTTCTGGGATACGCCGTCTGCCTGGTAGAGTGTGGGGAGATTGATGGCGGTTGTTGCTGTGCTTAGATATGATGAGGGGGCCCATCTTACGCGCCAGTTGAATTCTGAGACGAAGTATTTTTCTGTGAAGTTGGGGGTTATGAACCACTGTGTTTCGTAGGTCTCGCCAGGGGCCAGCTGCTGGGGTGCGGGGACTACGCCTGATGCTATGGGTGTTAAGAGGTCGGTGACGTTGTAGAGCGCCCAGTCGGTGAGGGAGTATGTGATACCATGGGCCTTGTTTGTTATTGTGCCGCGGAGCCATACGCTGTCTTTGAATAGCATGCGAAGTCCCTGGCGTATGGGGCCGCGTGAGAATCTGCTTGTGATTGTGATCCCGGTGAATGATGAGGCCTTGGAGTATACTGATCTTGTCGCGTCTATCTCGTCTATGTCTACGTACTGGTCGCCGCGGTTGTAGTTTACGTTGGCCTGGGTCGTGCCGGGAAAGGTTATGTAGACGGGGGTGCCTGCCGTGAGGTCGCCGCGCCAGTAGATTGTGTCTGCATAGGTGTCGCCATCGGTGTCGAGGGCCTGAAGGGTGATTGATGAGGTTGCGGCGGGGGCGCCGAGGACCATGCTGTCTTGTGCATAGGTGTTGTCTTTTATCTTGAAGTAGAGGTCAGTGTATGTCGGGTTTGCGGGGGTCTTGTCTGATGTTATGGTGAGGTTGAATGAGAGGGTGTTGGGGGCGCCTGAGTGGATGTCTTTGCCGCCTTCAGCGTTATTATGGGTCAGTTTGAGGCTGATTTGGGGGAAGACATTGTGGTCTGTGATGTTGTAGCGGATGTCGTAGCCGCCGGTTGTGTCGATGTAGATGGGGGAGCGGTCCTGTGGCAGGGGGGATGCGGCTACGTCGGCGAAGGTTTCTTGCGATTGTATGTTTGTTTTTCCTATGTAGTCGCTTGAGATGTTGATCCTCACGTACTGGAGGACGTCGGGGGTGTTTGGGACTGATATTTCGAGGCGGCCCTCTGCGGTGAGCGGGGTCTTTACTGTGCCGTTTGTGAAGAGTTCCTGGGTGGCCTCTTCTATCAGATAGGGTATGGGGTTGTCTGCGTGTGATGATTGTGTGAGAAGGATGAGGATCAACAATGCTGATAAATAGGAATATGCAAATCTCTTCATAAGTGTTATTTTTGGGATTTGTGGTATATATACGTTTTTTTGGGTTTGTTGTGAAAATCATATTTTTTGTGTTTAATGTGTCACGTGTATGGTAATCGCGTCTTTGGAGAAGTTTTTGCGCCTTTTTTGGCTGCCGATAGCCCTGAAAAGGCAGACATATTGACGGATAAATCATTACACGCTGTCGATTTTATGTGGTGTTGAATGATGCCATCAAAAGAGGGTTTTTTCTAAATCTGGAAATTTTGACTGATTCGTGCCAATCGATCAAGGAGCGGAACTCTCACATTTTTGATGGGATTTTTTACTCGCGCGACAGAACAGATTTATATTATAGCGCAGCCAATAGGGTTTGTATGGACAGGAAACTCAAGGCGCGTTTGGAGCCAGTGATTAAGATGGCCAAAGAGGATAAGGAGATCATCGCAGTCATACTTTTCGGGAGCGCGGCGAGGGGGGAGAAGTATCGCGATGTCGATGTCGCGCTTGTGGTTGATAGCCGGATGAGCGCGCTTTTGATGTCAAAGAAGAGGCTCAAATATCTTTCGGCGTTTCCGGATATCGATGTCCAGATATTCAACAAGCTACCGATATATATCAGAAAACGGGTGCTTGAGGATGGGAAGGTGCTTCTATTCAATGATTATGATAAGGCATATGATATCGCTATTGATACTATCAGGGAATTTGATGATTTCAGGCCGTATTACGAGGATTATCTTGAGGCGACGATGAATGCCTGATAAAAAACGGATTCTTGCTGACCAATCATAAACAAGCAGTTTTTGCCATAGCAGCTAATTCCTGTGCTTTTTTTAATTTAGGCGCACAATAATAATCATGGATAAAGAGGATCATGCACTTCAGCGCAGGAATATGGTGAAGTACCAGATAAGAGAGCGCGGCATCACGGATGAGCGCGTGCTTTCGGTGATGGAGGATGTGGCGCGCCACGAATTCGTGCCGCGCGATATGAGGAACGAGGCGTATCGCGACTATCCACTGCCTATCGGTGAGGGGCAGACTATCTCGCAGCCGTATATGGTGGCGCTTATGACGGAGTGCATTGAGCTTCGCGGGAATGAGTTGGTGCTTGAGGTCGGGACGGGGTCAGGATACCAGACGGCGGTCCTTTCGCGGCTCGCAAAGTCGGTGGTGACGGTCGAGATCCGTGATGAGCTTTTTAAAAATGCAAAAAAAGTGCTTTCCCGGCTTGGGTACAAGAATGTCACGCTGATTCTTTCGGACGGGTCGACCGGGTATGAGAAGGATGCGCCTTATGACCGGATCATCGTCACTGCTGCATGTGAGGAGGTACCGGAAGAGCTTTTCAAACAGCTAAAAGAAGGAGGCATCCTTGTGATCCCTGTCGGCGGGATGTTTATGCAGACTCTTTTTAAGATCAGAAAAATAAAGGGCAAGGCCAGCGAGGAAGCAATAACAAATTGCGTGTTCGTGCCGCTTGTTGGAGGGTCAGACATACAATAAATATCAAGAGGCTATGTCCCTTAAGTCCTTCCTGTGGCCGTAGAAGGAGAGAATCTTGTTTATGCGTTTCACTTCCTTAAGCCGGCCGCTACGCAAAGCATAATCCCTGTTCTTTAGCCAGTAATCTACCTGTTCTTTTCTGTTATCTATATTCATTTCACTCACCGTTCTGAATCGTCTATACTAAAGCAACCAAACGAGATGAACTCAAGGATATAAGAATGAGCATCAGTTCTTTTTTTTGTCTTCTGCTATATCCAAAAGCTTTGTCATGACATCACATATCGTTATCCTCTGCCCGCCGTTCCTGAGTTGCTCTCTTGACAGATAGGTTAGGAGGCGCGCATGGATGTCCTGTTTGATTTTGAGGGTCTTGTATGTGTCTGCCATAGGATCAACGAAAAAATCGTTTTTACTACTATGATGCATAGTAGTAATAGTATCTATATTAGTAATGAAAGTATTTATAGTTATCGGTTGAATTTTGATGAAAACCCATAATTTTGATGAAGATTGGATGAAGACATGAATGCACTTTGACAGTTAATGTGTCACGTGTTCATATGACGGTTGTTTTCTTTAGCATGCTGCTGGTTCTTGGAGATTTTCCGGATGAGGGTTGAGTTGAATTGTGAGGAAAATTGCTGGTTTGGGGGGGGGATTGGTTGCGGTTTTTATTGCGCTGAATGTATTTTTGGACTGATGGTAGGAGCCAGCAGGTTCTTTGATGATTTCATTGAATTTCTTCAGAATGATTAGTTTTGCTCTGAACATATGTAACAAATGCTTAGAAATGTCTTGTTAACTCTCACATTTTCTTTGGGATTTTTTTGACCACTGATTGGATGCTGAAAGGGTAAAACGATATCTTGCGGAGAAATATAACGAGGCCACCAGATATTTTGTAACTACCGATAAGTATTTAAAAATTCCCCATAATAGATAATGCAACGTCTTTAGAGGTGATAACGTATGAAGATTGAGATATTTAGAGAAGAAGAAGCTACATACATACCTATTGGAGTATATGAAACAATACGCGGCGATTCTTCGAATAATGATGAAACGAAATTTTTGGAAATATATGCTAATGGAGGCATGTCCAGACTCTCTCTCGAAAAAGTAATCATAGATCTAGAGAGGAGAAATATGATGCATACTATAGCAAAGACAAATGGCGAAGATAAGAGCACATTCCCAGACTTCTATAATGGCAATGGCACAGAGCTTACAGACTACGAACCCATCGGTTATAAAAGGATCGCGTTCGATGGTATATCGGATTATGTTGGAAATACCATCAGTAAGATGGAAAAAAAAGCGGAAAAAGAAAAAATCATAAAGTCCACAAAGCAAGACACAAAAGACATAAAATACATGATATCCTTCAGTGGCGAGGCAAGCTGATAAATATAAACGCACAAAAATGCTATAACGGACCGAGACTGTGCAGCGCTCAATTTTCGACATTTGTGCGCTGAGAGTTGAGAGTTATTTGCCGGCTGATGAGCCAAAAAAATAACGTTTGATTTTGCGCAAATAAAGATGCAACCGGCATTATTCCTTTTTGCTCTTGGAGGGAATACCCAACACTTTCTTGCCGTTCATGTAGGGCCAGAGGACTTTAGGGATGGATACTGTGCTGTCTTTTTGCTGGTTGTTCTCAAGGATGGCGACTATCGCGCGAGAGGTAGCTATCGCTGTCGAGTTCAATGTGTGGACCAACTCTTTTTCTGTGCCCTCTTTGCCGTATCTGATGTTCAGTTTTCTTGACTGGTAGTCGGTGCAGTTGCTGCAGGAGACCATCTCACGGTATGCGTTCTGGTGCGGCATCCAGACTTCCAGGTCGTATTTCTTTGCCGCGACTGTGCCGATGTCGCCTGTGCAGATGTTCACCAGACGGTACGGCAACTCAAGGGCCTGAAAGAGGTATTCTGCGTTCTTTATGAGCTTTTCGTGTTCTTCCCACGAAGTTTCGGGGGTGGAGAATATGAACTGCTCGATCTTGTTGAACTGGTGGACGCGGAATATGCCTTTCGTGTCCTTTCCGTGGCTTCCGGCCTCTTTCCTGAAGCATGCGCTTAAGCCTGCGTATTTTAGGGGCAGACTCTTAGGGTCCAGGGTCTCGTCCATGTGATAGCCGGCAAGAGCGTGTTCTGATGTGGCGATCATGTAGAGGTCTTCGCCTTCGATCTTGTATAGCATGTCCTCGAAGTCGGATAAGGCGACTGCGCCTTCCATGGGCTTTCTTCTTATCATGAGAGGAGTCTCCATTATCGTGTAGCCACGACCTATGAGGAAGTCGAGTGCGAATTTCATGAGGGCGAAGTCGAGCATGACGAGATCGTTCTTCAGGTAGTAGAAGCGGGCGCCGGAGACTTTTGCTGCGCGCTCGATGTCTGCCAGATCCAAGGATTCCAGGAGTTCGTTGTGGCTTTTCAGCTTAAAAGAGGGCTTTTTTAGTGTCCCCCATCGTCGGACTTCTACATTTTGTGTGTCGTCTAATCCCACGGGAACTGATTCGTGAAGAAGGTTCGGGAGACGATGGAGAATACCATCCATTTTTTTCCTTAAGTCTGCGATATCTTTTTCTTTTTTTTCTATGGAACTTGATATGGATTTCATGCTCCTTATCAGGGCATCAGCGTCTTTTTTTTCCTTTTTCAGGTTCGATATCTCCAGGGCGATGCGATTGCGCTCGTGCCTCTCTTTGTCAAGACCGGCCTGGTTCTTGCGCCACAGGACATCGAATCCAATCAACTCGTCCAGCATCTTCATGTAGCTAGGATCATTTCTTTTTTTCAGGTTGGCTCTTACGAGATCAGGGTCACTTCGAATCTGTTTTATGTCAAGCATCGGTACCGCATCCTAAACCATGGTTATTCAGGCAAATTTATTAATATATCATATCACCCATAATTATAGTAATCATCGAAGAACATATAATCAGTTGATAAAATGGGATTATTTGACCTCTTGTTCGGCAGAAAGAAAAGCAGCATCAGCCCAATGATCAATATAGAGAAGATAAAGGAAGATATCAAAAAGGACATATCAACTGAAATCATCAAAGAAAACGATGCGCTCAGACACGATCTTTCGCTCGAGATCAAGAAGATCCACAATATGATTGAACTGGATAAAGACAGCATGGACAGATATGACGGCAGGATCAAAAAAATCATGGAGGCAGTATACCAGATGAATGCCAAATTCGCAGACCTCGCGGTAATGGGGCAGCTTGCTATCGAGAACAGAGAGCGCCTTGACAAGTACTCAAGAAAAATCGTGACGAAAGAAGAGCTAGAGGCATTGCGGCATGAAGTACTGAATATAAGCGCATTAGCTCAAACAGATATAGAAGACCATCCTGAAATGATACTTGAAACCAAATTACAATCAGAACCGAAAGCATCCCTTGCAGAAATACTCGAGCAATTGCCTAATTCACGAAGAGCGCTAGTAAACATACTTCTTCATGCAGAAAGCCCCATATCCTATAAGCAAATCGCAACTAAGATGGGACTCACATACAACACAGTCAAAGTATATGTCAGAGATATCAGAGAATCGGGATTCCCGATAGAAGAATATATTGCGCAAAACAAGAAGTTGCTCAACATACCTAATTCTGTCAAAGCAACATTATTATACAACCAATAGAGCCGTTACCGATAGCAATAGACACATAATATGGTTTCTCATAATGGTAACCACGGTTACTAGCATACAAATAGGCTTATAGATACTGTTTTTTATAAGAGTTTATTGAAAAATCATGAAATTTCGGTATGATTGGCGGATTTCAAGCTTTTTCATTGACAAGAGAGGCATCATAGGCAATGAAAAAGACACAAATAAGAGTAATGGATAGTATCGGTTACCATGATATCGATAATATCGATAGTATCCGATACAGTAACCACCATAAGAAAAACGATAGCCTGCGCACAAATAACCAAACATATCCGTTACTTTAAAAACGATAACAATAGAGCAGTATCTATAGTAACCATAGATACTAGGAAAGATAGTATCGGATAGTAACGGACAAGGGCGATAAAAATACCCGCGAGTAAACAGAGATAGTAACCCCGTTACGGGGGTCTATAATCATATTAATGCGGGAGACAGGATTGTAAATAAGCCAATTATCCCAAATATAATCCAACAATAAAATACATACAAATACAAAATAAAAAAACAGATACTTTTGCCCTCGTAACCACAGATAGTATCGGATAATAACTGGAAATTATGAAGACCCCGAATAAAAAGAACAAGCATTATGGCAACCGTTCAAAAAGAAGGTTGATTGTCCGAGGACAAGTTCATGAAGAGACGATCACAAGACAGTTTACGATTAAAAAATAATGCCAAAGACCAAAAGCCACTTTTTTAAACAGAGAACAAAACACACATAGCATCAGCGTAAGTCACCAAATCAATGACCTCAATCATAAATCAAACTACCATCAATGAGGATATGGAGAGCCGCAGAGAATACAGCGGGATGAGAAACAAGGTAACCTGCAAGATCATATCACAAAAGAAAGAACAAATAAAATTCACAAGAGCACGCACAATCAATAATTGCCAGAACAAATGTGAGACACGCATCATACGAATCATGCATAAGATAGCAAAAAGCAATATTTCGGCTGAATGACTGCGATTTCCATATACATCGACTTCACTCAAAATGAGTATGTGACCAACCAAAATAATCACTGTTGACTCTAACGGGAGATGACACAAAAAAAAAAGAAGCATACTAAGAGCAACATAAACAACAAGATAAAGGAATATTGAGGCGGAAATACAAATCGCATCTGAGTTGGAATAGCATCGGAATTGCTATACTCAAAAGAGATAACTCAGACCAAAAATAAGGATCATAGCCATAACACTTTTTTAGGAATTATTACCCATAAATAAATTTCTGCGGCAATAGAGCAAACTACTAACGAAACAGATATCATTCACGAAGAATATCCGTAAAACATGAAGATACGTGATATTCATCGCAATGAAGATGAATGTTTTGAATCAGAACACAGCCATAGACAAATATACTGCATGAATTGAAAGTGAATTCACATGAAGAAACAATATGTCGAAATGAACACAAAACCAAAGAAAATACACAGGAAATAGAGAATTTTTGAAAAAATTGCAGATAAATGTGAGAATTTAGTGAGTAAAATCATTAGAATTACAGAGAGAACATACAGAATATGAAGAATGGATGAACAAAAATACTAACTATCGCGTTGTCTGGTAGGACTGGACCTGTTCCAGAAGCGATCTTGCTTTCTTGTTCTTTTCAAAATGAGTGCGTACCGGCTCAATCATTGCGTCTATGTATCTTGACACAGACTGCTTCAAGTCCATCGGGTGGATCTTACCTTTACAATATAGGGCGCTCAATTCATCGAAATTCATGATTTCCAAGTCGCCACCGAATTTTGCAGGACGCTCAATCTTAAAGGAATCATATTTAGGGAATATGAGATACTGCGCATACTCCATTATCGGGTTCTCTTTTAGTTCTCTTTCAGGACAATATGCCTTTGAAATCTTGCGCTTTATGTCCTCAGTTGAATCTGTCATGAATATCGCGGAATCTGGTTTCGATTTTGACATCTTCAGGTCAAGAATCCGCTCTGAAGGATCGGAGGCAGAGGTTCTGGGCGGAGGCAGACCAAGCAACATATGATGATGCACGCAAACGGGCTTCCAAAACCCTAACTTAGGGCCTACTTCACGCGCAAGAATATTGACTTTTCGCTGATCCATCCCAAGCTGGCAGATATCCGCTTTCAGGTGGAATATGTCTGCTGCCTGCATACAGGGATAGATTATCTGGGCGGCGCTTAACGTCTCAGTCTCATGCCTACCCATAATCTGAGAGCATCGAAGCATTCTTGTAACGGTCGAAACTCTTGCAATATCTATCGTGGTTTTCCAATGTCCTTCTTGTCTCACAAGGTCCTTTGACCAGATAAACTCGACGTTCTTCAAGTCCATCCCAAGCACTTTCCACATCTCTATGAAGTAATCGCCCGTGGTCCTTATTTTCTCAAGGTCACCACCCATCTTGTTATTCATCCAGGCGAACCAGTCTGCCACAAGAATCTTGAATCTGACTCCAGATTTCGTCATCCGGTTCACGTTTATCGCGCGCAGTATACCTTGAGCTATGTGCATCTTTCCGGACGGCTCGAAGCCATCGTAGGCAATAGGATGCGTTTTTGTCTCAAAGAGGGAGCGCAGCTCATCTTCAGTTATTATCTCTTCTCCTACCTCGCGGGCCAGAGCCATTTTTGTCTCGATGTCCATCTCAATCAACTCACACAAGGAAATTGCATGATTAACTTTTTATTTATAGCAGAGATATCTATATCATGATTGTTATTGACGGATCATATCATGAGGGCGGAGGGCAGATTGTCAGGACTGCTGTCGGGCTTTCGGCGCTTTTTCTGAAAGATACAAGAATAGAGAATATACGCGCAAACAGGCCTAATCCCGGACTTTCGTGGCAGCATGTGTGCGCAATCAATGCTGCAGCCAAGCTATGTTCTGCCAGGACCAAGGGAGTTTTCGTGGGTTCAAAGACGGCGGAGTTTTTGCCGGGAAAGGATCTGAAAAATGATATCAAGGTGAAAATACCTACTGCAGGATCTGTTGGGCTTGTTGTCCAGCCGATCATCATAGCTGCTGCAAGAGCCAAAGAGAATATCAGGATAGAAATCGACGGGGGGGCAAGTTTCGGTAAGTGGGCTCCACCGATGACATATATACAGAATGTGTTCTCACGGGCGATTGCCAGGTTCGGATTTGATGTCAATGCAGAGGTCATGCGGCACGGGTTCTATCCAAAAGGGGGGGGGCGTGTGCGTGTCGAGATAAGGCCGCCTAAACCAAGATGCGCGGATATTATTCATTTTTCTGAGAAGGCAGATATTTCCGGGCTGAGTGTCGCTTCAAGCGAGCTTGAGGGCAGAGACGTGGCTTTGAGGCAGGCAGAGAGCGCAAAAAAGAGGCTTGAAGAGGCGAATATTTCCGGTAAAGTCGATATTGAACAGACTTATGTTGATTCTGTTTCTCCCGGAGCAGGTATTGTTCTCTTTACCGGAGGGGATATGTATCTTGGCGCGTCAGCTGTCGGTGAACCCGGCAAGAGGGCTGAATCGATCGGTGAAGAGGCAGCACTTCAACTTATTGATGAATTGAAGGCAAAAGCATGTGTCGATAAATATCTATGCGACCAGCTAATACCAATTCTCGCTATCTCTGGCGGCAGTATCAAGACGTCAGAGATCACGAAGCATACTGAGACAAATATATGGGTTGTTGAAAAATTCATCGACGGTCTGTTTAATGTTAACAAATATGACAAAATCGTTAGCTTTGACCTCCAAAAACCTAAAAAGCACGGTTTTGAATGAATTCTTTAACCCGGGTTTTTTGAAAAACAATAGAAAAATATATATAGTTTTCCATCCAATATAAGAATTAACTTATGTGAGTTAATTAAAAACAAGTTCATATTTGTTTTATCTCCCTTACTGGGATGTGAGATGGGGTCCTTGTGATCCCTCTTACACTCAGTTAATATTATACTCTTCTTCTGTGCGCGATTTATTGTGTTTTATTTTAATCTGCGATGTTTCGCATTTTCCTGTTAATTGTTTATACGACTATCAAACAGATGGCACAATAGCATAGCGCAGAGCTCGAATAGATAGGGTTATACTTTATGACTAACAGCATCCATATCTAGATGAATTCTAGATGAATTATTGTCCGAAATCAGATTTATCCTTTATTCTGAACTGGTATGTCTTCCAATCAACTGATCTTAGAAGTAATTTTCTTAGAAGCTCAATATTTTCGCCGGTCTTTGACGAGATATAAATCGTATTGCCTAAAGCATTCTTTTTGCTGTCTTTTTCTTTGAGGAGTTCGGATTTTGTCATGCAGATGATTATCGGGATATTCTTGAATTCTCTGCTTATGTGTTCGCATAACAAGGCCTGTTTTGCCAGCGGGTAGCCGCAGGATTCTGTCGCATCGATGAGAAATAGTATGAGACCCGCCTTGTATCGGAGCGCGAGCATGGCATGGCGCTCTATCTGGTTTCTTTCGTCCGGCAGGCGGTCAAGCAAGCCAGGGGTGTCGATCATCTGTACTTTTTCGTCTATTGAGCCAACAAGGATCTTTTTTGTGGTGAAAGGGTAATTCTTTATCTCAGGTTCTGCGCCGGTCAAGGATTTCAAGAGGGAGGACTTGCCTACGTTAGGGTAGCCGGCGATGACTACGGTTGGCAGGTTCTTGAGTATGGGCAGCTTTTTTAGGACCTTGCGGCATTCTTCAAGGAAGATGAGGTCATCTTGTATCTGTTTCACTACAGATGAGAGGCGGCCATAGTATTCTTTCCGTATCGGTGCAATGGATTTTAAGGGGGCGCCTTTTATGCGCCGGCGGTATTTGTGTTCGAGCTCTTTGTTGAAGCCGATCGCCCATTTGAGTGCAGCAAGGGATTTCTTGAATTGATTGATGTCGATGACTAATGCTACGAGGTTCTGATAGAACTCGTCCAGTTCCGAGGTCTGAGGGGTTTTTGCAAGAATGTTATGGAGTGTGGTGTTTATGACGGTGGAAGATGTGTTTATTTTGTTCTGTTCGTATTCACGGATCGAGTTTATGCGGTCATGAGGGTCTATTGTCTTTTTTACGGTTCTGGCGTGGGAGAAGGCTTTGTTTAACAGCTCGTCTTTTCTTGGAACCTGAGGCATCTTTGAAAACATTGTCATCACTTGAATATATCGATTATATATAGTATTCTGACAATATATTATTAAATACAAATGAATAGAACCGATCAAAATATGGCGAGGTGGATTGTATGGCGTTTGAGATACTTTTTTTAGGTGGAGCGGTGTTTATACTCATCATCAGCATCAGGCAGATTTATGAGTATGAGCGGGGAATACTTTTTACGATGGGAAGGTATTCGCATATGATGAATCCTGGATGGAGGATTGTGCTGCCGATTTTTCAGTCTATGCAGAAGGTGGATCTTCGTGTGAAGACAATCGATGTGCCGTCGCAGGAGGCCATCACAAAGGATAATGTTTCTGCGCGTGTGAATGCGGTGGTGTATTATAAGATTTCGGATGCATCAAAGGCTATAATTTCTGTTGAGGATTATATGTATGCCATGAGCCAGCTTGCGCAGACCACCATGAGAAATGTCATCGGAGAGGTGTCGCTTGATGAGCTTCTTTCGATGAGGGACAAGGTTGCTGAGAAAATAATGATGATTGTTGACAGAGAGAGCGATGTATGGGGTATCAAGGTGACTTCTGTCGATCTCAAGGATGTTGAATTGCCTGGCGAGATGAAGAGAGTGATGGCTAAAGGAGCAGAGGCTGAGCGTGAGAGAAGAGCAGTCATCATCAAGGCTGAAGGAGAAGTTATTGCTGCAAATAATCTGGCGAAGGCGGCGAAGACGCTTGCTTCGGCTGACGGGGCGCTGCACCTTAGGACGCTCCAGAGCATCAATGATCTCTCAAGCGATCAGAGCAATACAGTGATTTTCGCTATACCGCTCGAGGTGCTACGGGCCATCGAGAGGGTCGGGAAGAAATAGAAATCTTCCTTTTTTCTTTTTTATTGTTTTTTTGTTTTATTTTTTTGACCGAAAGATATATATGTGTCATATGACACCTAGGTGGTATGGAAAGAAAAATTTCTACTGATCAACTCAAAAATGTCAGGAAGATGATTTCTGCGCTCAGGGCGAATCCCGGCGGACTCTGGGTGAGAGAGCTTTCGCGGCGTTGCGGTATACATATGGAGACGGCAAGGAGGATCATCGACAGACACCCCCAGATATTTCGCATGTATGCGGATTTTACGGCATATAAGATCAACCTGAAGATTATAGCGCTTGCGGATAAGCGAATCGATGAGAATAATTTCCTGAAGTGGATGCAGAGCAAGGCTATTAAAAAGAATGAGACGGAGTGAATGATTATGGATAATGTGTTGCTTTTTTTGGTTATTTTGCTTTATGCTGTTGTCGCTTATCTCATATATACAAAAATGAAGATGAGGAGCCTTATTTTAGAACTCGAGTATACTGTCGAGGAGCTTCATAAGAAGATTGTGGATTATGAGGGGCTTCATGCGAAGAAAGCAATGGAAAAGAGGAAGAAAAATTAATTCTCACATTTTTAATGGGTTGTTTTTTGATGGAATTATTGATAGTTTCTATTTTTTTGATAATATGTGAGAGTTAAACTTGCCGGATAATGAAAGAGTTTTATAGATTTCGTGCAAATATATTCAAGTGACTGTGCAGGGGTTGCCAAGCTGGTCAATGTCACGCGAACTTTTGTGACGACTTGAGGCGCTGGGTTCAGGGCCCAGTCTCGAAGGAGTTCGAGGGTTCAAATGCGGCGGATGAATCTGAAGCTGCTGGAAATCCCTTCCCCTGCACCAA
>JBDRKP010000053.1:0-54834 GCA_043813875.1 archaeon | reverse complement strand
AATACCCCGCAGCTTGCTGCGATTTTGAACGTGTGCACTTGAATGGGGGCTTTGATGAGTTGATATCTTAATAATTAGCATCGCCGTAATACCCCGTAGCTTGCTGCGGGGATAGGCGATGCCTCAAATTCGTTTTATTTTTTCTTCTCCGCCTGATTATCTGAAAAAAAGCCGCACAAGTCAAAACCTATTTAAATTTAACCATTCTTTTACTAAATCTTTGAGATATTATTGGTGAGTTATAACAAGAACACATTATCTGATAGATGCACGGTGATATGATTGAATCATGAAGAAGTTGAAAAGGGCTGGATTGAGAATAACGGATATCTGGCCGTAATTTACGGAACAGAAGAACAAACCCAAACTATTGATTTCAAACAAGGATGTATTAACGATTATTTCAATGAACAATCTGAAGAGGTTATTAAAGCTCTTTTCGGCGGCGGCGACGTAGCCGGCTGCATCGATGAGAGACTTGATCTGCACCGCCACGGATATCCAGGCACCTTCATCACTTATATCAAGCATTATGGATTGGATAAAGGGCTAAAAGGACAGGCTGCGATAGATGCCGGTCTTGGTGCAGCCGAAGCATTTTTGCTGAATCGCAAGAAAACAGGAAAAGAATACAATAAGTTAACGACCCATGACTTGTGCGGCGCAAACGCCAATATCTACAACTTACTGGTCAAAAGCGACAAGAGCATCAAAGAGAGTTATGAAAAACGTGCAGAAGAGCTGCAAGATGAAGTTGTGGAAGGAATAACCCCTGCTGACGCCTTCGGATATGATTTTGTCTCAAAATTAGCACACAAGACAAATGCAGACCATGAGCATATTCCGTACGAGGACATGATAAAGACAGAAAATCATCTGACACGGATTGTATATCTTCTTGATGAAGATTGTGATGGCCTGAATCCTCACATGAATGAGACATTATATCCAGGATTTGTTCTTAATTACTCAAACGACAAACAGACCATTGAAGACCTCATGCTTGCCATGGACATAATCAGAGGAGACCATGGTTTTGGTAATAAGATTGGACCAGACAATCCCATCCTTGTCGTACCGGTTTATACAAATCAGGCGAACAGATTCAAATTCTTGGACAATATGCCCGAACAATATCGTAATATGATGTTCACAGACGAGATCATTCTACCACAAGGTCTTGATATATACGCGTGATTGAGTCATTCTTTCTTTTTCTTCTTCTCCCACTCCCTCGCATACTCAATCCTCTTGCTCACCGCCGGATGCGAATACAGCAGGAACTCGACGAGCGCATGCGGGCTCTCATCCGCAAGATTCATATCCGCAAGCCTCTTCTCAGTCGATATCTGCGCCTCCGCCTTTCCCGTGAACTCAAGCGCAAACAAATCAGCCGCCTTCTCCCTCTTCCTCGAATACGCCATCATCGGTCCCATAAGTATAAGCTCAATCACCGAGTTGACCAGAAGAAAAAGCGGCAGCCCCGAAATATCCCCTATACCGGAGATACCGAAATCGATAGCATAATTCTCGAACACCGCGATGATGATCAGAAACACCGGTATTATCTTAAGCGAATCAATAACAGTAAGCCTCAGTATATCCTTATTCACATAATGCCCAAGCTCATGCGCGACAACAGTCTCAATCTCATCAGCAGTAAAATTATCAAGAAGCGTATCAAAAAGAACGATCCTCTTAGACCCGCCTATCCCCGTAAACATAGCATTCGCCTTGTTCGACTTCTCGCTCTCGCATGCGACCTCGACACTCCTGAAATTCTTGATGCCCGCCTTCTCTGCCATAAGAAGAAGCTTCCTCTTCATCTCTTCATCAGCATACGGCCTGGTCTTATAGAAAATCGGAAATATCACTATCGGATAGATATAATCAAGGAAAGCAGTAAATCCGATATAAAGAATCGCCGCATAGACATACCATATCGGCGTCCACCCCATCAGCACATAAAGCCCCCACAGGAGCGGGACAGCTATAGCATACATCAGAGCTATTTCCTTAAAGAAATCCACAAGCCAGGCATAGAGGCACTGGTTCGAAAGCTTGTACTTATGCTCGTATATGAACCCCGAATAGAAAGACAGCGGGAACTCAACAATCGTAAGCAGAGTCATAAGCACGATGATATACGCCGGGACATAATATGATCCTGCGATCTGGATAGCATACTCCAATATGGTCTGTGTATACCCCGAATACAACAGGAAGACAAGAAAAATCATCGATATGAATATGGAATTGACAATGCCGTTGATGATCTTCGTCCTCGTATATATTTTAGCTCTCTTCCTCTTCTCTTTATCATACTCATACGGATATTTTATTGCCACCGGTTCACCCTTCAAACATCTTCCTTATCTGCCCTTCCATGTCTTTCTTGACAATCACTATGACCCGCTCACCCTTCTTAAGAACAGTATGCACCCCTGGGATGATGAAGCTATCATTCTCCTTCACAGCGACGATGATCGCCCCCTTAGGCCTCTCAAGCTCCTTCACACTCTTCCCGAGCGCCTTTGACTTTTCAGTGACAGTGAACTCAATCATCTCTATATTCCCTCTGTGTATCATGGCGATATCCACCACATCCGGCTCGATTATCATCGACTCCAGCCGCGATGCCATGGCGACCTCCGGCGACATCACAAGGTCTATACCTACTTTCTTGAACACCTTTTCATAGCTCGGATTGATGATTCTTGCAAGAGTCTTGGCTTTGCATGTCTCTTTTGCAAGAAGGCAGCTCAAAAGATTCACTTCCTCACTCGATGTTACAGCAACAAAGACATCCGCCTTTTCGACCTTGGCGTCTTTCAGGACATCAATCTGCGTCGCATCGCCATGTATGACAATCCCGTTGAACTCATCTGCAATCTCCTGGCACTTCGCCTTGTCCTCCTCGATGATGACCACATCATGCTTATGCGCCGCAAGCGTCTCCGCAAGCGAGAATCCGATTTTTCCTCCACCGACAATGATAATATGCATAATAACTACACCTCACTTATTTGATTTGACTGCCAGATATCCTAAAAATATGACGATAGCCCATATTTCAAGTCTTCCTATCCACATAAGAAAGATCGCCATGATTTTTCCAAGCGGCGTATAGTTGGACATCACAGACAGCCCGCTATTTCCGATAGCTGACACAGACTGAAATATCGACGTGTTCATATCGCATCCCGTATCATGTCCATCCTCCACGCACCCGCCATACATGAACACAAAAATGCCCATGACGACAAATATAAGATACAGTGCTACAAACTTAAATATCTCGCCGACAATGATATAATTATAGCTTACATTGCCAAATTTTCTTGAGAAGATATGCCTCGGATGCCTTATACGCTTCACAGACCACCATATGGACTTGAGCACCACAACAATACGGTTGATTTTGATGCCTGACGCCGTCGCCCCCGCACAGCCGCCGACAAGCATAAGGATAATCAGCGCAAAACTCGAAAAATGCGGCCATAGAGCGATATCATCAAGATTAAAACCCGTGCTTGATATGGCAGAGACGACAGTGAAAAGCCCGGTCCGGAAGCCCATTTCATTGAAAACAAAAAGAGTGCCAGCAATAATCGCCAAAATAAGCGATCTCACAAATACATCATTATAGAATTTCTTTACTTTGCCGTTGATGAGATCATAATGCGAAAGAAAAGACACGGACCCGACAATCATTATCAGGATGACAACAAATTCGATATAGGGGTTGTTATAATACCCGATGCTTTCGCTGTGCGTAGAAAGCCCTCCCGTGGCAATCGATGTCATGCTATGGTTGACCGCATCAAACACACTCATCCCCAAAAGAGCAAGCAGTGCCGCTCCGGCAATAGTATAAAGAGCGTATATCCCCCAGATCATCTTGACAGTATTCAGGATATTCGGCATTATCTTATCGGTCCTTGCCTCCGCATAATAAAGGCTGGAACCTGTCTTGAACAGTCCTGCAAGCGCAAGAACGACAATCCCGACCCCGCCGAACCACTGCTGCATGCTCCTGTAAAAAAGCATCGTCCGCCCTAGATCCTCCGGGACCAGAAGGCTGAATCCTGTGGTCGTCCACGCCGACATGGTCTCAAAAGCCGCATCAAGAAGTGATATCTGTTCAATGCCGATGTATGGTATCGTCGCGATAAGCGTGATAACGAGCCATATGAGTGACACCGTCACAAGACTCTCTTTAAGCGATGTCTTTTCATCCGTTTGAAAAGCCTTTTCAAGAATCACGCCTAATGCGAACATCGGCAGTGACGCAAGAACAAAATAGATTATCGTGAAATATTCCTCATAGATCAGCGCGACAATGATCGGCAAAAGAAAGACAGGGCTCATGTATTTGAGAAGAATGCCCACATCACGCAGAACTACATTCATGTTCATGCATTTATTAGAATTAGATGAATTTATATATCTGAAGTATGAGTATCGCAATTCTATCGGCATGTTAATTGCTTATCAAACCTTAATGTTGCTCTTGATGATGCACAGTTTCGTCCATATCGGCAAGGCGTCCATAAGCAGAGTTTAAATACCGCAGAAAGAATCTATCAATACAAACAATTTTCAAAAAAAGCAATGTGTGGAAAGAAGTATTAGCGATTTATGCGCAAAACGCGCTAAATCAGCGTTCCCGGTACTAAACCGTCACTGATGAATTCTGCACTTGCCCATCCGGACTCACAATTTCCTGCCTGTGATTCGCTCATACATCCCGACATAAAGCAGAGTGACCTCTGCGATCACATCATCCGGCAGCGCAGGTATATCCTGTTCAGGCATACCGTTTTTCCGCGCCTCTTCAAGCTCATCGAAATATCCAGTTTTCCGATAATGCTGGCGCACGAATTCCTTCGAAAGCTCAGTTATTCGCCCGTTCTGCCACTCAGCCATATCCCACCATCTGTCCTCATCAAGCGTGCCGAAAGTATCGACAACCATGATGTTCCTGTTCTCATCCATCCCGAACTCCTTTTTCCCGTCGACATGGATAAGCCCCTGGTTTCCTGCGACCTCCGCGATAATCGCATCAATCTTTAAGACGATTTCCTTGATTTTTGAGAGTTCATCCAGGGTAAGGCCGGAGATATCAAGCGCCTCCTCTTCAGTAAGCTTCCGGTCAACCGGCTCAAGCTTTGTCGTGAACTCGACAAAAGGCCGTGGCAGCTTCTCCCCGTATTTAGGCGCATGGCCCGGCGGGAAACCGAGCGCCTCACCCTTTATCTTTCCCGAAATTATCTTGTCATTAAGCGACCCGGCGACATAATGCCTGCATACGACCTCAAGAGGGATAAGATAATTGCGTGTCTCATTATTTATTTTGCCGTAATCATGGATCACATTCACGCGCTTGACGCGCATCGAATTAGACGTAGGCGAAGAGATGAAATGATTCCTGATGCCGGCCTCTTTGAGCTTCTCGAACCAGAAGACAGAAGTCTTGTTGAGCGTCTCCCCCTTGCGCGGAATCAGGCTCGGGATGATCTTGTCAAAGACAGAGATCTGGTCAGTGAAGCGGAACTCAAGTTCGCGCCCGTCAACCTCGTAGACTTCCTTGACCTTGCCCTTGGATATAAGCTTCATAAGATGATTTTAGCACCAAAATTATATATTTGTGAGTGATTATTCCAATAATAATATTTCTTTCAACAACATTATTTAAGTTTTGGAATCAATTTCAACTCGTAAGATTCGTGGGGTGTTTTAATCATGAACGTAAAAGAGATAATAAGCGAAGTGAAAGACACAGTAAAAAAACATGATCAATGGCGCGGCAGGGAATGCATAAACCTCATCGCATCAGAAAACGTCATGAGCCCCATGGCATGGCAACTTTATAATTCTGACTTTGAGCACCGTTACGCAGAAGGCATGCCCCACAAAAGGTACTACCAGGGTTTATCCTACGTCGACGAGGTAGAGACCGCCTGCATAGACCTGGGAAAAAAGCTATTCGGCGCCCAGTTCCTTGACGTGCGGCCAATCTCCGGCTGCCTGTCAATCCTTATCGTTCTCACATCATTCGCAAAGCACGGCGACCACTACGTAGCCCCGAGCGTCCCCGCAGGCGCCCACATAAGCCAGGCAGAATTCGGGGCAGCAGGCATCCGCGGCCTGGAAGTGAGGCACATGCCCCTCGACAGGGACGAGATGAACTTAGACATTGACAAAAGCCGTAAAGTCATCCTCGAGCACAAGCCGAAACTGGTCAACGCCGGCGGCACAATATTCCTTTTCCCCCACCCTCTAAAAGAGCTGAGAGAAGCAGCAGACGAAGTAGGCGCAGTCCTCACCTACGACAGTTCCCACGTCCTTGGCCTCGTTGCAGGAAAGCAGTTCCAGGACCCCCTAAGAGAAGGCGTAGACGTAGTCGGCGCATCAGCCCACAAGACATTCCCCGGCCCCCAGGGCGGCATAATATTCGGCAACAAGGAAGAGCACTACAAAAAGATCAGGCCGAAGATATTTCCCGCGCTCGTATCCAACCACCATCTCCATCGCCTGCCAGCCCTCGCAGTGACAATGGCAGAGATGCTGGAATTCGGTGAATCCTACGCAAAACAGATTATTAAGAACGCACAGGCACTCGCAGAGTCGCTCCACGGATACGGCTTCGACGTCCTCGCAGAAAACAAGGGCTTCACAAAATCGCATCAGGTAATAGTAGATGTAAGCAAATACGGCGGCGGCGCATGGACCGCAGAAACCTTGGAAAAAGCGAACATAATCCTAAACAAGAACCTCCTTCCATGGGAAGACGTAAACAACTCCGCCAATCCCGCAGGCATAAGGATAGGCACAGCAGAGATGACCCACTTCGGCATGTTGGAATCAGACATGAAACATCTGGCAGAACTCATGAAGCGCGTAGTAGTCGACAAAGAGGACCCCGCGTGCGTAAAAGAAGACGTGAAAGCATTCCGAAACGACTTTCTGGATGTCAAGTACTGCTTCAGATAAGTTTTTATTTGTCAACCAACAATTTCTCATTATGCTCCCCCACGAAAAAATAACCGTGAACGTCCCGAAGCACAAAGAGGACATCAGGCTCGACAAAGGCTTCTTTGTCATCGACATCGACCAAGAGAAAAAAAACATCCAGGTCCAGTATTATGATGCCATAAGAAACGACACCAAAATAAAAAGCGGCAAGCTCAGGATGGTCTTCAACGGCAGGAACGGCATCGACCTTTACCGGGCAATACTGCTCCATGACTTCATCTCGCACCTGGACCACGCAGCATATCTGGGATACGAACTTGCGCGCGCCGAATACGCCTTAAAGAACAACACACGATTCGTCCAGGACAAAGAATAAATCAAAGATTGCCCTGCTCCTTTGAAAGGAATATCTCGACAATACTTCTGTTATCGTATTTATCAACATTAATTCCGACACCGGAAAGGAATTGCTCGACTCTCTCTTTATCCCTGGAAGCGAATTTCGCTTCAAGAAACGTTCCGATCTTATCGATAGTATCAACATCGATACGTATGAATTCATTGATAAACGTCTGCCTTCTCTTGTGGAAAGCGAACACCTCTTTGCACCCGATACCCCCAAGGATGCTCTTCATCTCTCCCGGATTGTCTATCCTTGATTCAAAGCTTTTCCAGCTGTCCTCTTCATCTCTTGTTTTCATATCAATTGCGCTCTTGCCCTGCGACTCTTTGATTCTGATGAATGTATGGGCAGCGCCATCCCTTGAAGCTGGCTCAAAATAAGTGTATTTATGGTCAGAAGGGGCAGTCAAAGTGATATTTTTTGATTTTAATCTCAGGATGAATGCGCTCTTGTCAGTTATAGGAAACTTGTACTGACATTCGTATTTCATGTTAAGAGTATATAATCTGGTTTTTATATCTTTTCTCAATCAATATATCTTATGGTATTGATAACAGGCCATAGGGGCGCAGCAGGCCTTGAACCAGAAAACACGATGAGGTCATTCAAGAAAGCAATATCTTTAGGTGTAGATTTTATAGAATTCGACATCAGAATGACCAAAGACAAAGAACTTGCAGTAATACACGATGGCACCCTTGAGAGGACAACAAACGGCAGGGGATACGTTAAAGACTACACGCTTGGAGAAATCAAAAAACTTGACGCAGGCAAAGGCGAAAAGATCCTGGCGCTGCAGGAGGTCATCACCCATCTCAAAAACGAAAAGCCCGTGATGACAATTGAGATAAAAGAACCAGAAACACTAGAACAAATACTATCCATCATAAAAACTAACAATGTCATAGACAAAGTAATTCTTGTCTCGTTCTGGCACGAAACAGTAAAAAAGGCAAAAGAGCTCGAGCCGAAGATAAAGACCGGCGCCATCATCAAAGCAAGACCGATAGACACCGTGTCCATGGTAAAGGCGTGCAATGCAGACATCCTCTGCATGAATTACGTATTCTTAGACAAGAGACTGGTAGAAGAATGCCACAAAAACAACATCAAAATATAGTTAAGACCGTTACTAAATAGACAAATATAACCAAAAACCAAGAGGCATTAACTATATGGAAAAGTCATATAGTCCAAATAGTTATGACTTTTACTATAAATGCATGGACCATAAATCAGCTGGATGACATCAAAAAGATGCTCGGACTGAACGTCGACATAATCTCAAGCGACAGGCCTGATGCTGTTCTGAATTTTATTAGAAATATCACATAATCATTAACAGCCTGATTTAAAATGAATTCTGCTCATGTCAGGAGTTCATGTTGGTTTGAAATAACAACTGACCCGGATTCCACCAGAGCCAACTGCGGCATGAATTGTATTTCATATCCCTTGTCCATGGCCCCCAACAATCTACTCAAACCGATATCAACCGGGTTATCGAAAACATAGCCGTTATCTTTATATACTCTATGTCTGACCTGCATTTCTGATATTTTTGGTTCATATTCAGGACTGAGTAGATAATACATTTCCTCTAGTCCATTTCCGCCGATAAGCGCTGCCATCCCGACCCGGTCATTTGCGTAAGATGTCTCTTTTGTGATGATTGCATAAAAATCCTCGTAACCATTATTATGGGCCGCAGCCGCAGCCTTAACTGCCGCTCTTGTCTTCATGCCAATCTGATCGCGATTATAAGTATGACCATTATAATAGACGAAATCGCGAGGTATCAACGAATATACATCAAAGTCTTTTGGCAGGCTGCTGGGCTTATTGTTGATCTCACCCACATGCGCTATACTATTGCCTACTATGTTGAGAGCGCATGCTCCGTCACCGCAACCACCAAGATAATCCAGTATCTCTTTCTCGTATTTTATTGTCTTCGGATTATATGGTTCTTCGCTTATAAGATCAAGTGCATCTTCACGCAATATCGCATAGGGATCTTCTATACCAGGCTGATTATACGCTAAAAGAAATACAGTATGGGGATGATTCTCCTTGCCCTCTTTTCCGCGATTATCGCCATAGATATGCCTGTTTAAGTATCTCTCAAAATGATCTTCTGCAATCGCTTTTAAAATCCCTGACATAGCTGCGTCTGCCATATGATTTGATTCGTATTGCCAGTATATAACTATGCCTGAACATATTTTTTTAATTTAATCCAAAAATAATGCTGGTTTTATTATATACTAAAAATATTCTGGTTGTAGTGATTGAAGAATCAGCCAAAAAGCATCAATTCCATCTTGAGGACAAAGAAATACGATTATGACTGCATTATCGCATCAAGATTAATAGACTGTCATTTTGGGCCTTTCAGCAAGAGCATTTGAAGGTCCATAGAACAAAACAGATTCAGACGAGATGATTTTTGGGTTTCTCATCGAAGATTTATCTCTTATAATCTCGCAAATAGGTTTGCTTCCCTCATTCATATCCAGTGTATGCAATTCACTCATATATAGATTTAATTCTCTTGCTGTCTGTGCATTGATATAGTTCGTAAGTTTCGGGTATATACTTATTGCACGGTCATATAGAACGTCCGCTATATTTCTTCTTTCATTTAACATTATTTTAAAAGGCTCAAGGTATCTTTGTTCATGCTTGGACAGTCCTTTATCTGCAATATCTACTAGATGTTTCAGGTAATAATATACCTGATCAGATTCCAATCCATACACACATCCTTCATATTCCATTTGCTTGAGAGTTTCATAGCTTGGGAGTATCATCTCATGTGTCGTAATACCATAAAGATTTTCAAAATCCTGTGACTCCATAATGCGGACATTTAGCTGATTTCTGAATACGTGGTCATTAACACCTTTGTAAAGTGCTGCTTGTGCCATAACGATAGAAGGTAGATTTGCGTCACCGTTTCGTGTTTCAATCGTTCTTTCTCTTAACCGTATGGGTCCCCATGAGGTATTAGTTTGATTATATGCTGCTTTTGTTTCCTCGTCATTTCCAATAAGGCCTAGCCAATCATCGAGACGTTGGTGATTTAATTGGTCTAGTTCTTCCGTACTATTAAAATAATTTATTAATTGTCCATGTGCAGGATAATCTTCAAAAAGTTCATCTCTATAAGAATGAACTCTGTGGCAGTTATATGTGTTTTTGCCCAATAGAAAAGGGGATGTGGAAAGTAAAACAAAGCTTGGATCTAGTGATTGTAACAGATTATATTGGTCTATTGTTCTCTCATTACGATCAATATGAAGATGAGTACCACATGAAGCATGAGATATTGCCGTTTTATACTCTCCAAAAAGACGATCCCGTGATAAATATCGTCTAATTGGATATGCGTCCCCGCTTATATTTTCATTTTCAAAAACAGATGCAGGAATTACATGTAATTCTAGTAATTCAGAAATATCTGTTAGTGTTTTCACTTCATCCATATATGATTTTTTGAATTTTTCCAAATTATAGGAGGGAGGAGAATTAACTTCTACTACTCCTGTCCATCTTTCTCTAACAATATTGCCTGTATTTAGGGGATGACTCAAAATATCATCCGCAGACTTGGATATTCTGCCATTTTTATCAACAATCAGATATTCTTCTTCAGGTCCTAGAAGCGGGCTTTGATACATATATGCAATTCCTCACTATTTAATCGTAAATAAGTTCATTTGTTTGTAGTAGTGTGTAGTTACCGATATTTATACATACCATTATCTATTTTTTTACTTATCTCCAAAAAAAAGCAAACATTTATTAATTTATAAAAATATATTAGGAATATGACAAAAATTGATAACGATCTCATCTATCTCCGCTCAGAGAACGCAAGGATCAGTTTAAAGGAGCTCTCGCGCATCCTCTTAAAGACCCCGCAGCGCCTCAAGTATTCCATATCCGTTCTCGAAAAGGAAGGCATCCTGAGGGATCCGTACTGCATTTTCGACTACTCCTACTTTGGCCTGATACTTTTTCGGGTCTACTTCAAAGGCGCATACATAAGCGAAAAAGACAAAGAGCACATAATCGCTGAATTGAACAAAAACCCGTACGTAGTATCCATATACGAGCTCACGGGCGAATTTGACCTCACCGTTGAATTCGCATGCCCAAATCCATCTAAATTCAACAAAGAGCTAAAACTATTGGCGACATCCATCCCCTCACTGAAAGATTACAAGATAGTCCTAAATCTGGTGACGCACATATACCCGCGCCATTATCTTGTCAAGACAGCAAACCCTCTCAGCCTTGATCCTGAAAAGATAGTAGGCGGCGACAGGGAAAAAGAATCATTCAACCAGAATGAGATGCTCGTCATGAAAAATCTGCTCCTTGACCCCACCATGCGCTACACCGACCTGGCGAACAAGACCGGCCTGAACATAAAGACAGTAAAATCAGTCCTGAAAGTTCTTGCAAAAAGAAACATCATAAAAGGATACAAATATATTGTAGATGCGAACAGGCTCGACATCCAGAGGAACCGCCTATTCCTCAAACTGCACAATGTATCGATAGAGCGCGAAAACCAGATCATGGCCTATATGCTTAAAACAAAAGAGATAGTCCAGAGTCATAAGACCGTAGGCGACTGGGATTTGGAGATAGACATCGAATCGCCATCAAAAAGCAGGGTAAGGTACATAATAAGAGAGATGAAAGAAGAATACCCCGACCTGATAGAACGATTCAACCTCATCGAATTTTATAATTACTACAAGAGATCATACCTTCCGATGTACCTTTTCAGTTGAAGTCCGGCTCATTCCTAAACATGCCGTTATCATGAAAAAGAAAATCAGACCCTAAAACACATCATCCGGATTAGTGTCCCATGGCGCCTTTGTCTTAAATCCGTCATTATCCGTTTCATCGCTTTCAATAGCAAATCCCATCATATCTCTTTTTATCATATAACTCGCCTTAAACCTCGAAGCAGTAGTTACACAACAATTAAACGCATTTTTGTAACCACTAACACATAACTTATGTGGGTAGAGTATATATAATCTTCGATATTATTTTTTTGATTTCTTATTAAAATAGCGTATAAAATTACAATTTTATAAAAATAATTAAATTATAATTGTGTTATAATGTATCTGTCTATTTTAGTACATTCCAAAAAAACAAATCCAAGTTTCGTGTATAGCCAAAGTTTAAAATGCAAGCAGATTATCTCTAAAACGTCATATATTTATAGATCTTCAACTTCCAGAAAATACGCCTTTATATCAAGGACAGGCGTCCCGTCGAAACATCGACACCCCTGACCTGGATCTTATTCGTCTCAACGCGCACAAGCCTCACAAGAGAAATCCCTATAGGATTCGGCCGCATAGGCGCCCGTATTGCGAACACCCCGCATTCCTTCACCCTATGCGGCGGCTTCGCCGGCAAAGAAAATCCCGTCGACAGATAAAAATGGCACACAAGAGCAATATATTTAGACCTTCCGATGTCTTTCAATCCTTCAGCATAATCAGTAATATAAACTCAATTCTCCATATAATATACCATGATTGCAAAACTATATATCTACCACCTCGTAGACATGGCAGAGGACTTCGACATACAGAAACTCCGTGAGCATCTCAAAGAGCTGAAGCTGCGCCCATTGAAACTGACCTACTTTACGCCGGCATACCTGAACTTCACAGACCCGCCAGTCGAAACCACAGATGATCCATGGCCTATTCCCCTCACAAGATCACTGGTCGAGACACAGATAAAATATTATTCATTAGGCAGCATCACAATCCGCTATGGATTAGAGATAGAAGGAAAAGACTATTCTCAGATTTTAGCCAATGCCCAAAAGATTTTGAACGACAGTTCTCCATTTGATGAAAAGACAAAACAACTGGCAGCTAAATCAAGAGAACTGGTAGAAAAGGAGTTGGCCATAAAGACATACAACGGCTTTGTGGAAGATTATGCGATACTTTGGATACAGGATAAATATAATGCCGTAAAAAAGAATAATATCAAAGGCGCAATATCCCGTTTTCTAAGAAACGAGGAGATGATGCTCTCAGACTACGAGCAGGACGAGGCATTCCGCTACAACTTCAGCTATACTCCAAACGACCTGACAGTGGTTGACTGGGACCGCGCAATAACAATCAAAGATATGCCCGATGATGACGTCTGGGACGTACTGGAATACACTAACCTGCAGCTTCTCCAGTTGCGCTATTACGAGAAGGAATTAGACAAGCGTCTCAAAGAGATACATTTATTCTCAAGAACCACTCGCTACGGGATGATTCAATACTACGGGACACATAATTTACTCAAAAAGACCCTTGAGATATACGTTGAATTCACAGGAGTCGAGAATCGCATAAGCAGCTTCTTAAGGCTCACAGGCGACGAGTATCTGTCACGGATTTATCACGCTGCCTCAGTCAGGCTCAACATGAAGACCACTCAGGAAAATATCAGGAAGCGCTTGGTTGATGCAAAAGAATTATACGAGATACTTTCAGAAGAGGCAAGCGCAAAAAGAACAGAATTCCTGGAAATAATCATAATACTGCTCATAGCTTTTGAAATCATTTTTGCATTCATCTGATGTCCCTGTAAGCATTACATTTCCAGCCGCATAAACCACAAATATAAAAATTACAGAACCCAATTAATGCCATGGACATCGAAAGACTCCTTGAAAAAATAAGAACCATACTCAACTCAGCAAAACATCTGATCCTTCTCTTGCGCCCCCTATCCGAAAAAGAAAAATCCGGCCTGGACTCCTTATCAGTCCACCTCAGAAAAGAAGACTCAAAGCAGGCACATAAGCTCCTGAAACAACTGAGGATAAGTATAATCTCAAAAAGGATACCCTATTCAAGAGCCATAACAGACTTAAAAGAACACCCTGCAATAGACCCCAAAGACAAGGCAATCGCATCCGTTGCAGAAGATCTCAACAGCAAGATAGAAAAATCAATAGATTCAGCAATAATCAACGAATTCAGGAAGGACGCGTACCAGCGGATCCAGAAGACATTCGCCCCGCACATCGTCGGCTTCGAGAACGTGAAGAAAGGCGTCATACTCCAGCTCTTTGCAGGCGACCAATTTCACATATTGCTTCTTGGCGATCCCGGCACAGGCAAGACTGACATCCTGAGAGCATCAGAAGACATCGCCCCGGTATCGGCCTTCGGTCTTGGCTCAGGAACATCCAACACCGGCCTGACAGTCACGGTGAGAGGCAACGAGATATCAAAAGGCATACTGTCGCTTGCAGACAAAGGCATAGCTCTCATCGACGAACTGAACCTCATGAAAAAAGAGGACCGCGCAGGCCTTTACAATGCCATGGAAAAAGGCTTCATCACCTACGACAAAGGCGGCCACCACTACAGATTCGATGCCAGATGCTCAATCCTTGCAAGCGCAAACCCTGCAAAAGACAAATTCGCCGGCAAGACAAAAAAAGAGATTGAAAAGCAGATCCCGTTCGATCCCGCGCTCCTTTCCCGCTTTCACCTGATATACATCATAAAAGAAGCAGACATCAAACAGTTCATGGAGATAACAGACGGCGTCCTCGACGAAAAAAAACACCGCGCAAGCCCGGATGACATGCAGTTCATAAAAAGATACATTGAGCAGTCAAAATCGATCGATGTCGAATTCATCAAAGATTACAATGACATGATAAAAAAGTTCATTGCAGAAGTCAAGGAAAAAGAAGACCATATGCTGGTCGACGTCACGCCGAGATTCGTCATCGGCCTCAAGCGCCTGATAGAAGCCAGCGCAAGGATAGAGATGCGAAAAAAGGTAGAAAAAGAAGACGTCTGGCGCGCGATGGAAGTGTTCACGCTTGCCATGAAAGACATAACATTTTAATCCTTGCATTTCATGACATAGTCGTATATCTTCCCGGTTTCACATACTGCATACTTTGCATTATCCATCCTGTCGATAAAAGTGAACACCGGCCCGCAGGACTCTAATCCTCCCTTAAGGAACCGTAGATTGTACTCATTCTTATTGTTCTTCACATACATCTCAGCAAGTTTTTCAGCCATGGACTTCGAATTTATCGCCTTCCCATAATCATATATGGCCTTGGTCCCCATCATCTCAACACAATCACTGCCTCCTTTTTTCTCGATCATGAAATGAAGGCTGAATATGATTGAGAAAAAAAGCATCGCCATGGCAAATGTCATGACCAGAAATAGTTTCAATAAATTATTGTCACTGGTACCTTTATATTCAATCATCGTGACCATCAGATTATATATTATCTATAATTCGCCGAAAACTGCGGACTTCAGTCCGCAGATGAAGGCGATCAGAGAGTTTGAAACCGAACCAAACAAACCACCGGCTTTACTCGGTGGTCTCATCGAGGTTTCATGATTTCAGGCTTATGGGATATTTATATAGATAAGAGTATATAATATTTTTTATTGTATATAACTTATATACCGACAATAAAAATCATCTCGCTTCGCTCGAAGCTTTTCAGGAAAGCTGAAAAAGCTTGAAATGCCTCAATATCCTCAAAATTTCATGATTTTTTATTGTGATGATTAACATATTGGAGGGAATTCAATGAAAGATAATAACGAAAAAAAACCGCTGATAGTGATTAATTTCAAGACCTATGATGAGGCGACCGCCCACAAGGCAGAAAAGCTCGCAAAGATAGCAGAGATGGTCTCAAAGACAGAAAAAGTGCCGATAATCGTTGCAGTGCAGCCGACAGACATATACCGCATATCTAAATCAGTATCAATACCGGTGTATGCCCAGCATATTGACCCGGTCGTCTTTGGCTCCCACACAGGATCGATTCTCCCGGAAGCGGTCATCTCTTCGGGCGCAACAGGCACACTCATAAACCACTCAGAAAAGAAGCTCTCACTGGACGTCATCGAGAAGACAATCAAAAGGGCAAAAGAACTGAAATTACAGACAATATGCTGCGTGGCAGACTCCGACCAGGCAAAAGCAGTAGCCCAGTTCAACCCCGACTACGTCGCAGTAGAGCCGCCGGAACTGATAGGCGGCGACATCTCCGTATCCACAGCGCAGCCGGAACTGATAGCAGACGCAGTAAAAAAAGTAAAATCAGTAAGCTTCACAACAAAACTTCTTGTAGGCGCAGGCGTCAAGACAAAAGAAGACATAGACATAGCGCTCAAGCTTGGAGCAGTTGGCGTCCTCTTGGCCTCTGGCGTCACAAAGGCAAAGGACCCGAAAAAAGCCATACAAGGCCTGATAATCGATTTGGAGAAGCTTGAGAGCGAGCCAAAGCAGGAAAAACAGGACAAGCCCAGAAAGAAAGGCGAATAGCGCATAGCATCCTTTGGGTTTAAATCAGCGGGTATGAAGTCGAAAACAGCCGATTTGGGCGAGTCGCAACGAGCCATAAAACTGCACAAGGGGCGACCAATCGAAGCGAGGGAGAGTCGCTGGCGGGGCTGTTAAGATTTATAAATTTTCATTAATGTCATTTATAAGTGATAATATGGGCGAAGATGTATTATGTTCATGCACTAAACCAGAAGGTTCCCTTTATGAGGATGCACTGGGGTTTAGTCCGTTGGTGACCATAGAACAATTTATTCAAATCGCTTCTATATTGGGCGATGTTAAAACAGATGAGTTAGACTATAAGGGAAATAGATTCCATTTTGAAATGTCCAAAGACAAGAATAGGCTTTTAGTTTCAGGGAAAACGTACGACGAGGGACTAATAAGAGAAATCTCGAAAGCAGTTGGATACACTCCTTTTGTAAGATATGAAGAGACAAAGGTGTATGTACATAATGTTATTTTCCGGGTTACCGAATGGAATAAAATTGACCCAGAACATAGATATGTTGAGTTAGAAAAGCTAAGGAAGAGCGAATTAGTTAGATTTTAATTATATGTCGGTCCCCGTCAGCGATTTCACTTAAGACGGAGTTATATTCACAAAAGCACATAAAACTCCCCTCTAATCCAGAGAAAGCGCTCAATTCGCAAAAAAAATTATTACAGAAACCAAAAACTCCAAAAAAACTTAATATAGACCAAAGCCTATAATAGACAGATGAACGAACTGCGCAAAGACTACCTAACAGACCGTTGGGTTATAATATCATCCGATCGCTCAAAACGCCCGCACGACTTCAGGACAGAAAAGAAAGAAGAGAGCCCAAAGACCTGCTATTTCTGCCCCGGCAATGAGCACATGACCCCTCCGGAGATATCGAGGGTAGAACAGGACTCGAAATGGATCATCCGCGTCATCCCGAACAAATACCCCGCAGTAAAACCGAACGGCACACCCGGCATTAAGACAGACAACCACTTCTACACCTTTGCAAGCGCCTACGGCAGGCACGAGATAGTCATCGAGACAGCCGAGCACGGAAAAGAGCTAGAAGACCTGCCAGCGGACCACATAAAGAAGGTGCTCGACATAATCATATCAAGGATCAGCGAACACATGAAAGACCCCGAGATAGACTATGTCTCCGTATTCAAGAACAAAGGCCGCGACGCCGGCGCATCCATCGTCCACTCACACACCCAGATAATCGCATACAACAACATCCCCTCAGTCATAAAGCACGAGCTTGAATCATCCTACAGGCACTACGTCATCGAAAAGAGATGCGCATTCTGCGACATAATCGCCCGCGAAAAGAACAGTACCCGTGGCGTATTAAACACCCGCCATACAGTCGCATTCACGCCCTACGCCTCAAGATTCCCCTTCGAGATCTGGCTTTTCCCCACAAGGCATGTCGCAGGCATAGGTGAACTCACAGATGAGGAGCTTCACGGATTCGCAGACTCCTTGAAAACGATACTCACAAGACTCAAAGACATAGGAAACACCCCCTACAACATCCTGTTTCATACTATCATAGACAAATCCAGCAACTTCCACTTCCATGTAGAGATCCTTCCGCGCTTAACCGTCTGGGCAGGCTTCGAGCTTGAGACCGGCACCATAATAAACCCCGTCCCACCCGAAGATGCAGCCAAATTCTACCGCGGAGAAATACAGTAACCATAAGTCTGGCAACATTTTTTAAAATTCTCTTTCAATAATCAAGAATGAAACTCTCAAACATCCAGTATCTTTCCATAATACTCCTGCTCGGCTCATTCCTCTACTTTTTCGAGATATTCTATCACGGGTTCGTCCATAACGACTTCAACAGGGTCCAGATAATCCTCACCTTCATGACATTCCTTCTGGCATCAGGATTCCTCTTCGCGCACCAACTGCTAGACAAAAAGATCAAAAAAAAGGAACTTGAAGGATTCTCATCATTCTTCATAGTCTCTGTGATATTTCTCTTCCTCATATTCTACACAAGAAACATGAACCCCAAGATCCCATTATTCTTTGCAGCCATCTATTTTCTCCTTGCGCTCGCCCTGAACCAGAAATCCGTCCAGAGGACAATATCAAAAAAAATCAACCTCAAGTCACCCATGATCCTCTTTTCACTGCGCTTCTTCATCATACTCGGGCTGATGGTATTGCCTGCCGCAGCATATGAATATCACTCATCCGGCGCAATCGACTTCAGATTCCATTCAATAGCCATGCCGCTGATAGAGCTGATAACTCCGGCCGTACAGCTTGTACTCTCGTTAATTGGTATCCATACAAACGCAATACCGACAGATGGCGGAACAACCCTTGTGATGGCAGACAATTCATACCAGGTCTTCGTAGGGATACTCTGTTCTGGAATAACATCGCTATCAGTATTTAGCGCCGCATTCCTCGCACTTGCCTGGGACATGAGGCTATCCATCCCTAAAAAAGCCCTTCTGCTCGCGATCGGCATAGCAGGGACAATCGCATCAAACGTATTAAGGATCAGCACGCTTTTCCTTGTCGGCCTCCGCTACGGGAACGGCGCCATGACATTCATGCACACGCATCTCGGCTGGATCCTGTACTTCCTCTGGATAACCTTTTTCTGGTACCTCGCGTTTCGTATAGCAGGTCAAAAAACACCGGATAGTACAAACCCTTAAAATATTTCTCTTAAGAATAATACTATATGGACAAAAAAGAATTCATAAAGGACTTCAAATCAGGGAACCAGATACATTCGAAATTCGCAGTGAAATTCAAAAAACCACTGAGAGAATACGCAAAAGGTTACCGCTTCGACGTACGCGGTTCAGACAAGACCGGCGAGATCACGATCACCTACTGGGGCGACAGAAACCGTGACGCGGCCCAGAAACTATACGATTCCTTCAACACCAACGACGTTATAGAGCTCTCAGGTATTGTCGGCGAATATCAGGACAATCTCCAGATATCAGTGAACCCTGAACAGCACATATTCAAAAAATGCACCCGCGCCGAATACAATATCGAAGACTTCATCCCCCACACCGAAAACGACATAGACCAGATGTTCGCCCAGCTGTCGCAATATATCATCTCCATAACAGACCCTCACATGAAATCATTGCTCGATTCATTCTTCCATGACAGTAAATTTATAGACCAGTTCAGATCTTCTCCTGCTTCAATGCACATCCACTCGAACTATATCGGTGGTCTCCTTGAACACACGCTTGCTGTGACAAAGATCGTGGACGCCCTCGCAGCAGTCCACATCCGCCTCGACCGCAATCTTGCCATCACAGGCGCGATACTTCACGACATCGGCAAAGTAAAGGAATTCACAACCACGACAAGCATAGACATCTCAGAAGAGGGGATGCTTCGCGGCCATGTGGTGATCGGCGAACAGATGGTATTGGACAGGATAAAAAAGATTGAAGGCTTCCCGCAAATCCTGAAACTGAAGATTGCGCACATGATACTCTCCCACCACAAGGAACTCGAATGGGGCGCACCCAAAAAACCCCAGTTCGCAGAAGCTGTCGCCATCCACTACGCAGACGACGCCGACGCAAAGCTCTTCCAGTTCATAACCCTGAAACAGAACGCAAACACAGAAGACCCATGGATCTGGGACAGGCGCGTAGGGCATGTCTTCTTGAAATGACCTGTTCCAGCATGCACAGAATGCCGATTATCAATAAATGTGGCTCATTTTCTTTTTGTTTTCCGCCTTGTGCCTGGATGTGCCCCCGTAGCATCCGCGAACTTCTCAAGCCACACCCACCAGATCAGTATAACAAGCGCAATCAACCCCCACTGCCACAAGAATCCGTGGATGAAATCAAACCACTCAAACCCGAAAATCCGCGTAAGATAAATAGAACTGAATATACGGAATGCATTGCCGAAATAAATGATCGGCGCCGCCACCAGAACCCCCGCAATCCTCTTTTCCAGCCTGACCTTTCTGACCGCAAACATCAATCCGGATACTGCCATAAAAGACTTCCATCCGACGCAATCCTTGATGATCTCGATAGTCCACTGTAGACTTCCAAGAGGCACAAACAAGAATATGCCTGCTGTCTCATGAGCAACA
Organism: archaeon; assembly: GCA_043813875.1. GTDB lineage: Archaea > EX4484-52 > EX4484-52 > EX4484-52 > B79-G9 > B79-G9. The sequence goes on along the minus strand of JBDRKP010000053.1, from coordinate 33,951 downwards.
CCCGCGGCATAAAGGAAGAACGAGACAATCTTTGCAGTCCATATCTGCAAAAGATAGGCATCGAAATTAAGCCACAGAAGCACATGCAGCGGGACCGCAAGAATCAGGAACCTCATAAGGAACACGAATACTTCCCACAGCCTCCTCTGCTTGGAATCAAGGCTGAAGACCACTTTCGTCTCGAACCTGTCCCACATCTCCTCAATGACTCTCATAAAAGACATGATTTTCACAAGACCCGGATGGGCTAAAACAACCTTCAAAAAGATAAAAATATTCAGATGATCTCGCAATCTAGCTTGCGATAAACATCTTTTTTCCGCAGCACATCGGATTGTGGAACAGCTCCGCATCACTGGTCTTGACCTTTTTCTCAGTCCCGCATTCTTTGCATTTGAATTTTTGCATATTCTCCATCTCCCTTTTAGAAAATACAGATATGTATTCCCACATCTGCTATTCAATTATGTCTGTCCTTCTTAATAAAACTTTCGCTGCGACAACAAGAATGACCATGATGCCTATGAACCCGCCATCAGGATAACTTGAATACATTCCGCCAGCATTCCGGTTCACGACAATAATCTCTGTCGAATCATATCTATCGTCGATATTGCTGCCGTCAGGTCCCACGATAAGGTGATATTTGCCCGTCCTGCCCCCAAAGACATTGACTATGACACTCCTTTCCTCATGAGGGGAAAGCTCTGCCTTCATATGTACTCTGTTCTCGCCGTAGCGGTGGTTCTCAAGCCATATCCAGTTTCTAAAAGCGGGATCATCCGAACCGATATAAATATCGACTGTGGTGTTGAAACCATTCACGTTTTTGACAATCAGGTCTACCTTTTCAGTATCGCCAAGAGCAATTACTTTCGGCTCTTCATCGTATATCGACACGATCCTCTCGTTCAGCGCATATACGGATACAGGAAAAAGTATGGCAATGATAAGAACACTAGCCATCAGTAGTTTGCTCATATCTGATACTTATGTCCTCCGCAGTATAAAAATATTGGTGGTTTCAACCCTGAAGGAGTGCAAAAAACAACATTTATATAATTCACACCCACTATTTGTCGTGAGAGCAACGGTGATAACATGGAAATGATGGATTCTTCACGTCAGATACTGAAAAAAGGCTATGTCTGCGACAACTGTCTTGGCCGTCAGTTTGCACAGCTCCTGTCGGGTTGCACAAACAAGGAGCGCGGCAGAGCCATAAGGCTCGTCCTTGCGATGGAAGCCGAAAACAAAGACAATTGCATTGACCCGTCGAACTTCGTCGGCATCAATTTCAGGAACAAGAAGATAGAACCAAAAAAAACAGCATGCTACGTCTGCGACGGCCTCTTTGACAGCCTCCCCAAAATTACCCTGAAGATATTAAAAGAGATAAAAGACCTTGAATACGAGACATTCCACATAGGAGTGAGGCTTTCAGAAAAGCTCCTCAATAACGAAGAGGCCTTATGGGATGCATCAGGCATAGAGAGCACAGAATCCATAAAAAAAGAGCTTGCAAGAGAGACAGGAAAACTCGTATCAAAAAAGACAAAAAAAGAAGTCGACCTCAAGAACCCGGATATCGTAGTCCTCCTGAATCTGGACAGGAACGCGATTGAAGTCGCAATAAACTCATTCTTCATATACGGTAGATACAAGAAATATGCAAAGATCCCCCAGACAAAACACTACTGCCCTGACTGCCACGGCAGCGGATGCGACAGATGCGCTTGGCGCGGCCTCACCTATACGACAAGCGTCCAGCAGCTGGCAGGAGAGCCGCTCCTTTGCGCAACCGAAGGCATAGACACGAAATTCCACGGGCAGGGCCGCGAAGACGTCGACGTCCTGTGCCTTGGCTGGCGCCCCTTTGTGATCGAAGTCCTTGAGCCGCGCAAAAGAAACCTGGACCTAAAAAAACTACAAAAAGACATAAACGCATCATCGAAAAATCAGATAGAGGTCGATGGCCTAAGATGCTCGGACAAGAGCGAAGTACAGAATATAAAAAGCACACATCCCGACAAGACATATCTTCTGAGACTAAAGACCGCAAAACCGATAAAAAAGACAGACCTAAAAAAGCTCGATCAACTCGTCGGCACAATAATCCAGAAAACCCCGGATCGCGTAAAGCACCGCAGAGCCGACATCGAACGAAAGCGAGCTGTCTACTCAGTCAGATACTCCCTTGAAAAAGACGGTCATCTTAAAGTAGAATTGAAAACCCAGGCAGGCCTCTACATAAAAGAGCTGGCAACCGGCGACAGCAACAGGACAAATCCGTCAATCGCAAAGCTCCTGGAAACAGATATAGAAGTAGTCGATCTCACAGTCCTGAACGTGGAATGACTGATTCGTACAGACCGTCCCTTCTTCTTCCGCAAGCTTTATAATATTTCCGGGAGAATACATAAGAAAGAAGCATGATTCAAATAATTGTAAGTATAGTTAACATCGTTAATAGTTGGACAAATTGAACCAAAAAACAAAACGGTGTTAACTAGATGTAAAAGTCATTAGTCTAAAAAGTTATGACTTTTACTATATAGTTAACGTCGTAACATCAATGACAACTTAAACCAACAAACAAAAGGCGTTAACTATCCGGGCAAACCAAAGGTTTGTGGATCCTAAAATCGCAAGGCGATTTTAAGGATATGACAAAGACATGATTCTAAAGAGTTATGTCTTTGGCGAATGATGCTTTACTCAACGACAAACAATGGTGAAAGAAATGAGACGATCAAGAGGATTCAGGAACAAAACAAGACAGACGCTTAAACAGAAAACCAGGGCCAAGCTGACAATAACACAAAGGCTCAAGGAAATAGAAATTGGTTCAAAGGTAGTAGTATATCTCCAGCCATCCTTCCAGAATGGCATGCCGCACCCACGCTATCATGGCACTATCGGAAGTGTTATCGAAAAAAGAGGCCGAGCCTACATCCTCGCAGTAAAGGACCAGAACAAGCCAAAAACACTTATCGCATCACCAGAGCACATAAAGCCTTTGAACCCAAATCCTTTAAATTAACATTTCACAGGTGAAATCAATGAAAATAATAGAGACAAAACCAATTCCTTTTTTAGAAGTGAGAGAAGTGTTAACAAAAATGGAAAAAGAAAAAGAGCTTGGTCATGAACAAAAAATCACGCTTGACTATCTAAGAACTGTAACAACTCTGGATGAAAAAGAATTAAAAGCAGTACGCGAAGAACTATCAAAAATCGAAGGAATAAAAGATCATCAGATAATCACACTCGTGAACATGTTGCCAAAAGATGTAGATGAGATAAACACTTTATTTATGAAAGAGAGAATGAAACTTGAACCGGACAAAATAGCAAAAATCGCAGGTATAATAAATAAAGCAAGACCAAAAGAAAAGAAAAAATAATATATAGAAGGTAATATTATGAAAGATGAGTGGGGGATTGTACTTGATTTTTTGAAACATGGACATGCTATCCAGTCACGCTCAGTTCCGGTTGCCCAGGTGCTTGGTGAAGAGCACTTTAACATTCTCGAGATAATACCAAGAGATGACGTCATTCTGAAAAGTCAGGATCGGGTATACATTGGTGCCGGTAAACGGGATCAGGTAAAATCGATTATAGGACGCATTGAGCCATCAAAACTTACAGCAACAGCCCATTCCGAACTGAAATTCGCAATAGAATCATTGATAGATAGAAATGAAACAAAATTCATCGATTTTTTCAACAAAGCAGGTCCGCTTACAACAAAGCAGCATCAACTAGAGCTATTGCCAAGCATCGGCAAGAAACATATGTGGCAGATAATAGACGAGCGCAAAAAAAAGCCATTCGAAAGTTTTGAAGACCTGAAAAAACGAGTGCCTCTTCTCCCCGACCCCAAAAAATCAGTAATCAAAAGAATCATGGACGAACTGGACGGCATGGAAAAATGGTATCTGTTTACATCTCCGCCAAGAACCGATGAGATGTGAAAGAGATTACAAATTTATTTATTTCTCTTTTTGTTCTTTTTTCTCGAGATTAATATTAAATTTCATATAGCTGACAATCACAGTTTCAACAATCACAAGCAATATCGGTCCGATCAGAAAGCCGCTGGTCCCAAAAATCAATGGTCCGCCAATAAACCCGAGAATGATGGTCATCGGATGGACATTTCCTGTTTTAGCGCCGATACTCGGCCTGATAAACAGATCCGGTATGATATTAAGGAAGATGACCCCATAACTGATAACAAGCAACGCTCCGGTCACATCGCCATTGATTAACTTATACATGCCGACAGCAGTATAGATGACCCATATGCCCAGAAGTGGCAGGAACCCGAAGATTCCGGCAAGCAATGCAAGGGCTGCAGCATAAGGCACACCCAGAAGATAAAAACCGATCCACGCAAATATTGTGACGATAACCGATATCGTAATATAAGACAGGAACAGGACATCAAAGCTGTTTTTCAATCCCAGTATGATGCTCTGTATCATTCTCTTTTCCCTGTATTCAAACGTGTTTACATAGTCATTGACAAATCTGATGACCTTTGCCCCGTCCATCAGGAAATAATAAGTCGATATCAGGTAGATCGCTATATTCAGCATGAGCATAGGTATCGTGAACACAAAACGGGTCATTTCTGCCTTCAGATATTCAGTTAAATCAGTAACCGTGATCTGTATATTTGATGCAAGCCCTTCCACACCATAATCAGACAGGACTTCTTCGACAGTGACAAGGCTTTTACTGATATCTTTGCTAAGGCCTGTAACCTCCCATATGAGCGGGCTGATATCATTGATAGAATACATTATGATCAGGATCAAAGGCGTTATGATGATGACTACCGAAAGAATCAGCGCAAAATGATACGATTTAAAGAACTTTCTCAACCCGTTTACCATCGGAAACATCACATATGCCGTTATGATTGCAAGAAGCAAAGGCATTATAAATGGCTTGAGCATAATCGCCCCTAAAATAAGAGTTACTGCAAAAAGTACCTTCTCAAGAGAAATGATTTTATTTATTCAGACCACCAACATATAATAATTATATTGATAGATTCATATAAAGATTCATATAAATATAGTTGTTCACATGAGTAGTCAATTGGATAACTTTTAAGCTATAGTCAACCGCATTATTTTTTATTGTGTATAAAGCATATGCCGACAATAAAAATCATCTCGCGTTGCTCGAAGTCCTCAAAAATCAAAGATTTTTGGGACCCTAAAATTGTTTAACAATTTTTAGGGCTTTTAAGCTCCGCTTAAAAAGCTTGAAATCCACCAATTTACTCGAAATTTCATGATTTTTGATAACATCATATATCCAAAAATCAAATGCGATTGAGTATTTTTGGCTTTGCCAAAAAGCTTAACATGTAAGTGTTATGATATGGGAATTCAACATCTGTGCCATAAGTTGTTGAATTCACTATAAAACATATCCAAAAACCAAGGTTCTGCTTTGTACAGCACTTGATTTTGTGAACGCTAGCCAAAAATAAGCCGACCCTACTTCAGCCTGACAGCATCCAGATTCGACGGCACAGAAGTCTCAATCTTAAACGACCTGTGCAGCGTAGCCGCAAGATTTACCGACTTGCTATGTTCTCCATGATTGAGAAAAATCCTGTCCGGTCTTGACCTGAGCTTAGCGACATAATTGATCAGCTGGTTCCTGTCAGAATGCCCTGAAAACCCTTCAACCGTCTCAACATCCGCTTCAATCTTGATCATCTTCTTTTCGCCATTATTATCCGTATATGTGTATTCTCTCCAGCCTTTCTGTATCCTTGACCCCATCGTGCCTTCAGCCTGGTATCCGATAAACACGAGCGTATTCTTCTTATCTTCTGCAAGCCCTTTCAGATATTCCATGATCGGCCCGCCTGTAATCATGCCTGATGTTGTAAGGATAACGCATGGCTTCTTGTCCTCGATGACCGCTTTCCTTTCATTCATCGACGCGACACGCTGGAACACTTCAGACGAGAAAGGATTATTGTCCTGGTGAAATATCTGTTTCTGGAGTTTCCTCGACAGGAATTCAGGGTACGTCGTATGTATTACCGTAGCATTCCATATCATGCCGTCAAGATAGACCGGCACATCCAGTTCGCCCCTTGCATATTCCTCCGCAAGCACGACCATGACCTCCTGTGAGCGACCGACAGCAAAGGCAGGTATAATCACTTTTCCACCCTTCTGAACCGTTCTCTTGATGACGTTCATAAGATTCATATCAGCATCCCTTTTAGGCGGTATTATGTCCCTTGGGCCGCCGTAAGTTGATTCAAGGATCATCGACTCAATTCTTGAAAATCCGGTAAACGCAGGCTCAAGAAGCTTCGTCGGTCCGAACTTGAGATCCGCAGTATATAATAGATTATGCAGCCCTTCGCCAATATGTATATGCGTCAGCGCAGAACCCAGTATGTGGCCTGCATTCTGGAAAGTCAGCCTCATGTCCGGCGTGATATCGCATACTTCATTATAATCAAGAGTTATGGAATGCTTGATCGCATTTTTGATACCAGTGGATGAATAAGGCGCATTACCCGTCTCCCTCTGCAAGACATCAATAAAATCAATCTGCAGAAGCGTCATGACATCTCTTGTCGGCAGCGTGGTATAAAGCGGTCCCTTATAACCGTACTCATAAAGATAAGGCGCAAACCCCGAATGGTCAAGATGCGCATGCGAAATTATGACTGCGTCAAGCGACTCAAGATCAAACTCCGGCGCATCGATATACGGATTCGTATCACTCGATCCCGTATTCACACCGCAGTCAAGCAAGATCTTCGACTCCTTTGTCTGCAGGAATATGCACGATCTTCCGACTTCACCGAAACTCCCGAGCGCCGAGAATCTGACCCATCCCTCTTTAGACCCTTTCTTCAGTTGTATCTTCTCGCCGATCCGGTTAAGGAACTGCTGCCTGTATTTCGCTTCTTCATGAACAATCTCTCTCGCCTTGTTCACAATCTTGGAACGGAAAGCAGGCACCCTCTGTATTTCCGGGCTCCAGAACGTCTCCTTCTTGATCTCCCTTAATGTATCGCCAGTCTTGCCGATAACAATACCTGGTTTCTGGGCAAGTATTATGACCTTTCCATATTCCGGCTCAAAAATGATGTCAGTGATTTCAGCTTCCTTAGGCACAATATTTTTGATTTTTTCTCTCGCCTCATCTTCCGGTGTCGTGATAGCCGTATCCGGCCTGAGATTGATCCTCTTCCTGATTTCAGAAACAAGTGCCTTAATATCCGAGCTTCCATTGACAAAGAAGTCCTTATTTTTTGTATAGAAAACAATATCTGACCCTTCAAACATTGTCTTGGTAATCATCGCATTCTTTGGCAGTCGCGATTTCACATCATCTAATTCCATTTAAACCACTCTCTGTAATTGTTGTTATCATTACTCTGTTCCATCAAATAAAAAATAAGTCTTATAGATTTGTCTTAATTTTCCAAGGTTCGATTATACAAAATTTCTCAAAATTCTGGAATATATTTTGCTAAATAAAAAAATAAAATCAGAGTTTATTAACTATATTAACTAAAATTATAGTTTTGCAACAATCTCTCTGATCTCTTTATCAGTGATCCATTTGATGCCGTCCTTCTTTATGACTGCGACATGCATCGATTTACCCCCGGTAAATACATCTCTTTCCCTTGCCGCCTTTATTGCACGAAGAAGCAGCTTAACGCCGTCTTCAGTAGACATGCCCTTCTTGTATGAGTCTTCAAGAACCCCGACAGCCATAACTGAGCCTGACCCGCTGAACGCAAATTCTTCCTCGGGTGATAATCCTCCGGCAGCATCTACCGAATACAATTGTGGTCCTCTTGAGTCATATCCCCCAAGCACCAGTTGTACATATTCAGGAATAAATGATTTGTAGGCTCCTCTCAGGATATTTGCAAGCAGCGTCGCAGCAGCTTTGACGGTTATCTCCTTCTCCTGTAGCTCATATATCTTCAGTTCAGCTCTTAGAAGCCGCGCCATCGCCTGTCCGTCCCCTGCGCTGCCGGCGATAGTCATGCCGATCCTGTCAGAGATTTCAAACACTTTCTGCGTATCCTTTGATGCGACCAGATGCCCCATCGTTGCTTTCTGGTCAGCAGCCATGACAATCCCATCCTTACAGACCATTGCAACCGTTGTCGTTCCTGTTTTCAGCGTCTCTATATTTATCACCCATAATATTAATGACTCTTAGAATCAGTTAGTTAAGTCAACATTAAATACAAATCTTTAAATGTGTTTAGTATATTTTGAAGAAACATTAAATATTCTTTAATTCAAATAATATGATGCGCATAAAAACAATTGCAGCCTATTTGATAATTCTTGTAGCCATCTATGCGATAATGAACGAGATTGCTCTTTTCACATGCTCCTTAAGCGATTATAATTGCGTTTTTGGCAGACTTCTTAACATATCAGGCCTCATCCTCATACTCTACCTCGCATCAAAGATCCTATAGCTCCGTCTGATTATCGACAAAAACCGTATCAACATCCCTGAATTTTTCTTTCAGTTTCTCCCCGAGGGCCTTCACGCCGAAAACCTCAGAATCATAATGCCCAAGATAGATTGCATTCACATGAAGTTCCCTGGTAGGATTATATGACACATGCTGCTGTTCCCCGGAAATCAGTATATCTATGCCATCTTTCTCCATCTCGCCGACAGCAAAAGCCCCGCCGCCGCTGACAATCCCGACGCAGCGTATCTTTTTTGCCCCGAAAAGATGCCGGACCCTGATTTTACCTATCTTTTCCTCAACAAGCCTAAGAAAATCATCCAGATCATACTCTTTCTTAAGCTGGCCGCTATAGCCGCAAGAGACACCATGATAATTCCCGAAAGGTTTAAGCAAAGAAAGTCCGATAAGCCTCCCCATGACCGCATTATTACCCGCGTCCGGGTGCGAATCAAGCGGCAGATGCGCAGCATAAAGAGATATTCCATTCGTAAGGAGTGCCTCAATCCTCTTCCTGGCAAAACCGACAATCCTTGGGTCCGTGTCCTTCCAGAAGAGCCCGTGATGGACAATGATCATATCCGCCCCAAGATCCTTTGCCCGATCAAACACATCGAGGCACGCATCGACAGCAAGCGCCACCTTCTTCACATCCTCCCTGCCATCGACCTGCAATCCGTTGATAGCATTATCCTCTATCTCACCGACCCTCAGATACTTATCTAAAAAATTAACAATCTCAATAAGCTTTGCCATATCATCACACTCCTCCGTTATACATTTCGCGCACCACCTTTGTGATTACTTCCTTTTCCTCGGGAGGAAACACGCGCATTACCTCGAATATGCCGCTAGTCGCATCGTCTTTCACAGAGAAATACTTTATTTTCACCGCAGCGCACACATTCCACGTCGAATCGCAAAGGAACACCGGAATGCCCACCGGGTAGACGCGCTTGTCTGCCTTCTCGAAACAATAAGTTGCGCCCTCATCTACTCTTTCGGGAAACCCCTGCTCTACTGAAAGCTTCAAGACCCAGTTGAACTCAGTCCTGTATCCCATGCACCAATTATATAAGCCAAGAAATAAATAATTACACAATAATAGCGGTGTAGATTATGGAAATAAATAACGGCATAGTAAACCAGATGCCAGCAAATCCGGGCAGCAATCTGTACAATATCTTAAAGATAGCGCTCCTACTTCTGCTGATGTGGATTCTGGGCTTCGGCTACATTTTAAATATCGCCGTCAATAGCCTTGCCATCACAGAAGATCATTACGCCTGCAAGAAAGGCACCGACTGTACAGAAAAAGACCTCTGCGGCCTGACCACAAAATGCCTCGGCACTGATTCAGAGCCTATATGCATCTTTCCGGAGTCGCCTTTGGTAGAAGTTGTAAAAACCGTCTTCGAAGAAGAACTGAGAGAAGCGGGCGGGAAAACAGCCGATTCCGACTGTACCTGCACAGAAAAAAAATGCGTATATGATGTGCCAGAAAAAAATACGACCCTGAATACCACAGTTACAGAAAGAAAATAAGACGCCTAAGAACAGTATTTGCGCCTTCATCGACTCTGTCAGGAACCCCTACTGGCCTGAAAGCTTCAAAACCTGGTTGAACTTCGTCTTGTACCACATGCGCCAATTATATGCTGCATGAATAAATGACAGAGGAAGATATGCTCCTGTGACTGATTTCTGTATATTGTAAGCTTTTTGCCGCATAAAATGCAAAAATATAAATAATAGGCAGACTAAAATAAGATTATGAAAAAACCATTATTCTTGATTTTGATATCTGCAATTATTCTTGTGAGCGGCTGCACTGCAGATGATTCCGGTAGTATTGATACCGGCAAGCCCTCAGGCGGGGCATGCATACAGGTTGAGTCTCCTGCAACGAATCCAGAAACAGGCGAATGCATTGTGTTTCCTACGCCTTGCAATGTGCCAGAAGGATGGAAGATAATCGCCAGTTGTCCAGGAACAGGCATACCCTCACCAGACAAGCCAGATAAAGTTCCTGCAGCACCGCTCGTCCATAGATTGGCTCAGCCGGATGGTTCTGAGTTTTGCGCCATATTAGTTGGGGATGAGAATTGGAACACTTTTTATCTTGCAGAATGTGATTTGACGTATGATGAACAGATGCGTTCCATAGAGATATACAAAGGCGATGACGGCTACTGGAAGCATAAATCCGACGATACGCTCATTGCTCCAGATGCCGATACTGGCGGACACATGTGCATCCAGGTCATAACGCCTGCAAAGAATCCTTCTACCGGCGAATGCAGGGAATTCCGGACGCCCTGCGATGTGCCACAAGGATGGATGATAGTTGAGAATTGTTTGTGATTCGACTGATAATGCCTGAAAACACCGGATGCTGTATGAGAGAAAAAGGCATATACGGACCGTCAATCGGCTCATCCTGTAAACAGGAGAAATCATATTTTACAGCAGGATTTTCCTTTTCATCATTTGATGCTATGATGCTCATTCAAGGCGTCAGTCTGCTAGGGTCCCTTGGCATCAGGCTCGCTTCGCGCACGTTCTCGAGTCCCAGTATCGTCTCAGTAAGCCTCTCAAGCCCGATAGCAAGCCCCCCATGCGGTGGCATCCCGTACTTGAAGAACCGAAGATGGTCGAAATCATCCGGATTGATGCCCTTCTCACGGATATTTGCCACACGCTCCTTGTATCGGTGCTCGCGTATCCCGCCGCTAGTGATTTCAAGCCCATTGTAAAGCAGGTCAAAACCGAAAGATCCCTTCTTTCCGTCCTTCATTATATAGAACGGCTTCTTTGCGAACGGGAACCCTGTGATGAACACAAAAGAAGAGCCATATTTTTCCTCGCAGTGCTTGCATATCCATCTCTCGCCCTCGGGCGTGAGGTCATGCGCCTCAGTCTCGACGCCCTCTTTCTTGAGTATCTTGTTCGCCTCATCAAAAGTAAGGCGCGGAATATTTTTCGGGAACTTCAGGCTGATCTTGAAGAGATCCAAAAGATCATTGCATCTCTCATTCAGCTTGAGAAAGATATATTTAAGCATCCTCTCCTCGACATCAAGCACATCGGAAAGGTCATCAGTCACCATCTCAAGATCATACGACACATATTCGCAAAGATGCCTTGTCGTATGATGCGGCTCTGCGCGGTAAACCATGCCTATCTCCCACACCTTGTCGATCCCGGAAGCGAGCACAGACTCCTTTGAAAGCTGCGGGCTCTGCGCCAGGAACGCCTCCTTGTTGAAATATAGTATCGGGAAATACTCAGTGCCGCCCTCAGTTGCCGCACCAGTCAGCCGCGACGAAAAAATCCTGATGAACCCTTCATTCGCCATGAACTCGCCCATAGCCCTTGCGATCTCGGACTGCACCCAAAAAACAGCAAGCGATTCCCTCCTTCTCATATCAAGGAAGCGCCAGTCGATCCTCTTGTCAAGATTGCTCTCGATCCTTCCTGTCACCTCAAGCGGCAGCGGCGTCTCGGATTCAGAAATCACTTCGATGCTGGTTGGCTTGACCTCAAACCCATTAGGCACCCGGTCATTCTTCTCCGCCTTCCCTGAAACAGATATGATCCATTCCTTCCCGAGCTTTTTGATCTCAGCCATCAGTTTCTCGTCAGTCACGCCGCCCTTGGCAGTCACCTGGACAATGCCCTCCCTGTCCCTGATAGTGACAAAAATAAGTTTCCCAAGATCCCTGATATCATGTATCCACCCGGCGATCTTCACATCCTCGCCGACCTTGATCTCATTAGAATATTTATCCCGTATCATGACAACACCTGCACATAATGTTTTTGTTATGATAACCTTATCCGCCAAAACATTATATATTTATCAGTAAATCTGTTGTAATAAAAGAAGAATGAATAGAACCTATCCTAAAAAATAATCAGAATAATTCTATTTTTCATGCCCGAACTTCCCGTTATTATTAGTTATATTTATCATAATCAAAGACATCAAGTACAAACGAAACATGGATCTAGTAATACTTCAGATTCAACTATTATCCGAATCATGATCCGTTGATTCTAATGGATTAGAGCGATTTTAATTCTAATAATTCAGATACACAGAAAAGATCTGTTACTGCTCCAGGACCATTATATGTTATTGTATTTTGAGATACTGAATCTGGTTCTTTATAGACTATAGTTATTGGATATACTCCCTCTACACCCAAAGCCCCCTCTACACCAACAACGTTCATCTTCTCAAATTTTTCTTTTCCAAGATAGAATTCGACCGATTTTTGTGCAGAATCATTATCAAACACTCCATTTTTCCAATATTTCTCATCGGACCCCATTGTGGCTACATATGCGGTGTTGTCATTTTCATTTATCGCTCCAAATAGAAATGTACGTCCTTCTCCTGGTATACCTTGATTATTGAGACTTTCTTTTATTTTATCAACATTGTAAGTCATTATTAACACCCCCAAACAATAACTACTATGTGGTTGTTACTATTTATATAGTTATTGGTCAAAACATCAAAAATAGACCTAAAATCAGAATTTCATTATCCCGAAATAATTTTCCCGCACTAAAATGACATGAAAAAAACTAAACCAAAAGAAGATTATGGCTTATTATAACTGCTTTTTGGACAGCCACAAGATTTTTAGCAACAGAAGTTTAATAGATATTTACAAAAATCCCTAAGACTTCCAAAGCCCGTGGACACTGCAATACTCCCGCGCCACCACATTCTGTGCCTTTACACAGAACAGCGCTTCCGGTTTATCGCGCGGTCTCAAAAACATCCTGTAGAGGCGGCCGTCAGCAATAAGTTCAATCCATTCGATATAATGCTTATCCTCCATCGGATGCGCCACAGAGCCGACCTTCACCGTAAATCCCGAATCAGTCTTCTCAATCACAGGCACATGCTTTTCAAGCCCGGTATCAGTCTTCTTTTCAGCAAGCAACTCCATCGGCACGCCGCAGCAGACAAGCTCGCCCATACCTGCATGAAGCATCTCGACGACATTGCCGCACACATTGCACCTGTAAATTTCATTCAGTTCAGTCATATGCACCTACTCCATCAGCTCATCCACTTCTTTCTTTCCCTCGGCAAGCTCCTTCTCCTGCTCCTTATCGAGTCTGAGAAGCATCGCCTGGAATTCCCCGACATGCGTCTTCTCTTCCTTTGCGATATCAAGAAGCAGCTTTTTCAGATTCTTATCATCCGTCATCGCCGCCATCTGCTCATAAAGATTGATCGCATCAAGCTCGGCAATGACCCCTGCCCTCAATATTTCCTTATCTGCATTATCCGTACTCACATCCATCAGGTTTATCGGGATTTTCGACATCACATAAATCGCCTCCTCAATCAATCATTCTCTTCTCGCCCTTTATCTTCTGTATGATAGAGATATCCTGCGTCACCTCAAGACATCCAAGATATCTCCCGTCTTTATCCCTCAGGGCGTAATACTGTATCAGTATCTTATGCTTCTGCTTATTTTCGCCTATGATATAATCTATCCAGAACTTGGAATAGTTCCTGGTCCCTTTTTTCATCTCGCGCAATATCTGGTCCACTTTATCTATGTCTGCCTTAGGATACCACTCGTGCACATCGCATCCAAGCGCACTCTCCTGTCTCTTGAATATCCTTCTCTCATGCTTGTTCCACGCAAGAAGCTTATCATCCTTGTCAAGAACCGAAAATTCAACCGGCAGCGTCTCAAGCAACGCAGCCATAATCTTATCAGGCAATTCACCAATCATACAGAAAACCTCACAAATTCAATACTAGAATATATATGTATGAATCTTTTAATATCCACTCATAACCATCTCCTTTTTTTGAAATAAAACAGCATTGAAACAGCAACAGCAATCATCATCAACCATAGCAGAGGATACGCCCACCACACATGAAGCTCTGGCATGTACTCAAAATTCATGCCATAGACTCCGGCAAGAAAAGTCAGCGGGATGAATATCGTCGCGATGATAGTCAAAACCTTCATGACCTCATTCATCTTATTGCTCAGGCTTGAAAGATAAATGTCAAGCATACCTGAGACCATATCCCTGAAAGTTTCGACAGTATCGATGACCTGTATCGTGTGGTCATAGACATCTCTCAAGTAGATGGCAGTCGATTTTTGGATAAGCGGCGATTCACCTCTCTCAAGCCCGCTCACGACCTCCCTCAAAGGCCATATAGACTTGCGCAAAAATATCATCTCCCTCTTCATGTTGTGTATGGCCTTAAGTGTCTCGGGAGTAGGATTGGTCACAAGTTCCTCTTCCATGTCCTCTATCCGCTCACCAAGCGTCTCAAGGATGACGAAATACTGGTCAACAATAGCATCCATCAATGCATAGGCAAGATAATCAGCGCCGGATTTTCTTATACGCCCTTTTCCGCTACCGATCCTCTCGCGTATGGGGTCGAATATGTCGCCCGCCCTCTCCTGGAACGATATCACGAAATTGGACCCGAGGATAAGGCTGATCTGCTCGGCATTGATCTCGTTGTTTTTCTCATCATAACTAAGCATCTTCAGGACAATATACAGGTAATCCTCGAAATCCTCCATCTTCGGCCGCTGGCCGATGCTTGCTATATCCTCGATCACAAGAGGATGAAGCCCGAAATGCTTCCCGGTCTTCCCGATGATATCTGTCTCGTGGATACCGTCTATATTGATCCATGTGACAGTTGGTTTTTCTTTGAACGGGAAGCACTCTTCAACATCTTTTACGGTCTTTTCCTCGAGATGATCTTTATCATAATCAAAGATTGTGATCTTCACCTTCTCTGTCCTTTTCTTGCCGGTATGGACTAGAGTCCCGGGTGGAAGACCGCTCTTCTTGGCCTTTTTAAAAAATTTCGACATTATATCCTGTCTCCTTTCAGTCATTTGCGCTCTCTCTTCTGAACTTCTCGCGCGGGCTGTCGCATGACGGGCATCTTGAAGGCGCAGCATTGCCCTTGTGCACATAGCCGCACACGCTACAGACCCAGGACGCACCATCTGCTTTCACATCTTCAGCCCTGCCTTCCAGTTCGTCAAGCAGTCTCTTGTATCGTTTCCTGTGATGCTCTTCAGCCATGCCGATAGCCCTGATGCGCGCAGCGACATCATTAAACCCCTCTTTTTCAGCAGCTCTTGCAAAATCAGGATACATCGTGGCAGTCTCATGATGCTCGCCTGCAATCGCACCTCGAAGGTTCTCCTTTGTATCCCCAAGAATAAGAGGGACAGAAATCGGAATATTGATTTCGGAAACATCCCCGCCGCTTTTCTTCACAAGCGCTGAAAGCATCCTGTAATTCCACTTCGCATGCTCCCGCTCATTATCCGCAGTAAGCAGAAACACTTCAGCGACCGTGGTATGCCCCCCCTCCTTTGCGATCTCTGCATAGATAGAATACCTGTTGCGCGCCTGGCTCTCGCCGACAAATGCCAAAGCAAGATTCTTAATCGTCTCATTCACACAAACCGCCCCCAAAATTACACAAATCTCCCCGGTAACAACAATACAATAGTTTGCTTTCTTATTTTTTAATAGCTATCCATACCCGGTTACTAACTCAGAATAAGACTATTGAAAAACACGACCCCTAAAGCAGAAGCTTCAAAACTCACACATTAAGGACAATAACCCACACAGCAAACCACGTAGAAAGATAAGGCCAGATGCCGTTTCCCATCCACCAGTTGAACTCATGCTTCTTCAGCCCGAACTTGACGACCTGGTTCATCAATATCAGCACAACCGCGCCGACAAAAGCCACCGTGCTCCCGCCATATCCGGCGATTATATCCTTTGAGACATAACCCATGCCGACACCGGCAAAAGTATGCATCAGTGTAGAAATCATCCTCTCTTTATAATCAGGCATTAGACACAATAGAAAAACAAATTTTATAAACCTTGATAAAAGACAGGCAATCATTATATAAAATTTCTTAGCGCACTAACAATACATTATGGAAAGAAAATCTTCTTCTAAAAAAAACGATAAACCAAAATTCATATTCGTAATAGGCGGTGTGCTGTCAGGTCTCGGGAAAGGCATAGTGACATCATCCGTCGGCGCTCTCCTCAAATCCGGCGGCTACTCGGTCACGGCAGTGAAAATCGACCCCTACATAAACATCGATGCCGGCACCATGCGCCCCACAGAGCACGGCGAGGTCTACGTCACCGAAGACGGCGGCGAGATAGACCAGGACTTGGGCAACTACGAGCGCTTCCTGAACATCCACGTGCCGAAGAGAAACAACATCACGACCGGCCAGATATACTTATCGGTCATAGAGAAAGAGCGCCAGCTAAAATACAACGGGCGCGACGTGGAAGTCATCCCGGACATTGTAGACGAGGTCAAAAGGAGGATACTGGAATCCACAGACGGCAACGAATTCACGCTCGTCGAGGTAGGCGGCACCACAGGCGACATCGAGAACCTCGTATTCCTTCATGCGGTACGGGAACTCTCAAGAGAATACCCGTCAGTAAGCGTCATGGTGACATACGTCCCATACCTCAAGAACGTAAACGAGCTGAAAACCAAGCCCACCCAGCATGCTATGTCAAAACTCAGAGAGGTCGGCATATACCCTGATTTCGTCGTGGCGAGGTCAGAGATAGGCATAGACAAGCCCCGCCGCTGGATAATCGCAAAAAGATGCTTCGTCGACGAGGAATACATAATAGACAATCCCGACCTTGACAGCGTCTATAAGATACCTCAGCTATTCGAAAAGCAGGACTTCGGCGAGAAGATACTTGAAAAATTCGGCATGTTTGACGGCATAGACCTCTCCGAATGGAAAAAATACACCCGCATGCTCAAAAACGCAGAAAAAGAATTGAACATCGCCCTGATAGGCAAATACGTATCCCACGGCAAGACAGACCATGCCGACGTATATCTTTCAGTCCTTGAGGCGATAAAGCACGCATGCGCCCACAACGGAGTCAGGCCAAAGATTACCCAGATACAATCCACCGTCCTTGAAGAGCAATCACCAGAAGAGATACTCAAAGGATATGATTGCGCAGTCATCCCCGGCGGCTTCGGCGACAAAGGCATAGAAGGGATAATCACGGCTATAAGATACTTGAGAGAAAACGACATTCCGCTTCTCGGTCTCTGTCTCGGCATGCAGCTCTCGGTCATAGAATACGCAAGAAACGCCTGCGGCATGTCAGGCGCTCATTCCACAGAGATGGACCCAAAGACAGCATACCCTGTGATAGACATCCTCCCGGAACAGAAAGAGCTCATAAAAAACAACCGGTACGGCGCTACAATGCGTCTTGGCGCATACAACGCCATCCTCAAAAAAGGAACGATAGTCCACAAGCTTTACGGCAAAGACGAAGTATCCGAGCGCCACCGCCACAGGTACGAAGTCAACCCCGCATACATAGAAAAACTGGAAAGTCACGGCCTCACATTTTCAGGCACATCTCCCGACGGCAAGCTCATGGAATTCATGGAACTAAAAGACAGGAAATTCTTCGTAGCGACCCAGGCCCACCCCGAATTCAAATCAGGCCCCCTGAATCCGCACCCGTTGTTCATGGGCCTCATCAAAGCCTGCCTTAAGTGAGAACTTCAAGTGTTGTCTTTCAACCAGTATACTGCCCATTTTTCTTTCAGATTGAAGCAAATACCTGATCCTAAGACAATATATCGAAGATAATGCATGAGAATATGTATCAGTGTGGGTTGTCAGACAAGACCCATAAGGAGTCGTAAGATACAGATTCGGATGAATCAAAAAATAATCATCAACAAAAAACGCAATCAAATGACATCAATATCCCCCATCGCGCGGTTGATCTTATCCTCGCACTTATCAAGCATATCGATCAGCTTATAATCCGTAGTGGCATTCCTAATCTGCCCTATACGGTCGATGATCTGCCTGAAGAAACGTATCACATCGCCCTCAAGAAGGCTCGTGTTCCTCATGATCTCAAAAATGCTGGACCCCCGGTAGCACGGGTATATGAGCGCAGTAAGCTCCTTCATATAAGCGAAATTCTTCACCTTGGCCAGATACGGCACTGAATTGACCTTCTGGATAAGCGCCCGCGTAGTCCGGTTATCAAACTTCTTGAAAAACTCGTTCTTTGGCTTATGTTCATAAGCAAGACACGCAATCACAAGAAGTATCTCATAGTCATTCATCCTCGTATAGAGCCGCGTCCCGAAAATCTCTCCCGTAGCGATCTCCTCCGAATATATCCTCCTCGAAAACTCCCCCTTCTCAGTAAGATTGTTCCCCTCTATATAATTCAGGGCAAGAAGCTTCTTTCGTATATTATTGAAATTGCGATAGATGACCGCCTCCTTCTCCTTATCGAACCTTTTGCCGTATTTCTGGTATGTACTGAAATTCTTGCACAGGATATTATCTATCTCTTCCTTGGTATGCTGTTTCACAAGATTCAGCACAGTATTCACAGAAAGCCGGAACTGCGACCTTATCGGCTCCGTATCCTTTCTGGTTATCTTTTTCAGCATCTCATAATTGAAATCCCGCCCCCCGACAATCGCATACGCGAACCCTTCCTTATCAATGCCCCTCCGCCCGGCCCTGCCGGCGATCTGGAAATACTCCTTGGAATTGAGATACCGGAAATTGATGCCGTCATACTTCATCATCGAATCGAAGCACACGCTTTTTGCAGGCATATTGATGCCCACGGCAAACGTCTCGGTCGTATAAAGCACCTTGATAAGCCCCTCTGAAAAAAGCTCCTCGACAAGCTCTTTGATGATGGGCAGAAGCCCCGCATGATGGAAAGCTATCCCGTAAGGTAGCACCGATCGTAGATCCCGCATAGACTTAAGGTTATTGATCTCAGGAACAGAATCACTCAGCTTCTTCCTTATACGCGAACTCATCTCATCATTGCGCTCAAACATCTCCGATCTTGCAAGCTCAAGTGCATTCAACTGGCATTTCTGCCTCGAGAACGTGAAAAAAAAGCAGGGCAGCTTATCCCTGATAAGCGACACAAGCTCGACATGCGTACTGTTCTTATCACCCATGTCCCCTCTCCGCTTCCTGAATCCCATGTACTGTACCTTCTCTCTCTCGTGCTTTTTCTTAATCTCATCAAGCGTAGTGATGCCTAGCTCGCGCTCAAAAAAGGCCCGGTGAAGCGGCACCGGCCTCTTGTCATTCATGATCGTATCCACTTCATGCCCCTTTATAGCCTTTATCCAGTCCGCGAACTCGCGCGCATTAGGGATCGTGGCAGAAAGGCAGAGCATTCGCACGCGTTCATCTGAAAATATGATAGACTCCTCCCACACATAGCCTCTCTCGACATCATTGATGAAATGTATCTCATCAAAAATCACATAAGCCACAGAATCAAGCGCAGGATCATGAGTTATAGCCATATTGCGGTATATCTCAGTCGTCATGATGATCACAGGCGCCCCCGGGTTGATAGTCACATCGCCGGTGATAAGCCCGACGCGCTCCTTTCCATAATCCTTCGAGAACTCCTTGTACTTCTGGTTGGAAAGCGCCTTGATAGGCGCAGTATATATCACCTTGATGCCCTTATCGATATACTTATTGATGATATAGTCCGCGATAAGCGTCTTTCCTGACCCCGTGGGCGCAGACACCACGGCCGAATGATTATTCTCGATAGAAGAGATGGCATCGACCTGGAACTGATCAAGCGTAAATCCTCTATACCTGCGCACTTCATGCCTCGCGCCATCAATGTCCTTCATGCCGACCATGACAATAATCAGCATTCCATACATATAATACTTGGCATTAATCATATGGGAAAAAGATGTGCAAAAATCCACCAAGTTCAAAGGATGAGCCAACAAAAATAATGTCACTACCAAAAAGTATTTAAATATATAAAACAATTAATTACAAAAAAGTAATAATAATGATCATGTTAGGATGAGGTGGTTATAATGACAATGAATATAATAAGCGAAGAGAATTTTTATAGAAAAAAAGAATTGAATGAAGGTATGTATATTGTTCAAGGTGATGATGCTCTATATCTCGGTGTTGTAAAAGGCGAGGAAAGAGTAGATACTGGAATTTCATCTGATTTTTTGAAGGAGGAAGATGTAGCTATTTCTGCATTGTACGGGATACAACAGATGGAAAAGGGTTTAGAGAGTTACTGGACAATTCAGTCAGAAGGTAAAATTGAGAAACGTGATGCTAGTGCAACAATATATACATCACCGGAATTCAGATGCGGCGGCTATGCCAACGCGAATAAAGTGATCATTCTGAAAAATACAGGCAAAAACCAGATTCATGGATTGATGATCAGACCTAATGAGGTAAGTAAAGACCCGTTGTATATCAGTTCAGAATCCAGCGAACCAAAAGAGATTCGCAGCGCTAAGACTATCGAAGAGGTCTTAGAAAGAATCGGCCTCGGAGCACTGGTGAATAAACCTGTAAAAAAAAGGCGTTCTTCAGAATACATTATCGCATGATCCATATGAAAAAATGCTGCCATTACATTTTTAGTGACAAGACATATTCTCCCTGTTCGGCAGATGTTTTGATGGACAAGAAAGGGAAAGGGATAGATGTATTGGGGCAGATCTACCTGATTCCGGATGACCTCCGGTGTGAGAGGAGTAAATACAGGGGAATGGATATCGTAAAGGAAAGCGCAATCCCTGATTACATCGAAAAAGTGATAGACGGGATTGTAAAAGCCGCAGCAGGCAGTTTCATACCCAAATATTAGATATATTTCCCCATTGCCTCTAAATATCTATTACTCGCCTTTACACTTTCAATGGTTGTATTCTATAAAATCTACATATCCTGACCATCAGTAGAATTATAACTATTTCTGTCCATATATATCCCACGGCAGATTGAGGTGTTGTTGTGAGCGGCAATTATAGCGCTACTTTAGTTGAGACGTACAGGAAAATTCTTTCAGAAAAGAAGGATTGGCTCATAGGAAGCATCATGGCTCTCAGAGAGCGCGACACTCTTCCGGCCATCACAGAAACGATCAGAGAAGGCAACAGCCTGATGACCGTCTATATCGAAAGGATAGGCAGTAACACGCCTGATGCTGGCATTCTCTATAACATTCGCCTGATAGACCAGAAACCGACAGAAATATTGTCTGATACCGACTGGGTGCTGGCTTATGACACGGTCATGTATGTCCCCGCTGGTATGGGGTATTTATCCAAAATCGATTTACAGAAACACACTTTGGAAGAGAGAGTATTTCCGTTGCACATTAAGACAGCATCATCCATAGAAGAAATAAATGATTTGCTATTATCATCTCCAAATCACATTAATGTATTAGAAAAAGCCCAACAGAAACCGAAAACGCATGGATTGCTAATCATCTGACCTTAGCGCCCTCACCGATATCCCCCACGACAGCGCTCCCCTTCTCGCTCTTCAGCACTTTCCCCTTATACTCGACTTCCTTCCGGGAATTGACCAACATCTCAATCTTCAGGAAATCATTGAATTTTATCTTTTCTTTCGGCTTCCGGGCAACACCGCTGGCAACAACACTCTCACCCGGCTCACCCGCGACCGTAAGCGCAACCACATCCTTCCCGTCATCCGCAGCAAGAAGCATCCCCTGCGACTCGACCCCGCGCAATTTAGCATATTCCAGATTGGCCACAACAACAATATTCTTCCCCACCAGATCCACTTTAGCCACATGCTCCCGAAGCCCGGCGACAAGCTGCCTCTTCTCAGCACCAAGATCAATCTGCACCACATAAAGTTTATCCGCCTGAGGATGATCTTCAACACTCAAAACCTTCGCCACCCGAAGATCAAGCGCACTGAAAGGGTCCTCCGCTATATCCTCATCAGTGACCTTTGCGACAAGCACTTCCGGCTTCTTAAGCTTCGCCCCGGCTTTAAAATCAATCTTACCCCAAGATGTATCCTTAACACCAAGCGTCTTCCCTAAACTGGCAGCGATTGTAGGCACAAAAGGCGAAAGTACATTCGCAAGCATAAACAGCGCCTTCAACGAAAGATAAACAGTAGTAGCCGCCCTCTCCTTATCAGTCTTCACAGTCTTCCAGGGCTCATTTGAATTGAAGTATCGGTTGCACTCCCTCGAAAACTCCATGATCTCCTCCTGCGCCCGCTTGAGCTCGACATCCTCTATTAAATCTCCGACAACACCCGAAAGCCCCTCGATCCTCTTATCGAACTCCTTATCCACTTTGTTCATCTTGCCACAGCGTGGCACCGACGAACCGAAATTATTGCAGGCAAAAGTAAGCGTCCGATGCGCGAAATTCCCGAAAGTGTCCGAAAGCTCGTTGTTCACCTTCATCTGGAACTCCTTGTAGCTGAAATCCGTGTCCGTTGTATTATTCGCAGTCACGGACGTCAAAAAATACCTCAGATAATCAGCAGGAAATTTATCAAGGTAATCCCGAAGCAGAATGAACGTCCCCCTCGACTTGCTCATCTTGTCCTTGTCGACCGTAAGATACCCTCGGGTAGGGATATCCGTCGGGAGATTGAAATCAGCAGCCATCAGGAGCGCAGGCCAGAAAAGGAAATGGAAATAGACAATATCCTTCCCGATGAAATGATAGATGGACGAATCTTTAGACAGCCAGAAATCCTCCCACTTCCGTTTATTGTCCTTGGCCCACTTCGCAGTAGAAGACACATACCCCACCGGCGCATCAAGCCACACATAGAAATACTTGTTCTTCTCCCCCGGGATCAGGAAACCGAAATAAGGCCCGGTACGCGTGATATCCCAGTCCTTGAGCCCCTCCTTGATCCAGTTCAGCACATAATTCTTGACATCCTTCTGTATTTTCTTATTAGACGTAAGCCACTTCCGAAGCTCCTTCTCATACATCTTAAGCTTGAAAAAATAATGTTCTTCGGTTCTCTTCTCCGGCTTCGCCCCGCAGACAGCGCAATAAGCATCGACAAGCTCGCTTGTCTGATAAGTCGCCCCGCACTTCTCGCACGAATCCCCGTACTGATCCGCTGCCCCGCACTTCGGGCACGTGCCCTTGAGGAACCTGTCCGGCAGATACCGCTCGCAATCCGGGCAGAACATCAGCTCCACTTCCTTGGTATATATCACGCCCTTCTTCTTCGCCCTCTCAAAAAAAAGCGCCGCAAACTCCTTGTTCTCAGGAGAATGCGTATGATAGAAGATATCGAAGCTGATACCCATCAAAGAAAAATCCTTCGCATGCTCGACCCGGAACTTCTTCACGAACTCCTCTGGCTTGAGTCCAGCCTTCTGTGCATTGATCTCGATAGGCGTCCCGTGCTCGTCAGTCGCGCACACATACACGACATCATTGCCGATAGCTCGATGATAGCGCACAAAGATATCCGCCGGAAGATAAGTCGAACAAAGATGCCCCATATGAAGAGAGCCGTTCGCATAAGGTAGTGCGGAAGTAACAAGAATGCGCCGAGATTTGATTTCAATCACCAAGAACATGTTTTGCCGCATATCCTTATATAGTTTTTGGAGATTTTCAGGAACTCGGAAATATCGATAAATATATATGTCTATTGTTACAAATATAACGATATGGTAGAAAAAATAACAATATTGTCCGTTTTAGAACCATTCTTAAACCGACCTTATGAGGATATACATCTGGCAGACATATCAAGAGAAATAAACCAACCATATTCCACAATAAGACAACATCTCAATTATTTAGAAAAAAAAGGTATTCTAAAGAAAAAAACAAAGGGACGTCTGACCCTTTATTCATTAAACACTGAAAGCCCGCTGACACTCCATTATCTTTCAATAGCAGAAAAGAACAGACTGATAAACCTGGCAGAAAAGAGTCTCATCTTAAAAGAATTTATATCATACACTGGTTCAAATCTGGATGAAGACAATATCGCCATAATCTTCGGCTCTGCAGCACAGGATGCAGAAGAGGCCAATGATATTGATATCATTGTCACCGGCAAAATAAAATCCAAAAAAGATATCGACAAACTAGGCGAGAAGCTCAACCGGAAAATACACCTCATAAATGTTTCGGATCTGGAAAAGATAACGCCGACGTTAAGAAACGAGGTAATAAAGAAGCATATAATAATAAAAGGAACAGAAGAGGTCTTAAGATGGATGATAATGAGAAGATAAGGTGGTGCAAATCCCAGAAGAGCGGAATAAAATTGATTGAGCCAAACGACAATCTTGCAAGGGAATACATAACAACAGCAGAAGAGACTTTAAGCATATTGAAAGCAATAACAGGCAAATCAAACATGTGGCTTGCAACAACGAAATACTATTTTGAGTATTTTGCAGTCTACGCCGTGCTCATGAAAATAGGCATAAAATCAGAGATACATGAATGCACAATATCTTTATGCAGCCTACTCGAGGATGAAGGCGTTTTCAGGAAAGGCACCCAAAAAAGGCTTTCAAAAGACAAGAAATTGAGGATAGACAACCAGTATTACCTGAAAAACATGCCTGTATCAGTTGATTACGATGAGCTTCTCAATTTTCTGTTAGATACAAAAGATATTCTGGAGAAGCTGACTTATGATCAGATACATGGCATCCGGAACAAGATCAGAGCCATCTGAGTTGAGTTGTCTCCCTGATAAAAACAACACCTACTCCGCATACTCCTCCATCATCTCCTTGATCCTCTTCTGAATCTCCTCTTTCTTATCCGCAGGGACATTGATCCTTATCGCCCTTTTCTTCGCCTTCCTCTTATTCAGCTCCCTGATATCGACACGAAGCTCCCGTATCTCCTTCATCTTCCCCTCAATCAGTTTCATCTTCTTCTTGATCTCCTCATCAACATCCTCATTTCCGAAAGTGATCTCATCATCCATAAAATAGATATTGTTAAAAAAGATATAAATGTCTTGCCCCAACAATTAGCAATGGCATCAAGAATCCAGTTCTTAGGCACAGGCGGCGGCAGGATAAACCTCGTCACCCAGCTGAGATCGACCGCCGGCATCTACGCCGAACTCAAAGGAGAAAGAATCTACCTCGACCCCGGTCCCGGCGCACTCATCCGCTCCCGCACCCAAAAAATCCGCTTAGAGAACCTCGACGCGGTACTGGTCTCCCACAACCACATAGACCACACAAACGATGCGGCAGTCCTCATCGAAGCCATGACCGCAGGCACAAGAAAAAAAAGAGGCCTCATCGCAGCGCCATCGTCAGTCCTTGAAGGCGAAGAAAAAGCCATCAACTACTACCATCAGGACTGCGCACAAAATAAGCGGATTCTCAAAGCCGGCGACGAATTCAACATCGGCGCCCTGAAAATCACCGTCACCCCGACGGAGCACACAGACAAAGCAGGCATCGGTTTCATCTTCCACGCAGAAAAAACAATCTCATACCTCTCAGACACCCTCTACACGAAAGCCATCGCAAAAAAACACATTGGTTCCGACATCATCATCCTCAACTGCGTCTACCTCAAATGGGACAATGAAAAGGCGGACGGCTATGAAAAAAAGCACATGGACGTAGAAGATACAAAAAGATTCATAAAAGACATCAACCCGAAACTTGCGATCATCCAGCACATAGGCATGGGGATTATAAAGCACGGACCCTGGAAAATAGCACAACAGATAGAGGAAGACACAGGCATAAAGACAGTCTCAGCGAATGACAACCAGATATTTGATATAGAAGCCGACGCTAGCCTTGGTACATGGCTCAAAAAATAAAATTATATATATGCGTCCTGCACAAATATTGATAGACCGTGAATATCGTATATCTCCCGTGCCTGACATGAAAAAAGCATTCGCATTTAACTGGATAATAACCGGCCTGATAGTAGGCCTCGTGGCCATCGGCATATTTCTAGGCATCCTCAACAACATCTTCACCGAACGCGCCCGACAGGACGCAGGCAAGCAATTCTCAGACATATACACCAACATCAACACCCTCTGCGCTGCAAATTCAGGCCAAGAGACATACTACAAGGCAAATATACCCGACATAGTCGAAGCGATATACGCGACAGACAATCCGAAAATATATCCCGGAGACATAGACGAAAAAATAACTCTTCATGATACCTCTGTCGGTAACTATCTCTGCATGAAGCTTCGTGAAGAAAAGCCTGTATGTAAACGCCTGACCTGCGATGCTGAAGTGAGCTACCTCGGCCAGAAGAAGACAGTATTATCCTTGGCAGACAAGATTCTAAAACGCTCAAGCTATACAACATATCCAATGGACTTCACAAAAAAAGAATGCGGGATAACCGTACTTGAAGAAGACGCTGATGTAGATAAATTAAAAACAGTATGTAGTGAGATGGGTGTCCCCGCACCATCCTGCTCAAACGGGATAAAAGATGGCGATGAGACCGGGATCGATTGCGGAGGCTCCTGCCCTGCATGTCCCGCACCCGCATCCGGCACTATAGCATACCTTGGTGATGCAAGACCATCAAAATTTGGAGCAGCAGGAATAACTGAATTGACAAAAGACCTTAATCAAGTTATTCCACAATCACCGACGGGTACGGTTGATGCAATATTTATGATCGGTGATATGGATAGAATAGCACAAACACAACAGGCATATGCCGCATCAGATGTAAAAGATATACCCGTGTTTTATGTGATGGGAAACCATGAAATAGATCAAGGAGATGCTTCAGCGGTTCGTGCAATGTATTCCGGTTTAAAAATAACTCCAACCCCCGGCCCCACAGGAACAGATAAAACAACATATTCATTGAATGTGGGTGGAATACATGTCATTAACATGAACGAATACTGGGATGGGGCAAATAATGATGCGTATTGGAAATACGGAGGCACAGAAGGAGGTTACATACCAACTGCTTTATTTAATTGGCTAAATACTGATTTATCGGGAACAACAAGTTGCAAGGTAGTCGTCGGACATGAACCTTTATATCCTAAGAGTCGTCATGTAGGCGATTCATTGGATAAAGATGTTACAAATAGAAACAACCTGCAGAATCTATTTGTATCTCAAAAAGTCGCGGTATTCGTTGGTGCACACACTCATTATGCCACTGTGAATGATCACGATGGCGTGTGGCATGTGGATGCGGGTGTATCCGGAGCAAAAACTACAGACGGAGAAGATCCATATGCATCTATTTTTTATACCCATGCCAGTGGAAATAACCTAATAATAACATGGACGCATGAAAATCCGGCGTGGAGTTCACCAGAAGTTACAACATATACAAGTGCTTGTTCGTGAGCAATCGACATCATCTTACCCTCAGTTTCAAGAGAAGATGATTCAGGCGCAGCACAAAGTAATGTGATCCATGCAAATGCCTGAGGTTTTGGCGATCATGCAGAAAGGAATGGTGGTGACACAAAACAACGGCCAGCTATGATATATGCTTCTCATTCTCTTTCTTTACGTTCTCATACCGCCTATCAAGCGCCTTCCTGATTCTCTCCTTCGCGATGGCAAGCGCCGCATCCCTCGGCATCACACCTTCCTTTTCCGCGCGCGACAGGACAAGCTCGGTATTCTTGTTGATCTTCTCCTCGATCATCCTGAACGCCTCATCATTGTCGCCGCCTATATACTCGACATAAGATGATATCACGCCGCCGGCATTGGCAACAAAATCAGGCACAACAAGAACCCCTTTATCATGCAGTTTCTTCTCGGTATCATAAGTCATAGGGATATTTGCCGCCTCGACAACAATCTTTGCCTTCACTAAAGAGACGTTCTTATCTGTGATGACATTCGGCCTTGCCCCAGGGACCAGTACATCCACGTCAAGCCCGAACAGCTCCTCAGTCGTCATCTTCTCTGCATCAGCATAATTGCCAACTGCTCTTGTTCTCTCCTTGACTTCGATAAGCTTAAGAACATCAAGACCGTCCGGATTATATAGCGTGCCCTTCGAATCAGACACAGCGACAATCTTTGCTCCCTTCTCGGCAAGGAACTTCGCCGTGAACTGGCCGACGTTGCCGAAACCCTCGATAGCGACAGTGGCGCCGTCAACATCCATCCCTTTATGCTTCAGAGCCACGAGCGTTGCAAGAAAGACGCCAAAACCGGTAGATCCGAGCTCATGCGGAAGGCCCTTCATATCAAGAGGCTTGCCAGTGCATGATTGCAGCGACCCGTTTGCATTGGCGAACGTCCTCATCTCCCCCTCGGCGATATTCATATCAGGCGCAGCCACATACTGGCTGGGGATTTCCTGCTTGAGCGCCCGCGAGAAAGCAGCCACAATCTCCTGCTTGTTAGGCGCCTTTGGGTCGCCGATGATGCCTGACTTCCCTCCGCCGAAAGGAAGATCAGCAAGCGCGCATTTCCAGCTCATCGCCCGCGCAAGCCCGAACACCTCATCTCTTGTGACATCCTTCTCCATCCTGATCCCGCCCTTTGCAGGCCCAAGAGCCGTCGAATGGATGACAGTTATGCCTCTCATACCCGTTTTCGGGTCATAGACCTCGACGATTTTCTCGGGTCCGAACTCATCATATTCAACCATAAAATCACCAACCGTATCATTTTTTTAGAATTGCAAATTACACAGAAATACTTATTAACTTTGCGCAGGTAAAACCAAAAAACAAAAGGTTTATAAACTTATCGGGAGATATAAGTTACTATCTTGGGGTGATATGTGCTACTATCTAATGTAAACACAACCCATTACGCAATCAAATTCAACCCCCTCCTCTCTTCCCAAAGAGAACGATATGCATTCTGGGGCATTTATGCCCCTTGCATATCACCAATTCTAAACATTTACCGCATTAATCACAATGCTACCCAACAAAAAGAAATATTATTAAAGTAAAAGAGACATAAATTCTTGGATATCCAATATAAATATATTCCCATATAAATAACATAGATATTAAAATTCTTTATTTAGGTGATTTATCATCTCTCAAAAAAAATATGACGCTGTCGTAGTAGGCGCCGGCATCTCCGGGCTCCTGTCAGCGCTTGCGCTCGCAAAAGAACGCAAAACCGTACTGCTCCTTGAAAAAACATCACTTCTCGGCGGCAACTGCAGGTCATACAATATCGCTGGTTTCCAGGTAGATACAGGAGTCCACGCCATCACCAGCCTCAAAAAAGGACCGCTGGTCGAACTTATGAATAAATATTTTGACATAGTCCCAAGATTTCTTCCGCATGGGCACTATTACGTAAGAAGCGAAAACAAGCTCTTAAGATTCCCCTCCACTCTGCAGTCGCTTGCAAGATTTAACATGTTCTCAAAAAAAGACCGGCTCATAATCGCGCGCTCCTTCATCGACGCTACAAAAAACCACACATTTGACGAAAAAGAACTAGACAAAAGCGTCTATGATTTCATAAAAAAATACGACTTCTCTCAGAGCGCCCTGAAATTTATCGACACAGTATGCTATTTCCTCTCAGGCAAATCCATGGAAGAGACCCCCGTATGGCGGATACTTTCAGGCGGCGGCACCACCGATGAACTGTCCCGCGGCATAAAGAAAAAAATCTCAGGCATCGTCGGCATAGTTAAAAACAACAACATCAGCGGTCATGGTTACCCTGCCGGCGGCATAAGAAGCATAACAAACGCGATCCTGATGTCAATTCCTATCGGCCGCGTGACAATAAACACAGATGAAGCAGCCACAAAAATCAGAAAGAAAGGAAACGCCTTTCTGACAACCACAAAAAAAGGCAAATACAGATCAGGCATCGTCATCTTCACAGCAGAAGTCAAAACCCTTCCATCATTGATAGAAAACAAACTCCCCCAAGACTTCAAAGATTCACTCTTGAACCTTAAGCAGTCAAAAGCCCTCACATTATGGCTTGGTCTGAAGCAAAAAAGGAAAGAATTTGATTATATCGGCTCAGAAGTATTTTCAAACAGCGATACCCCATATTGGGCCATGCCAGTATCCAATTATGACCCTCAGTTCGCGCCACCAGGCACTCAGCTAATCGGTTTTACATCCGCGCTGACAGGCGGGCGCACAGAAAAAGAGCAGAGTGAATTGCTATTAGACACAATTAAAGGCCTGTTTCCCGGCATAGAAAAAGGCATAATCATGAAGCACATACAGGTGACCACTCCTGAAAAGGCAGCAATAACCGTCGGCGCCAGATTCCCTGGCCCAAGAACCCCGATAAGCGGCCTTTATCTTGCAGGGACAGACACAGACACAAGAAGCATGGGCGTGACAAGGGCAGCCCATTCGGTCGAAGAGATGCTAAAAGAACTTAAGAAAGACAAAGTGATATGAACTTCCTGTCAACATAATCCTCACACCGGCAGATTCCCCTTAAGGCTCTTGAACATATCCTTCAGCGGCCCTCTCTTGAACGCCTTCCCGCCCTTGAACCTCTTCATCATCTTGCTGACTTGCTTGTAATTCTTCATAAGCTCTTTGACCTCAGCCGGCTCGACCCCCGCCCCGGCGGCGATCCTCTCGATACGCGAAGAATCAATGACCTCTGGCTTCTTCTTCTCTTCCTTCGTCATCGAATCCATGATGATTTTCCATTTCTCCATCTTGTCCTGCTGCTCATCCATCAGGTGTTTCGGTATCTTGACCCCGCCCATCGGCAGCATATCCATGATCTTGCTTAAGGAGCCCATCTTCTTCATGCTGTCTATCTGGTCATAGAACGTATTCAGGTTGAACGACCCGCTCATGATCTCCTCAGCCTTCTCAGGACTCATGACCTCCTTTGCCTTCTCAAGCAGCCCTTCAAGATCCCCCATCCCAAGAAGCCTTGACACGAACTTCACTGGGTCATATGTCTCAAAATCATCAATCTTCTCACCCATTCCGACGAATTTCGTATTGATCCCCGCAGCATAGCACGCAGAGAGCGCCCCGCCTCCCTTTGCGCTCGAATCCATCTTCGTGATTATGACACCCGTAAGCCCGACAAGCTCATTGAACTCCTTTGCCTGGCTCCCTGCAGCCTGCCCGATATCACCCGACAGCACAAGCAGCTTCTCATCCGCCTTGACAACCTCATCGATCCTGACAAGCTCCTCCCTCAGTTCATCATCAAGCGCAGACCTGCCGGCAGAATCGACAATTATGACCTCTTTCCCTTCAAGCGCCACAAGTCCCTTCTCGATAATCTTCACCGGATCCTTTTCCTTCGAATCGCCATATACCGCCACATTTATCTGCTTTGATAGCTGGTTGAGCTGCTCGAACGCCGCAGGCCTCCACACGTCGCACGATATCATCCCGCACGAAAGCCCCTTTTTTGTGAAATACTTGGCAAGCTTGGCCGTAGTAGTAGTCTTACCGGACCCGAAAAGCCCGACAAGCAGTATTCTCTGGCTCTTGAGCATTATATCCGGCTTCTTCTCGCCGAGGAACCTCACAAGCTCCTTATAGACAATATCGACAACATGCTCGCGCCTCGTAAGCCCTTTTGGTATCTTTTCATCAAGCGCCTTCTCCTTGATATTCTTCGATAGCTCAAAAACAAGCTTCACATTCACATCAGAAGCTATCAGCGTGCGCTGTATGTCCCGCACAAGCTCATCGATTGCCTTCTTGTCAGCGACCCCGAGCCGCGCGAACTTGTTGAGTGCATCCTTGATTTTGTCAAACATATTGATTACCTGAAAATTACCTTGATTATAAACTTTAAATATAGTTGACATCGTTGATAAATGGACAAATTATGCCAAAAACCAAGAGATGTCAACTATATGGAAACGCCATTTGTCCAAAAAGTTATGGCGTTTACTATAAACTTCCTGGCACGAAATCATCCCTCGTAAAACAGGATAGACCAAAAAAAACCCACAAAAATGTGAGAGTTAGGGCATCATAAATACAAAATTAAACAACATTAATTAAATCCAGAAGCCAAATATACAAAAGGTGAACACATGATCACAATAATCTCAGTAGGCACAAACAAGATGTTCAAAGATCAGGAAAAAGAATATCTGACACGCATCAACCATTTCTCAAAAGCAGAAGTGCTCGAGCTCAAGAACGACAAGTCACAGAATATTGAAGAGGTCATAAAAAAGGAAGGCGAATCCCTCCTATCAAAAATAAAAGACAAGCCCTTCATAGCCCTGGACCCGAAAGGCGCTCAACTCACCACAGTTGACTTCGCCCATCTGCTAAAAAAAACAATCGCTCCGGTATTCGTCATCGGCGGCGCAAACGGCCTCTCAGAAGACGTAAAAAAGCGCGCAAAAAGCACAATCTCGCTCTCAAGCATGACCTTCACCCACGAGATGGCGCGCATCCTCCTCCTCGAGCAGATCTACCGCACGCTCACGATAGAGCGCAACATGAAATACCACAAATGACAGTAAAGGCCATGATGTGGTCACCTGACACAGGAGCGCATGGGTGACCACAAAATAACTTATCGTAGTCACCCGGGAAGACATCATATCCCTTTAAAAATCTATCCCGCTATCTAATCCTATGCTTTCGACAATCATAGGCTTCCTTGCGATGCTCAACCCCTTCGCGCTCTTCCTCTACCTCGAGCCGCTCATGGAACAGATGTCTCACAGGGATTTCATGAAACTGCTCTTAAAATCAACACTGACATCCTACTTCATCCTTTTCCTGTTCTTGATCACAGGCGACATCATCTTTCAGAAGATATTGCAGATAAACTTCGAATCCTTCCGCATTTTCGGCGGCATCATCATCTTCTCCTTCGCATACCTCTACATCGTAAAAGGCCAGAAAGCCATCGTCCAGATGAAAGGAAACCTTGACGAACTGGCGACAGAGATAGCCTTCCCGTTCATGATAGGCGCTGGCTCAATATCGCTCACCATAGTCATGGGCCAGAAACTGACAACAACCGACGGCACGATATCGCTTGCGATAATCCTTTTTGTAAATTACGCCATCATAATCGCCCTGAAACTGTCAAGAGACAACATCGCAAAAAAGCGGCTGAAAGATGCCTTTGACAAGAGCATGGGCATCATCCTGAGACTGAACGGCTTCTTCATAGGCGCCATCGGCGTCGACATGATGGTGACCGGCATAAGAAACGTCTTCTTCTAGTCCCGCAGAGCATATCCGCGCGCTTGCAATCAATCGCATCGCAGGATACAGTAAGTGATTATAGGTGACTGCATTTTATAAATTTCATGGGTGACTACAAAAAACAGGGATTGTAGTCACCTAAAAAACAATTATCCTGCGCCATCATAATGCGCTCAAGAAGCCGCCGCAAAAGAAAAAACCTTTTATGCGGAATTGCGAGCCCGCCAAGTCAAATATATTAAATAGACCTTTTGCACTTTTTGTAGCTAATCTTTAGTAGCACATATATATTCTATCTCCCCATACGTTTTTTGGAACAAAACAATCCGGGGGAGATAAAATGAATTCATACAACTTAATACCAAATAGTCTTCTGATGTTTAA
>JBDRKP010000052.1:0-7179 GCA_043813875.1 archaeon | reverse complement strand
AAAATAAAACGAATTTGAGGCATCGCCTATCCCCGCAGCAAGCTACGGGGTATTACGGCGATGCTAATTATTAAGATATCAACTCATCAAAGCCCCCATTCAAGTGCACACGTTCAAAATCGCAGCAAGCTGCGGGGTATTAAACCCAGAACTGGAATAAACCCAAGGCAAATGCATAGAGACAATATAGAAAGCCAGCCAGGAAATCCCGTTATTACAAAAAAAAGTTCAAAGAAAAAAGTTCAAAGACATCCTACAAAAACCCCCCGTCGAGTCCTGCCCGGCGAGGGAAGAAACAATTCAATGCTAATTGGCGATTTTGTGCTATAGTAAATCACCTCAAATTATAGCCTCAAGATGATTTATCTATCTGGGAAAAACTGCTATAAAACAGCTAACATTTGCAGTTTTTCACTAGAAAATAAGATAGACTTATTTCTTTGGTTTTCCTTTTAATGCCATTACATTCACCTATAGCCTATCCGAAAACAGGCCACAAAAAATATTATACTAGCATATTAATTAAGCTTTGCTTTTTTTCGGGCACAGTAGAGCCAAAAAAACTTGTCACGACATATCGAATCCCAAAAAAAACAAATAACATTTGCCATCACGATATAAAGCAACAAGATGAACAAATCCAAAACTACATAAAACTTGGGGCAGATATAATAACCATGCAAGCAGTAATACTTTGCGCAGGAAAATCAAGCCGTTTCTGGCCATTGTCCGTCGACAGCCACAAATCCTCATTCAGGCTCATGGGCCGCCCCATAATAGAATACACCATCGACAGCATCCAAAAATCAGGTATCAAAGACATAATCATCATAGAACCACCGTCCTCAGACCTCAAAAGCACCCTCGAAAAAAGAGCCGGAGCAAAAATCACATTCGTCACGCAAAGAGAACCCAAAGGCATGGGAAACGCATTGAAAGAGGCACAACACCTGATAAAAGACCAGTTCTTCGTACTCAACCCCTACCACCACAACGCAGAAAAATACATCAGGCCGATGATAGAAAAATCAAAAAAGACAGGCTCAAAAATGATACTGCTGGCCGCAGAGACGAGCACGCCCGAAAAATACGGCATCTTCACGCTCGACCGTGACCGCGCAAAAGCCATAACAGAAAAACCTAAAAAAAGGCAGGCGCCATCAGACATGCGCGTCATCGGCATCTACCTCCTCGATAAAGCATACTACGCCTACTACAGCAAAACAGCAGAAGACGAATACTCGTTCGAAACAGCCCTCACAGCCTGCATGCAAAAAGAAGACATAATGATAGTCATAACAAAAGACCCCACGCCATCCCTCAAATACCCCTGGGACCTCCTCGCATTCACAAAAACATTGATGGACGAAAACCTCAAACCAAAGATCAGCTCAAAACCCGAAAAAAACGTAATAATCAAAGGCAAAGTCCACATCGGCAAGAACACAAAGATCTACGAGAACGCGATAATCAAAGGCCCCGTATACATCGGCGACAACTGCATAATCGGAAACAACGCGATAATAAGAGACCACACGATAATCGAAGACAATGTCATGATAGGCGCAAACGCCGAGATAACCCGCACCATAATCGAACAAGGCACCCACATCCACTCCGGCTTCATCGGCGACACCATAATAGATAGCTCAACAAAAATCGGCGCAGGCATCATCACCGCAAACAAGAAAATAGACCGTACAACAATCACCGCGACAGTCAAAGGCAAAAAAATCTCAACAAACCTCACCTCCCTTGGCGCAGTCATCGCAAAGAACACCTCCATAGGCATAAACGCAAGCACCATGCCGGGAGTCATGATCGGCTCAAACGTGATCATCGGCTCAAACACCGAAATAAGCGAAAACATAGACGATAACACCTTATGTTACACAGAATTCAAAAAGACAAAAAAAAAGAGACAATCCCCATGATACCCATGATAATGGCAGGAAAAACAACACCCGAACACCTGAAGATAACAAACTCAGTCTTGGACGGATTCAGTCACCTTGAACTGCAACTTGAGACAAAACACCTCGACAACATAGGAGTAGCAAAAGAGAACATACAGACAGCAATCGACGAACTGGAAAAGATGAACAAGCCGCTCACCATAGTCTCCATGCACACGCCGCACTTCCATAACGGCCAGGAAGAATACCTGAAAAAGACACTCGACCTATCAAGACATTTCAATGCATACGCCATCTTCCACTCAAACCAGCTGACAATCGAAGAGACATTGGATATCGCAAAAAGACACGCAGATGACAGATTGATACTCGAAAACAAGACGAACATGGACTTGCAATCAATAGTCCACAACATACTGCCTCACCACAACATGGCCTTAGACATCGCCCACCTCTACCGTGGCTCGCAGAACATCTACCACGACCTGGAGATACTCATCACGACATACAAAAAAAAGATAAAAATCATACACTTAAACGACGCGACAAAAGAAAAAGACGGCCTCCCGATAGGCGACGGCGTTATAGATTTCCCGACAATCATGAACATCCTGAAAAAAACAGGATACAAAGAGCCGGTAATAATCGAAACTCCCCCGGACACACAGCTGGAATCAAGAGAAAAAATAGAAAAACTCACTATGTGAAAAGACATGATAAAAGCAATAATCTTCGATGCAGACAACACCCTCTACACCATAAACACAAAAAACGCATACAACGAACTCTACAGATATCTCGCATCCCATGTAAAAGACACTCCATCAAACATAACAAACAGGCATAAAGAGATAGTAGAATCCCTAAAAAAAGGAAAAGACCCAAAAAAGCGCACTTATTCCCACGCTATCAGCACCCTCCTTAAAGCCTACGACAAAGAGACAAAAGACACAATAGACCAGGCGCTAGAAATATTCTGGGAAAAAGTGATAGACGACCTTGAAGAGACCCCGACATCAATACTCTCGATAATCGACCTCAAAGACAGATACACACTTGCCATAGCAAGCGACGAATTCCTCCCCATCCTCCAAAAGAAGCTAAAACGCATCTTCGGCCCCTGGGCAGACTCATTCAGCATATTCGTGACACCTGAAGACACAAACACCATGAAGCCATCCCCCCTGTACTATGAGATGTCATTGAAAAAGCTAAAGATAAAGCCAGATCAGGCCATAGTAGTCGGCGACTCATACGAAAGAGACATAAGGCCCGCAAAATCATGTGGCATAAAGACCGTTCTCTTAAGCGACACATTGGAAGGAGACCCTGACTACCACATAAAAAAGATGATAGAACTAAAAAAGATTCTTGAAAAGCCATAAAATGATTCAAAAGAGGACCACAGATGAAAGAAAACCTGAAAATCATACTTCTTGATGCCTTAAAAGCATCCCACAAAACAGCAACCACCCTGACAAAAGATGCAGGAACCTACCTCACAAAAGGCTACTCCGGCGACATCTCCACCCGGGCAGACATAAACATCGAACAGGCAGTTATAGACTCACTCAATGCCTCAGGAATCAGCGCAAAAATAATCTCCGAAGAATCAGGCACAATAACCATAAACACAACCACAGACCCGAGATACCTCATCACGATCGACCCGCTCGACGGCTCAAGCAACTTCAGCCACGGCGAGAGTATGATGCCATACTCGACAACAATAGCCATATTAAGCACAGCAGTATGCCCAAGATTCCGCGACATAATATGCGCAGGCACCATAGAGCACACGAAAAACAACACATGGCTGGCTAAAAAAGGCGAAGGCACAACCCTGAACAACACCCGTTGCAGTCCCTCAAAAAAGAAAGAAATAGATAACAGAGGCAAATACATAGTAGACTTCTTCTACGAAACAAACTGGACAACCTTCAGAAAACTCTTGAGCGGCAAAGAAAAGATAAACATAAACGACTACGGCTCAGCCGCCCTCCACTACGCGATGCTTGCAAGCGGCCACATAGACGCCATGCTGAACGCAACCCAGAAAGCGCACGAACTCGGCCCCGGTTACCTCATCGTGAAAGAATCAGGCGCAACAATAACCGACCCCGACGGCAACCCATTGGACGACCAGATATACGACTCCAACAAAAAATACCCAGTGATCGCAGCATCAACAACTGAGCTCCACAAAGAAATCAGAGAAACAATTAAGAAATAATCGCTTTCGATAAAAAACATTCTGAGCACGCAAAAAATTGTTCATTCATTCAGCCAACCCAGAAATACCCACATAAACCAAAAAATCGCCAAAAAATGTGAGAGTTAGAGAGCAAAAACAAGCCAAAACAGATAAAAACCTGCAATAATAATCATACATAAATCATTCAAAGTGACCTCAATGGAAATCCCAAAAGCATTCAAAAGCTACGACATAAGAGGAAGATACCCGCAAGATGTCAACGAACAGTTCGCAGAAGAGATAGGCAAATCAACAGGCACGCTCATACGGACAAAAATAGTGGTCGGCGGCGACAACAACACATCAACCCCGAAAATAAAGGAGGCCCTCATAAAAGGAATACTTTCAACAGGTACAGACGTAATAGACATAGGTATTGGCCCGACAGACATGATAGCATACGCAGGCATGATATCTAAAGCAGATGCAAGCATAATGGTGACTGCATCGCATCTTGGTATCGACTACAACGGATTCAAATTCATGTACCCAGAAGGCAACAGCTACACAAACGAAGACCTTGCAGGGATAAAAGACACATACATGACAAAAAAATACATACAAAGCAGCGTATCTGGTCACCTGACACATGATACAGACATAATCCACAAATACATAGATCACGCAAAAAACACATTCAAAAAATACTTCAAAAAGATAGACGCGAAAGTCATAATAGACACAGGCGACGGCTCCTGCTCCATCACAACACCAATAATTCTAAAACAGCTCGGAGCAGTTGTGATAACGATAAACTCAAGCCTAGACGGCAGCTTCAGGCGACACTCAGACTGCTCAGAAGAACGCCACATATCGTACTTAAAAGACGAGATCAAAAGACACAAGGCAGACATAGCAATAGCCCACGACATGGACGGAGACAGGCTCGCAGTCTTTGACAGGGACGGAAACTGGATATCCGGCAACCAGCTATTCGGTATATTCACCCACATAACAGCAAAAAAAGAAGACACAATAATAGCATCAATCGACACCAGTGAACTCCTCGAAAAATCAACGCAGTCAGGAATAATATACACAAGAGTAGGAGACCCCTTCGTCCTAAAAGCACTGATTGACAACAACGCAAAACTCGCAGGAGAACCGAACGGCCACTACGCGCTAAAAGAATTCATACCATACAACTCAGGCACATTTTTCGCACTCCTGATAGCCGCATTCGGAAAATTGATACCGCAATTCATAAGCTCAATGCCAGCATACAAGACAGCGACAAAAAAATACCCTGTAACCGACCAGAAAACAAAGATGAAGGAAATAACCTCCTACATAAAAGCGCACCACAAGATAATATCAACCATAGACGGCATAAAATACAAGGACGCTGGCACAATAATCCTGATCCGACCATCAGGGACCGAAGACGCGATAAGGATATCCGTGGAAGACAGACACGACGCAGAAAAAGAACTAAAAAAGATAGAAACATATCTCAAACTATAATCTTATGCTCCATTTCCTCCTGGAACTTGATCATCTTATTGATCCGTTCAACTTCCTTCCAGTTGCCCCTTTTAGCCATCTGACCCTTCATTCTCCTTAATTTATCAATAGTAATATCACTCATGTCAATCACCACCAAAAAATAACTCTTCTGAGATTTTATAAATGTTACTATAGAGTCACAAATGCAAGATATAAGAAATTAACAGATTAAGTAGCACACATGCAGAAAGCCATAAGACAGATCATTGATTCGATATCCCTCAACACGAACAAAAAAGAAAGCGACATATATCCTTCATTCAAAGACAAGCGATACGCACCATGCATCCTTTCAAAAGAAAACGTACATAGATTCAGTGCAAAAGACCACAACCTGAAAGTCTCGGCAATAGACGGCGGCAACATAGAGATAATGAAAACAGCAGACTTGTCGCTCCATCTTGTGCGCATCTACTTCAACATATTCAAAAACAACAAAAGACTGACCCCAAAAACGATACCACAGAAGATAGACTTCTACGCCCTCGCCCAGTCATACCAAAAAGACAGAGAGATATACTATCAAACAAGACTGATTCCCTTAAAAGAAAAAGACACCATCTACCTGCCGGACGAAAAAGACCTCATATTCGACTCATACGACCCGACCCTCACCACAGGCATATTCCGCACCCCCGTCTCAAAAATCGGCGAGATATCAAGAAGATTCGCTGAATGGACCATATCAAGACACATAATAGAACAGGAACTGGACGAAGGCGACATCATCCTTCGCGACGGCTCCCTCCAGACAGGCATAACAAACGAATCACGCTACAGCGAATCGTTATACGGATCAGCAGAAAAGAAAAAAATCATATTCTGCGGCATCTCAAAGACATCCGCACTCCTCACAAACAATGGCAAAAGCCTGACCTCATCAATCAACAGGATTTCAGGAGACATCAAAGGAACCTGGTTCTACCACCCCATCGTAAAATCCAGCCACCCGGACCACAAGGCAGAGATGTACAACACCCGCCTGAATATAGACTCCCCATACTCATTCCGCTTTGAGATCTACGACAGGCAGAAAGAAAGCGCAAAAACAGTAATAGAACAGCTCGCCCACACATCAAAAGACATATCATTCCCCGGCTACCCATACCCCTTGATAGACGCAGACAAGAACGCAAGAGTCAAATTCAAAGAGATTGCCTTCCACAAGACCATGATAGAGCGCTCCATAGAAAAAGACAAAAGCACAAGCGAATTACTGGATTCAGGCATAAGAGCAATTAATGCGCACGCAGTCATCGACCGGATAGTATGAACTGACGTTCATAACAAGAGATAATTCACCCTTTCAACTAGTGCTTAAGATCCATTGAAGATTATCGGGACTTTCTCGTTGTATTTATCAATTGGAGTGCACCCCTAAAGGCGGACACATAGATAACGAATAAAAGTGAGCAAAAGTACGCTAAATATGAGGTGCAGAAAATGGGAATAAGAAGACAATTTTCAAGGGAATTTAAGTTATCTGTTCTAAGGGAACTTGAG
>JBDRKP010000051.1:0-7653 GCA_043813875.1 archaeon | reverse complement strand
TGTAGTATACAGTTATTTTTGCATGGCAACTCTATTGTATATTTTCCAGTACTCATTTTAATCAAATCTCCTCAGGAACAGCCCAATCAGGGATTCTGGCTTCAACTTATGAATCACCGCCTCGTTAGGGGTTATCCCCTTTTTTCTGTTTAATCCAAGGTTGATTCTGTTGTTATACCAATCAATGAACTCTTTGAATGATTTAAACTTTCTCCTGTTTTCTTCATAAGTGCGAAACCACCTCTCTTTCTTGCCATTTGTCTGGGGATGATTCCGCCTGGAAGGGATATGGTTTATCTTGTTCTCCTTCAGAAACAACTCGAATTCGCATCTGCCCCGCTTGCCTTTCCTTGTAGGTGTGTTGGCGTAGAACTGAGTTCCTTTGTCTGTATTGGCTTCCCTGATGACAGCAGAGTATTTATCGAATGCAAAACATATAGCCTCTTTCATCAGGTTGATGCTATTCTCTCCAGTGGCCTGATCCAGTTCATCCCCTGCAAGGATTAGTCTGGAAGCATCATCTTCCACACCGCAAACATGCTTTCCCTGCACAGCCCTGGACTCGTGCCAGTCCAGATGCACAAGGGAAAAACTATGCTTCCTTTCGTACCTGCAGTATTTCCGTTGTTTCTGCTTCTTTTTATCCGGTTTTGATATGCCCCGGGCAACAAGGTATTTGTGTATTTTGCCATAAGGTATCTTTTTGTTGCAGTATTTCTCTATGTAGAGCCTTATTGTAACAGCCCCGTTGAGCTTGCTTTCATCAAGGACATTGTCTATTAGCTCTTTTTCCTCTTCTGTGAGTTCTGTTTTGGGTCTTCTGTCCGGTTTCAATTTCGGTATGTCTCCTGTTCTCTTGTAATATGACTTCAGTTGCTGGAATCTTCTCACATTTATTCCGCAGATATATGCTAAGTCTTTATTCTTTTTGTCTTTTTGCCTTAAGGCCCACCGGAGCTTTTTTTCCTTTAATTTTACCATGTTAAGGAAAGCGACAAGCTCTTTTTTATTGGAAAACCTGTTTTTTAAGCATGGTTCATATCTCAAGAAATAGGGGTGCAATAATTTCTGTATACTACAAGATTATTCTATCCTATATACTTAGTGGTCAGTCGTTGACTAGATTTATAAACTATTTCGGATAATAATATTTAGGACTATCACTTGTTCTGGGAGATAAGGCAAAAATACGGAGTTTACCAGGTGCAAAATATTAGCTCAATGGATGCCAAAAGGAAAGTTCAGGCGCTTGCTGATGCTGCAGCATATGCAGCCAAACCTATTGAGAAAGAAAAAGGGCATATCAAAGTCGTGAGCCATTATGATGCAGACGGTATCTGTGCAGCGGCGATTATGTATAAGACGCTGAATTATCTTAACAAAGATTTTGAGATCAGTTTTGTGAAACAGCTTGGCAAAGAGGAGATCAGGGAACTCGCACGCGAGAATAATTCCATGCTCATCTTCACGGATATCGGTTCAGGGCAACTGGATCTTATCGGGCTCTATCTGGACGGAATAACTGTTGTTGTGCTGGATCATCATCCGCCTATGGGGGCGGGCGGGAATAAGCTATATCATCTCAACCCGCATCTTGTCGGCATAGACGGAGCCAATGAAATCAGCGGCGCAGGTGTCAGTTATGTGCTTGCAAGAAGGCTGTCGATACAGTCCAAAAAGCTGAGCTATCTTGCGATTGTCGGCGCTGCAGGGGATATGCAATACCATGACGGGAAGTTTTCCGGGATCAATGGTCTTCTTCTTGAGGATGCGGAATATTGCGGAACAATCAAGTCTGAAAAAGGATTGAAGCTTTTTGGCAGGTATACAAGACCGATACATAAGGCAATTGAATATTCTACTGACCCTTTTATCATGAATGTCTCGGGTAATGAGTCGGGTGCGGTGCAGTTTCTTTCGGAATTAGGTATCCCTGTCGTGGACAAGAAAGGCAAATGGAGACGATTGTGCGACCTGACCAGGGAAGAGGAAAAAAAGCTTGCAACTGTGCTGGTTCTTGAAAATATGGCCGGAGGAGGGAGCGCGGAGGATCTTATCGGTACGATTTACAAGCTCAGGAATAACTATGATGTGAAAGAGTTCTCAAGTGTGCTCAATGCATGCGGAAGACTTGAGAAACCTATCGAAGGGCTCAAGATCTGCCTTGGGTCGGGCGAGGATATTGACAGGATACTCTATGAATATCGCAAAAAGATAGCTAATGCTGTAAATTGGGCGAAAAAGAACAGGAAAGAGTTTATTGTGACTGATAAGGCAACTTATGTCATCGCAAGCGACCATATAGATGAAAATATTATCGGTACAGTGATATCTATCATCCTTAAGAACAAGATCAAGACAAATATCATATTCGGATTCGGGGGAGCAATAGATGCTGTCAAGGTATCTGCAAGAGCCCAGAAGAAGTCTGATTCGGATCTCGGTGACGTCATCAGGAAAATCGTTGAGAATATCGGGGGCGAAGCAGAGGGCGGAGGACATGCGAATGCAGCTGGCGCAAAGATTCCAAGGGGGTCTGAGAGGAAGTTTATTGAGCTTGCAGAAGAGATACTTTGAATTGGGTAGTGATAAGGTTTATAAAATTAATCTTTAATATTTAGTCCATAATCATATATAAGCTTAATCGCATATAAGCTACTTCCAATTCTTGGAGTTATGATATTAAATCAACTATAATCAATCAAGAGGGTGTTTTTATCGCCAAAACAACGACAGATGTAAAAGAAACAAAAACAAGTAAGACAAAGAAGGACACTTGGTCAAAGAAGAAATGGTATTCCATAATGGCTCCTGAATTCCTTGGAGGAAAGAAGGTTGCAGAGACATTGTCATTGAAGGACAAAGATGTCATAGGAAGGGTTTTAGTTCTTCCATTGAGTGAGATCACCGGAAGTTTCAGAGATTTCAAGGTCAAGGTCAAGATGAGAATCTATGAGATCAAGGGCGATGAAGCACATACAGAGTATGTCGGCCAGGAATTGCTTCGCGACCAGATACTTAGGACAGTCAGAAGATGGTCTTCCAGGATTGATTCGAATGACAAGGTGAAGCTTAAGGATTCTAAAGATTACAGGATCAAGAGCCTGACGGTCACAAGAAGGAGAGTCAAGACTTCCATAAAGGATGAGATACGACATGCTGTGTCTCTGGGCATAAAGGAGTATGCCAGTTCAAGGAGCACCGATCAGGTTGTCATGGATGTCAATTCTTCAAAGCTTCAGAAAACCATCGAGAACAATGTGAAGAAGATATATCCGGTCAGAGCTGTCGAAATCAGGATGATCGAGAAAGTTTAGGGTTTTTATTTTCTAACCTGTTTTGCCGGAACAGTGGA
Organism: archaeon; assembly: GCA_043813875.1. GTDB lineage: Archaea > EX4484-52 > EX4484-52 > EX4484-52 > B79-G9 > B79-G9. The sequence continues at coordinate 4,298 of JBDRKP010000051.1, read as the reverse complement.
CGTTTTTGAAATTGTTTGTCCACCATTGGATTAATGTTCTGTTGGTGCCAAAAGAATTTACATCGCAGTTACCAAATTGTACTTTTTGCTGTATATAGCTTGCAGCGGTATCATTATCTCCTATCCTCATGGTATAGATATCACACATGAGGTCTTTACATTTCTCGGGAGTAAGGCGGCTATTTTTACTTGCACCCCACCTGCATTCTTTTATGTTCATGCAATATACACGGTCTTCACAGACACCGAATCCAGACAATTGCCCTGCTTCGCCATGAATCTTGTCGTTTCCGTTGATATCTATCTCGGTTGATTTTTCGCAGTATGAGAGCGCTTTTGAGGATTCAAAATTACTGTCTACATAACTTGCACATAAAGTATCACAGTACTGACGTAAAACATCAAGTCGTTTTTCTTGTGAAGTAGGATTATAGAAGTTATCTTCATAACGAGGAAAAAGAATATTTACACTTAAAACAATTGCAGCACCAACAATCAAAATAATAAGCGCATTCCTTTTGCCAACCATATTATAAATGCCATTGGCTACACAAGATATGAAATAAGCCAGCATTAAAGGAAGCAAAAATAATAAAATAAAAGATACTATTTTTATTTGTATTGTGTAAGATGACGAAGTCATTAATCCGAATAGCATGTCAAACAAGTAAGGAACATTATCTACAGTAATCGACAATATATGTCGTAAATAAGGTCCTTCACCAGGTGACATCTTTGCAAGTAAATAAGAAGAAATAATGAAATATAAGATTATAGTAAGAGTTATTTTTCCAAGTGTTGGTTTCAAAAAATATTTTATGCGTTCTGCAATCGCCATATGGATATTATATTTAGAAGCCATATAAATAAGTTACAGACCATTACAAGCCATTGTAAATTAACCCTAACGGCATTATATCAACAAAATCATACGATAAGAGTGACATTTATTTATACTATGTAAGATAAAAATATTTATGAAAGTTGTTTTTCGGGAAGTCATCTCTAAGATCAAGCCTACAGATAGGGAGATCAAATCGTCTTTTGAGCTGTTTAATGAGATTGCGCTTTTTATTAAAGAGAAGTCCGGATTTCCTGCATATCTTATGGGATCGGTTGCCAAGGGCACTTTTCTCACCGGAGACAAGGATCTTGATATCTTTGTGCTTTTTCCTGTCACGTTTTCACGCGATCAGCTTGAGAAGACAGGATTGGAGATAGGAAAAGCGGCCTTTTTGAAGTTCGGGTGCAAGGATTATGTCATATCGTATGCAGAGCACCCATATACAAAGGGAATCATCAGGGGCTTTGAAGTCGAGATTGTGCCTGCATATCTCATCAAGAGCACCAGGCAGCTTCTTTCTGCGGTCGACAGGACGCCGTTCCATACGGAGTATATCCGCACCAAGCTCAAGAATCATGATGAGGTACGACTATTCAAGAAATTCTTAAAAGGGATTGGTTGCTATGGGTCTGACCTTAAGACTGAAGGATTTTCAGGATATCTGTGCGAGCTTCTTGTAATATATTACGGCAGCTTTGAGAACATCATATCTCAGGCGCAGAACTGGAAACACCAACAGGTCATCGATATTGAAGGCATGTATACTGAGGCAGAACATAAGAAAGCCAGAAACATGTTCAAGGACCAGCCGCTAATCGTCATCGATCCGACTGATAAAAACAGGAATGTCGCTGCGGTTCTTTCGGTGGAAAAGCTTGCGCGGTTCATAGTGCATGCAAGGAGATTCAGAGAGAAACCGGACAGGAAATACTTTTTCCCGGTGAAAAGGAAGATCGATGCCAAAAAGATAGCTGAGTCATATCATGAGAAGGGATTCAACATCTATGCGGTTGTCTTTGAAAAACCAGATGTAATAGAGGATGTGCTTTATCCGCAATTGCGGAAGCTTCGTTCCAATCTGGTCAATTATCTAAAGCGCCATGATTTTGTGGTTGCTGATTCGTGGGTGTTCGCGAATGATGAATGCGGCATCGGACTGAATGTGATCAATACCACTGTCCCTAAATATAAAATCATCGAAGGGCCGTCTGTATTCAATCCGCCAAAACACCAGGAGAGCTTTATCAGCACGCATAAGAAGGTGTGGCTGCGGGATGAGAGGTATGCGACAGAAGTCAAACGGGATTTCAATGTGATTGATGACAGCATAAGGGCATTTTTTGTTGGGCCGGTTGATGCGCTTCTTGATCGGGGAGTGCCGATGAATTTCGCAAAGATTATCGCCGCGGATTTCAAGGTTCTTTCCGGTAAAAAGATCATCAGGATAAAGGCCGAGGAGTTCTGGGACGGAGTCCTGAAAGAGAATATAAAATAACAGAGACCATTCATCATATGGATTATGTTGCGCTGCTTTCCGGGGAGTGTATTGAGTTTTCTTTAGCGGAACTTTCTGCTTATCTTGAGGCGAGGGGCTCGAGGTTCAAGGTCAAGGACAGGGATGAACGAGTTGTTGTCTTTGAGGCGGACAAGGGTGTTGATTTTTCGATGCTTGCGCTGACGCATGAGGTGTCTTTGTTTTTCGGGTATACTGTTGATGATGTTAATACCAAGATGCTTGATAACCGGGTCAATGTCCGGGCGATGAAATTCTTCAAGGGGGGTCCTTTAAGTTCCGAGGCCATTGAGAGGAAAGTAGGCAAAAGGCTTCAGGATAATGGGATCAAGGTTGATTTTTCAAGCGGCTGTGTCGTGAGGATACATATCACCAAAGATAAATGTTATTTCGGCAAGGTTGCCTGTCTCATCGACAGGAAAGGGATCAGAAAGCGCGATGCCAAACTAAGGCCTTATTTCATGACAGGCAGCATCAATGCGATATATGCGAGGGCGTTTGTCAATCTTGCGCGCGGGATTGAAGGCAGGCTTATAGGTGATCCATTTTGCGGTTCCGGCGCGTTCCTGATCGAGGCAGGGCTTATGGGGATGAAGGTTTTCGGGTGCGATATCGCGAAAGAGCATGTTTCGGGGTGTATTGCGAATCTGGCTCATTACGGGGTGGATGAGGCGGATGTCAGGGTGATGGATGCGCTGGCGGTTCCGGGAATCAGGATCAAGTTTGATGCTGTGGTCTCGGATCTGCCGTGGGGGAAGAGCACGTTTCTTAAATATGACAAAAATGAGCTCTATCGGAGGTTTATGGAAATACTGCCGCGAATACTCAAGAAAGGAAGATATGCTGTCGTAGCGGGGGATGCGCCACAATCATGGCATCCGCCAGAGCTGCAACTTGTCTCCAGTTTCGAGCTTTATGTGCATAAGTCTGCCAAACGGTATGTCTCTGTATTTCGGAATTAGATTCTCTCAAGAATCTCGTCGATTTTCTCTTTCAGGGACTCTTTTGGGGCAAACCCCATAATACGGTCCACTTCTTTGCCGTTTTTTGTGATCACAAGGCAGGGGATTCCATGGATGCTGAAGTTTGCTGCAATCTCCGGGGATTCTTCTGTGTTCAGTTTCACGAATTTAAGCTTGCCAATGTACTCTTTGCTCAATTCTTCGAAAACAGGACCCATCATCTGGCACGGACCGCACCATGCAGCCCAGAAGTCGATTATTACAGGTGTTCCTGATTTTATGACCTCTTTTTCGAAATTAGCTTTGTTCAACTGCAACATATATCATCACCTATATTATTTATTCAAAGAATATATTGATAAGTGTAACGGGAATATGCATGGACTTAGATAAATATATAATCTCCAGAGAATAATATCTTGATTGAAGTAGATGTCATTCAAAATCTTCGCCAATCTGTTCACTATCTGTCGCTTGTGGTGGAAGCAGATGCTATCTTGAGATATTGATATAAAGGCGTCTGTTCAAAATATTAAGATAAATTGGATTTTATGCAATAAATCCAAAAATATAGTAAAAGTCATAAGTTTTTGGACTGATGACTTTTCCATATCCTTAAAATTGCTTTGCAATTTTAGGATCCTATGAATCGAAGATTCATAAGGATAGATTGATGTCTATTGGTTCATGGAGTCAGATTTGTCCAGCTAGTAACGACATCAACTATATATCCAGAATAAGAGAGAGGGTCATGATGAAGAATATACGATATGCTATAGGTCTGATTTTTATTATGATGTTTTTTGGTGTCGGATATTCGAGCCATACCTTGGGTGAAGGAACGCAGATTAACGTCACAGGGATTTTGGGAAATGAACCAGGGAGGAAGTGGACTGCGATGAATGTCACGGAGACGGTCAATTTTACTATCAAGAATAATGAGAGTTCCAATGACTTTATCGTAGCTATCAATATCACT
>JBDRKP010000050.1:0-18668 GCA_043813875.1 archaeon | reverse complement strand
TATATAACACAATAATAACCACAAACCTTAAACCCTTAAAACAACATTCCACACGAAACCAAGGGGTGTGTCCACCATAAACCTAGACTTCTCATAGAAATCAATATAAACCTTCATTTCCTATAGAGATATACAAAAAATTAAAACGCAAAAACGAGAACGATACAATGACACAAAAAACAATACAGGATCTGTTCAGCGATTACCTGAACAAGAAACCGATTTTCACCAACAAGAAAGTACTCACAATCTCATACACCCCCGAGGACGTGCCCCACAGGGACGACCAGATAAATCAACTGGGACTGATACTCGCCCCTGCCTTAAAAAACGACCGCCCATCAAACATATTCATATACGGAGGAACCGGCACAGGAAAAACTCTCATAACCCAATACGTCACTAACCAGCTATCATTGGCAGCAGAAAAAGCAGGCTCAGACCTGCACATAATGTACGTCAACTGTAAGATGAAACGCGTCGCAGACACAGAATATCGCCTCCTTGCCTACCTTGCGACAATGCTCGGAAAAGAAGTCCCGCCGACAGGCCTCCCCACAGATCAGGTATACAAGATATTCTTCGAGGCCCTCGAACAGCGCAAAGGTATCATAATCCTGATAATAGACGAGATAGACGCCCTCATATCAAAAGTAGGCGACGAACTCCTATACAACCTCACCCGCATAAACCAGGAACTCATAAACACAAAGATATCAATAATAGGCATATCAAACAACCTCTCATTCACAGACTACATGGACGCGCGCGTAAAATCAGCCCTCTCAGAAGAAGAGCTGGTATTTCCTCCCTACAACGCAGTCCAGCTCCAGGACATCCTAAACGACCGCGCAAAAATCTCATTCAACCCCGACAAGATAAAAGAAGGCGTAATCGCCAAATGCGCAGCCCTCGCAGCCCAGGAACACGGCGACGCCCGCCGCGCACTCGACCTCCTAAGAGTAGCCGGCGAACTCACAGAACGCAACAACGACACCCAGATAACCGAAAAGCACGTAGACCTTGCAGAATCCAAAGTAGACATGGACCGCATAATGGAAGTAGTAAAGACCCAGCCCAAGCAGTCAAAAGCAGTCATGTGCAGCATATTCACCCACCTTGACGGCACCTCCAAAGAAAAGATACTGACAGGCGAAGTCTACGATACATATATTAACATCTGCACACAAATATCACTAAAACCGCTCACACAAAGGCGCATATCCGACATAATCACAGAACTCGACATGCTAAGCATAATAAACGCCAAAGTCATCTCAAAAGGCAGATACGGCCGCACAAGAGAGATCGGCGTAGCCATCTCACAGGACATACATTCACGCGTGATGGACTACTTGAAAAAGGAATTTTATCTCTGAGGTGAAAAATATCCAGAAAAAAATAATAGAGAAGATAAAGCATCTTGAATCAGACATACAGGGAGTCAAAGACGCGAATCTCAAACGCCACCTGAAATCAGAGCTTATCATACTCAGGGCACTGCTGGAAGGCGAGATAAGGCGCGAATTCTCATACTTCAAGCACATAACCCTCACGATCACAGGCGCGACAGGCGTCATACTATTCTGGCGCGGCATATACGAATTGACCTCTCGAAACGAATTCTTAAGAGACCCCTACTTCTCCTTTGTGGCCGGCCTGATAATACTTGCCCTCACAGGTCTGCTCTCAAGACAATTTATAAGCGTGCCCACAAAAGCCACGAGACCCGGCTACGACAGATAATGCAAATAAATCTTACATCTTCTCAATGTTTCAGGACAAAATTCCCTTTATCAGACTCAGCAATCTCAAACTCAGTACCCAGAAGAAGACACTTCGTAGGGCACACCTCAGCGCACTGCTCACAGAAAAGACACTTTCCAAGATCGACCTGCCACTCCTTCTTCTCGCGGTCCACGTCAATCGCATTTGACGGGCAATAACGCGCGCACAGCCCGCAGAAAATGCACTTCTCTTTATTATATATGTGCTTGCCGCGAAGCCGGGAAGGTACAATCGGCCTCTCATAGGGATACCTCTGCGTGAACGGCTTCTTCAAAACATTCTTCAATGACTCGATAGTAATCTTCATATCATAACCCCAATCAAACCATCGCCGGCACCAATATGACCCTGATAAGATCGACACTGGCGACAATCGCAAACAACCAGTAGAATTCCAGTATATGGTCTATCCTCAGTCGCGCCATGATAACTCTAAGCAGCGTCAATATAAACACCAGCCCGAGCGTCTTCAAAAGAAACACAGGCAGTGTGACGGCCCCCCCAAGAAACAGCGCGACAGCAAGCGAAAGAACAACAAACGTCTTGACGATATGCGTAAGCTCAATCATCGCGAGCCGCGAGCCAGTAAATTCCGCACTATAACCGCCCACAATCTCCTGGTGAGCAGCAGGCGTATGGAAAGGCGGCATCTCGACCTTCGCGATCAGCGTCAAAAGAAACACAACACCTGCCAGCGGATACAATTGGATAAGCCATACATTCCCTGCCTGGAAACCATTGATAGCGCTGGCACTAAGTGAGTTCACCTTCCCTGAAAGCGCGATGATCGGCACAAGTATAGCGATGATGAACGGCAGCTCATAAGCGATCATCTGCGTGATACCCCTTATCGCCCCCATAGAAGCGAACGGGTTGGAAGACGAGAACCCTGCGATATACATGGCAGCAGACGAAAGCGCAAGAAAATAGATCAGGACGATGATATCCCCAGACGCGCCAAGCGGCGCACCCCCTGCGACAGGCGTCATAAGCCCTGCAAGGATGACAGAGACAATCGCGACAACAGGCCAGAAAGAAAAACCGGCCTTTGCCCCATCAGGCGTGATATTCTCCTTCGCAAACAACTTGATAGTATCATAAAAAGGCTGGATGATCGGCGGCCCCACACGATGCTGCATCCGCGCCGCGACCTTTCGAATTATCCCGGAATAGATGAGGCTTGCGCTCACCATAAACAAAAGGCCGGGATAAACAAGGACATCAAAAAGCATTATTTGCATGGATAATTTATGTGTGAATGGAGTATATATGTTTTAAAGATTATAAGATTGGGATTTAGTATACGATGCCCCTATTATACTCCGGCGCCTCGAACGGGATCTCCACCTTATTGATCTCATCAAGATTCGCTATCCCGTTCATCTTGATCATCCTCTGCGAGACAGTATACAGCACATCATCTATATAAAGCGACCTTCTTATCTGTGATGCATAGTCATAATAATAATACATCTCACCTTTCTCATCCTCCTGACCCTGCATCTCATGCTCTATCTTTCCCTTCAGCACGATCCCGTCTTCAAGATCGACATTGAACACATATGCGCCCTGCCAGTATGATGACTTCCCTCCCATCTCGTCTGTCCTTGAAGGCTCATAATTATACTCAGACACCGGTATCACAAGAAGGCTCTTCTCCCTGCTGAACATGAACGCCTTGTGATCATACAATGCATCAGAACTGGTGCCCTGGTCCCCGATAATATACTTCGAGTTCTCCTTCGGGTTAGAGACATCCGAAACATCGAACAGTGACAATTTCATGCCCTCCATCCTGCCCTCATCTGTAGCATCCCTTCCCACACCGATCACATGGCTCTCATCATATGGATGCAGATAATCAGACACTCCTGGTATCTTCAGGTATCCAAGCACCTTTGGGCTCTCAGGCACAGATAAATCGATCACAAAAAGCGGATCCATCTGCCTGAACGTCACCATATACGCCTTATCTCCCATGAACCGGACAGAATATATCCTCTCACCGCTCGCAAGATCCTCAAGCCTTCCGGCAATCTCAAGCTCATCATCAAGCACATAGACATGATTCTTCGACTCAGATACCCTGGGCGGTACAGGCGGTCGTGTGATCACACTCTTCTCATCTATCATCCTCTGCTCTTCCTGAGTTATTCCTTCTCCTTCACTCGACGGAGCGACACTCTCAACCTCGCTCACCATCACAGCGCCGGATGCTGCCTCCACCCGAGCGACAGCCATCCTTGTCCCGACAGCGATCATGCCCCCGCCTCCGCTGGTCGTCGTAGCGATCCTGAAATATCCGTTATATTCATCCATCGAGAACTGGTTAAGCGTATTCCCGGGCACCGCCCCATTGGCCATGTATTCTATAGTACCGTCATCGATAGCTATCTTCTGAACGATCGTCTTCTCCCTCTCCCTCACGATCTCGGCCTCAAGCTCCGCCATCTTCTCCTGCCCACGCTCCTCAAGGTCCAATCTCTCATCATCAGATAACGTGGCCGAATACCTCTCCATGATATCTGAAACAGCCTGCATCTTGGTCATCTTGCTCACATCAAGAGCCATTGCATCCTGTATTTTCTTCTGGACATCGGCAGGCACAAGAGGCATGATCACATCGACCATCCTGTCTACATAATCCGCATCACTCTGCCACTTTGTGTAAGTGATATATATATTGTTGGAAGACACATACATGTTCTGCGCATAGTTGGTAAGAAGAATCTTGCTTGATACATCCTCCGGTCTGTCAAGATTGATCGCTGCGATAGTCGTAAACACGTTCCCAGACACGCCGTCGAAATAGAACACATCCGGGAACGTTGAAGAGAGACACCTTGCGCCAGCGCACTTGCCGTCCAACAGAATTTCAGGAAGCAGAACATTCTCATCAGTAACATAATAAGTCGGCTGGTTGACAATGGCATACACATACTGGCCTATCATCCTCGAATCATGATAATCTCCGTCGATTGAGATTTCATTCACAAGCGCCGGCGCCTCCCTGTCAGAGACATCATAGATTGCGATGCTTGTTTTAGGAGAAAAATATCTCGGGTACATCATCTCACTCTCAACTGCCGCCATCTTCTCTTCACCAGGCATTGGTTTTGCCTCAACATACACCTCATACTTCTGCCCGAAAATCACAAGCTTATCATCATTGACGAAAATCTCATGGATCGTCCCGTTGAAATCGACAAGAGACACAATCTCTGCGCTCTCTGCCGGATATGCTTTCACGATGAATATCTTGCTGGAAGATACAGTATATATGAATTTCCCGTCGCTCTTGACGATATCCGCTTCGTCGACCCCCTCTACCTGTATATTGGTCTTTGAGAAATCACTTGTTCCAGAGACAGAAGATTTGCGAGCACTGCTGCCCGACTCATCCATATCCGCGCGAGCAGCCATCATCTCCCCCGCCATCGGCACAGGCGCTCCATAAAGTCCGTATCCCGAAGAAGCCGAATCCTTCACATAGTTTGCAAGTTCATCATAAGACGCGAATCTTTTGATATCATTATCAGCCTGTTGTTCTGGTGTGGCCGGCACATCAGTAAATTGCGTGTACAGAGCATATGCGGCAAGAACAGCTATTAAAACAGCGCCAAAGATCAGTATATATCTCATCACCGGCTTCCCGGCAGATTTATTTTCTTTTTCATCAACATCTTCAAAGTCCTCAAAACCATCATGTTCTTCAGTCATACAGTTAATTCATTCATATGCACATATATAGGTTTCTTTTTCATTGTGTATAAAGTATATACCGACAATGAAAAAGCTTGAAATTCCCAACTTTCATCGAAATTTCATGATTTTTCATTCGGTTTAAACCGGAGAATCAGCGTCCGTTTTTCCTAAAAAACATCCCGTCGACAACCTTCTCTTCATCTCTACTGACATCGACAAGCGTCACCCGTTCTGTACAGGAAAAGCAGGGGTCGATGGCAGCGACGATGATAGGAAGGTCTGCAAGCTGCTGCCCGACCAGCGTCGGCTTGATAGTAAGAAGATTAGAATACGTGGGAGTCCTTATCCTCACGCGCTCCGGCTTATCAGTCCCGTTTGACCTGGCATAATAGAAAAGCTCCCCTCGCGGCGCCTCCACCCGACCCACCGCCTCATTTTCATGCACAACCGGCGCCACCTTCACCTTGATATCCCCGTCTGGCATCTTTTTGAGGCACTGCTTCACAATCGAAGCCGCCACCTTAAGTTCATTAAGCCTCACTACCGCCTTCGCCTGCACGTCACCCTCTTTTGCGACAACAGGCTCCCACTCTACCTCGCCATAAGCAGCATAATTATCCTTCCTTATATCAAACTCAATACCAGAAGCGCGCGCAGTCGGTCCCACCGGCGAATACTTCAGTGCTTCAGCATGTGTAAGCCTGCCGATACCCTTAGTCCTTGCAAGAATGACCTTATCAGTAAGAAACACATTGGCATAATAATCGACACGCTTAGAGACAACATCCATTACCTTGTCTATTTTTCCAAGAATATCGCCGCTTATATCACGCCTCACGCCCCCGACAGTGCTCATCCCGTAATTCACACGGTTGCCGCTTATATTCTCCAAAATATCCATGACAAATTCACGATCCTTCCATGCGCTCATGAAAATCGTATCGATACCGATCTCATAACCGGCGACACCTACCCACAACAGATGCGAATGCATCCGCTCAAGCTCAAGTATGATAGTCCTTATGTAATTGGCCCGTTCCGGCACATCAATACCAAGAAGATTCTCGACCGTCTGCGAATATGCGACAGTATGTGCCCCCGAGCAGATACCGCATATCCTCTCGGCAAGATATATGTTCTGGATATAATTCTTATCCTGCATGAGCCTCTCGATACCACGATGGATATACCCTAGATTTATCTCAACATCAACAATAGTCTCGCCATCAACCGAAACCTTCAGGTACTCCGGCTCGATGAGCGCCGGATGCTGCGGCCCGATTGGTATTGTAGTGATTTCCTTCATACATATCACAGACTATCTCTTATCCTTTCGAAGCGGTGCCCGGGGCGAATCCTCCGAGAGAAACACATTCTTTGGATCGCGATTGCCTTCAATCTGCACATCAAGCATCTCAGCGATTTCCCTCTCATAAAGCTTCGCATTCGAATATATCGTAGTTATGGACTCGATTTTTGAATCCGTCCGCGGTATCTTCGTCTTGATATTGATGATCTGATAGTCCTTATCAAAATGATATATGATCTCAATCTCCTTGCCGTTATCGATCCCGGAAATAGTCAGCAATCTGGTCACACCATCAAGTCTGAGCTTAGTGATTGCTCTTTTGATATCCTTGGCCTCAGTCTCGATAAAAACAGCATTATTGGCCTTCTTGACAAGCTTCCCGAGACTTAAGAAATTAATATCATCCATCTGATTCACATATAATTATACGTTTAGGTTCTTTATTTATAGTTAACGCAAAGAATCAACAGGCAAATCATCCGGAAAAAAACATATGAAGTCTGGTCAATAATATACTTTTGATACAGAACACAACCAAAAACCAACTTACTTTCACCCAAACATCCCAAAAATTCTTTTGAGGATCCTTTCAATAAACGACTCCTTGGCGCCAACAGCAGTCTGCTGCAGCGTAATCCTGTTATCTTCCTCATCAACTTCAATATCAGTTTTACTCTCATCTTTACCCTCATGCTCCACTCTGCACTCAAAACTTTTCCCGCCCTTCTCAAAAACAAACACATCAATCCTGCCCACATAAGTCATCTTCTTCATCTCACCGCTTTTGACCGTCACATCTCTTTTTGATTGCAATTCTCCATGCGCGACCACAACAACCGCCTCATCCTTCAGATCATTATTCTTCAAAAACAGGTACGTCTTCTTATCCGTCGCATTACACGAAACATCCAGAGAATCAACAACAACAATCGGCTTATTGATCGCGATGCCCTTCTCAATAACCTTATCGACGTCGCCCTTTATCTTCACCTTGAACGTATAGTTCCCGGTAACATTGCTCTGTATCCTGTTCGTAAGATTGATCAGCGCCACAGAGCCCGGGTTTATAACTACCGATTTCTCATTCCCGGTCCACGATTTCTTCCACCCTTCATCCGAAAGCCCCTCAGACAGCCGTGACATCCCCGAAATCACATAGCTATAGACACTGACATTCAGCAGAGTTTGCTTATTATTTCTGACCTCGGCAACACTGAAGAAAGGCTCACCGACAGTAACGGCATCTTCAGACGAGACGATTCTGTATTCCACATCAGGGATTTTAGTCACTTTATCAGCATCTTCCTTCGAACCGGCTGGAGTGCTCGTCTTTGCCTTCGTGGTCTCTTTTTTTTCAACATACTTTGTGACCGTCTTTGTCTCGACCTTGCAAAGTTCAGAGGATATACCCGAAAGGCTTATTCTCAAAGTATCCTCTGCTCCAAGCCCTTCCGCAATCACCTCATAACTCCCGTCCTTATACCGGCCGTTGCAGTTCGGCTTGATCTGCACAGGAATCTTGAGGCTGTATTCCATTTTTGCATTCTTCAAATACACAGTTGACTTCTCGCTCACATCAAACCCGTCAGATGGCCTTTCAATCCACACACTCAAAGAATACTTCGTAGTATCGCCACGGAAAACATCAAGACTCACATCAACAGAGCCGCCAAAAGCAGTCTTTTCAGGACTGATTTTAGTGATCCTGACAAAAGAATCTCCCGTCTCTGCCATGCCCTCTTCAGCAACCCCCTTGACAAGAATCATCGTCTCATTACGATTATTATCGTAGTTTGTATCATTGCACCCCGGCTCCACAATCTCTGCTTTTATAAGATACGCCTCAGAATCACTTATACTGGGCGCCTTCGGATTATACGTCCGTATTTCACTTACGTTTATTTCATACGTATTTTCATACATTGATTTGACGACATTCCCGAACAGATCCTCGATCCAGTATGCCAGAATAAACGGGTGCTTAATGCCGGAATGATTGAAGTCATCCACTGCTATCTTTATTCCGAGCGCCTCAGAAGAATTATAAAAAAACTTTTCAGTACTTACCTCGACGCCAATATCACACGTAAAATTAAGAGGAGGCGCAACCGTATCATTCCTTGTGACATTAGCCACGCTGACATTCCTGCACAGCCAGTTATTCGAAAAATCAGTATCATTGACAGTCGAAAAAGTGATATTCGCGCACAGCACATACTCGCCGGCCGCATCCGGCGTCCACTGATACGTCTTCGTAAGGCTCTTCTTCAGGCTGTAATTCCCGCTATTCTGATAGACGCTGGTAGAATCAAGAATAATCTCGCGCTCAACCGTAATATTGATCTCATCCTCCGCAGTCTCATTATTAGTGACAATGACCTTATAAGAATTCGATTCACCCAGTATGAAATTTTCGCTCGCGTTGATATCTAAAGCTAGGTCATAGGAGGCGTCGCAAAAAGCAGCTGGGCTGATATATATAAAAAATAAAGTAAAAAAACAGATCCCCCCAAAAGCCGCTCTTTTCTCCATCCCTCTTTTGACATCAAAAAATTATTTATATGTCATATGTTCCGAACATCTTCATTTTTAAAAGTTGATTTGACATACTTGAAGAAATTATTAATCAGGACAGGGTTCAATAATTTGTATTTCATCCCGGTCTCGACCATCTTTAACTGCAATGAGCTTGTGTTTATATCCTTGACCAGAGGTTTACAATAATGTTCATACTTCTCAAATGTCTTTATCGAATAATCATCTTTTTTGATAGCATCATAACATACATCCGCAGCAGCTCTGCCGGACCGTATTCCGGGTTCAATACCGCCCCCAAGCAGGGGATACACGAATCCTCCCGCATCACCGCACAGTATCACTCTCTCAGAATAGGTCTTATCCAAAAGTTTCATCGGTATTGTATGCGCTTTGACATTTTCAGTTTCAAATCCGTGTCTTTTGATCATATCATCAAATCGCTCTCTTAATTTATTCGCCCTGTTAAGCTTTGTGCCCAGGCCAATATTGATATGCCCGTCTTTTGGAAATACCCATTCATATCCGACAAAATCCTTGTAGACATAAACATTTACTGTATTTTCATACCTTTTTTCAATCTCTTTATTGCTCATCTTTATTTCAGACTCAATTGCGAGTGCAATCTCATTTTGCTCCCACTTTTTATTTAACCCCGTTTTCTTTGCGACAATGCTATTCACCCCATCCGCACCAACCACGATTCTTGAAGTAAATATGCCTTTCTTGCTGCTGACAGTCACCTTGTCCTTATCGATCGCAATATCGTCTGCCCTGCATTCATCCATGAGTTTTGCACCAGACTCGATCGCCTTTCTTGTAAGAAGATAATCCAGTTTATGCCGAAGAAAAAGATATAACACCTGATTATAGTCAATTATGGCCTTTCCATCAAGATAGACATTCACATTATCGGTTTTTCTTTCAGCAATTTCTTCAAAGCCCGTACCATAGATTCCTGTAAGGGATTTCATGTAGTCTGCAATCATCCCGCCGCATGTCTTATCTCTTGGCAGTTTATGCTGTTCCAGGATCAGTGTATTGAATCCGTATCTTGCGCACTTCTCGGCGGCAGCGCTTCCTGCAGGTCCTGAACCAATGACAATGACATCATAATCATACATTTTATTCGCCATATGGATTAATCTGCAATAAACTTTTTATATAAAACTGAAAAATTGATACCGCTTTTATCTCGCACAATCTTATCGCTACATTTTCTAAAAAATTCTAAAGAACTTTCCTAAAGTGTTATAAATCAGATCATGTATGGGCAGTTATCTAAGATTCCTCGCCCAGCTTCTCGACAATATCATCCATCTTATCAAGCCGGTCGCGGATTTCATCCTTATATGCCTTATATTCCGCAATCAATTCATCCTTTGACGTGGAAACTGCGCTGCCTTTATCTATCGGCCCCTCTTCCGCTCTTCGGATAACAACCTCTTCCGTATCCGTATCGACAAACCCGACACCGACAAGCTTCATCCCGGATACCTCGCCGCCGACATAAAGTATCGGCACAACCCACGTCTCCTTTCCATTATACGGGTAAAGTAGCGGCTGCGTCGCTTTCCATCCATTGAAATTAGATACCTTCGACTGCACATAATTGCTTGCGACCGTCGGTCCGATGAAATTCTTCTGCTTCTTATTGACAAAGATGGCCTTCCCTGCATTATTCCCGTTCGCGCCGATAAGATAATATCCTGAAAGCGCCCTCTTCTCCTGTCCGCCCGCCGGCTCGACACTCACGAACCAGTACACCTCACTCCCTATATTGATAAGATATGGTTCCGTATTCACCGGAATCTCATCAATATCATTCTTGAAAAAGAAGGCGTTGATGACGCCGTGTTTGAAAAGCGAATACACCGAAACCTTCCATAAAGCCACTTCCTCCGGAAATATTCGCCAGTGATCAAGCCAATCAGGAATTTCATCCTTTGAATATATCTTTGTCTCTCCCGTATTTGCATTGACAGTCGCGACGCCGTCATACGTCATCACGATGCCGTACACGTTCCTCAAAAGCGGCACAAGCCAGATGTATTCCTCATTATTTTTGATCAGAAGCGCATCCCCATACTCATGCGTCGGGTCCTGTAGCCATATCTGCGTATAGATATTGTTCAGCAAAGGCCTCTCCTCAGTATAGAGAAGTTCCTTCTCAAAAAAATCAACCGATGGGTTCAGCGTACCCCCTGCATAACCCGCGATGAACCCTGGCGTTGTCCTTGAAAGTCCGATAAGTATATTATCCGGCTCAAGCGCCGCAATCCACTTCAGCCTCATCTCATCCGGATCATAATATATGTCCTTTTCACCCACATGATAATTCGAATAAGTATTCTTGGTCTTTGAAAGCGCTCCGGCAAGCACCGGCGGCACAAGCCGAAGATTATTGAACTCAGTAGAATATTCTATTCTTTCCTTCTGCTCAGCACTCGAAAGATCCGTATAAGGCACGCCTATCCACGCCTTGCCGAAAATCACGGCAAAAAAATACAGCACAAAAAAGACGACAATCATGACATTCAGCGTCTTCTCCATCTTCTTCTCAAGAGTGCTTCGTTTTATGCGCTTCACACCCATATAAGTTCCGATAAGCGTCGTCACAATAAGAAACGGCAGGATTGTGACGAACACAGTAAAAAACGATTTCAGAGTATACGAAAACACCATGATAAGAAGCGTCACGATAAGGATCATGCGTCCCATGCTACGCTTCCGCTCCCCGAAAACAATCCGAAACACCGGCACGACAAGAACGACAGCAATAAGGACGCTGAAAACAAGAAGCATTATTAGTCCAATCATAAACAATACTAGGCAAATAATCTATTTATAGTTGACATCGCTAATAAATGGACACACGATGCCAAAAACCAATAGATGTCAATCTATCCTTATGAATCTTCGATTCATAGGATTTTCGAAATGTTTACCCATTTCGAATTTCGAAAATTGAAAATTTGGAACAAATTTTCGAAATCCTAAAAATCATAGATTTTTAAGGATATGGAAACGCCATTAGTCTAAAAAGTTATGGCATTTACTATAAGTTTGAATATTCCTCTATTGAACTCCATCAAAAATCAAAATTATGATTTGCTGGCACAATAAAAACATTTTAATATTAGCGCCGATTTTAATAATATAAAGAATTAAAGACAATCAATAAATAACACAGAAAGAAAAACAATATTAATTTGCGGGGTTGATATGGTGGCAAAAAAAGAGATAGCTCTAAAAGTAGGAGAGATTCCATCCAATGCTCAGTCCGATATCGGTATCGGTATAGTGCGCTTCGACACGCGCCTCATGAACGAGCTTGACGTCCATGAAGGTGACGTTGTAGAGATCGAAGGCAAAAGAAAGACCGGAGCGATAGCTCTAAGGCCATATCCCGCAGACATGTCATTGAACATAGTCCGCATGGACGGCTATCTCAGAAGAAACGCAGGCACATCGATCGGTGAAAAAGTGATGATCAGGCCCGCAGAAATCTCCGAAGCAAAAAAAATTACCCTCGCCCCTGCAGAAAAAGGAGTCATCCTCCAGATACCCCCCGAACATGTTAAGCGCGCTCTCCTCGGCAGGATAGCGACAAAAGGCGACATAATAGCCCCGATAACAAGAAGGCAGAGGATGTCCTTTGGCGAATTCTTTGATTTTGACGAGATGTTTTCATTAGGCTTCAGCGAGACGAAATTCCTTGTAGTCAACACAAACCCCAAAGACATAGTAAAGATAACCGACATAACACAGGTCGAAGTGCTGCCCCAGGCAGTCGAGGTCAAAGAGGAAGCAAAACTGCCTGTGATAACTTATGAAGACATCGGCGGCTTGAGGGAAGAAGTGAAGAAAGTAAGAGAGATGATAGAACTCCCATTAAGGCATCCCGAACTATTCGAGCGCCTCGGTGTCGAACCCCCGAAAGGGATACTGCTCTTCGGCCCTCCCGGCACAGGAAAAACCCTCCTTGCAAGAGTCGTCGCAAACGAGGCTGGCGTGAATTTCGTAGCCTTGAACGGCCCGGAGATAACATCAAAATGGTACGGCGAATCCGAAAAAAAGATCCGGGAACTGTTCCAGAACGCGCAGGAGAACGCACCGACGATAATATTCATAGACGAGATAGACGCCATCGCACCCAAAAGAGAAGAAGTCACAGGCGAAGTCGAGCGCAGGATGGTCGCGCAGCTTCTCGCATCCCTCGACGGTCTCCAGAGCCGTGGCCAGGTAATCGTGATAGCCGCGACCAACCGTGAAAACGCGCTAGACCCCGCACTAAGAAGGCCCGGCAGGTTCGACCGTGAGATCGAGATCGGCGTCCCCGACAGGCAGGGCCGAAAAGAGATACTCCAGATACACACAAGAAACATGCCCCTTGACAAGGACGTTGCCATAAGTAAGATTGCAGACATCACGCACGGTTTTGTCGGAGCAGACCTCTCCGCATTATGCAAGGAAGCTGCGATGTCCGCGTTGAGAAGGATACTCCCGAACATCAACTTAAAAGAGAAGACAATAGACTCAAAGGTAATAGAAAAGCTGGTCGTGAACATGGACGATTTCAGGAACGCCTTGAGATTCGTTGAGCCCTCGGCGATGAGAGAAGTCATGATAGAGATACCGAAAGTCACCTGGGACGATGTCGGCGGCCTTGAAGAGGTAAAGCAGAACGTGCGGGAGATGGTGGAATGGCCCCTGAAACATCCCGGGGCATTCAAGAGGATGGGCATCAAACCCCCTCGAGGCATCCTGTTATACGGCGTCCCCGGCAACGGCAAGACCCTTCTTGCAAAAGCGGTCGCAAACGAATCCGAAGCCAATTTCATCGCGATAAAAGGCCCCGAACTGTTCAGCAAATGGGTAGGTGAAAGCGAAAAGCACCTACGCGAAATGTTCAAGCGTGCAAGACAGGTTGCCCCGACAATAATATTCTTCGACGAAATAGATGCCATCGCCTCAAAGCGCGGTCATATGGACTCAGAAACGACCGATCGTGTAGTCACACAGTTATTGTCCGAGATGGACGGTCTTGAAGGTGTCGAAGGCGTCGTCATAATCGCCGCCACAAACAGGCCGGATGCTCTCGATCCGGCGCTCCTGCGCCACGGCCGTTTCGATCGCCACATATACATACCTGTTCCTGACACCAAATCCCGCGAAAAGATATTCAAGGTCCATACCAAAGGCATGCCTCTTACACTGACCAAAAAAGAAGAAGAAGAACTTGACAGCAGATTTAAAGGTAAATCTATTGATAAAGATAAATCAAATGATAGAGATAAATCCATAATTTTGTCTAAAATGGTTTCCGGTGAGGTCGTAAGTTCAGAGGACTCAGACAAACTATTTAAAAAAGAAAAAGAGCGCAAAAACAAGAAAGAGCTAAGATTTGAAGATTTGTCCTCGAAAGGAAAACTCTTATATTTCCTTACAAACGAGACAGAAAATTACGTAGGCTCAGACATCGAAGCCCTCTGCAAAGAAGCAGCGATCTTGGCGCTCAGGAAAGACATCAATTCAAAAGAAGTCACAATGGCACACTTCGAAGAAGCATTAAAGATAGTCAAACCAAGCGTAACAAAAGCTGACATTGACAACTTCAAGAAGAACGCCGAAAAGACAAAGAAGCTCAACCCAGAAGCAGACCAGTTCAGCTATGTTGGATAAACTCCATCATGCCCTGTTGTGTCTGATGCCCGTCAGCTTGCCCTTTTTAAGCTATCGGATTTCAGGCGTTTTCTTAAACCAAAAACCTCAAAGCACTTTCCCGCCCTGGTAGCTCGACTCCTTCTGCTCCTCATAATGCGCATTCCCCGAAAGCGTCGAAAAGACGATTTGCGCAAACCTGACACCAAGATCGATCTTCGTATCAAGCAGCGAGAACATAAGGAACGTAAGCCCGCCGCGATAGCCCGCCTCGCCGAATGCAGTCTCAAGGACAGACTGCGTTATACGGAAAAGCGAACTGCGGCATTCGATCTTGAAATTAAGATTCTCCTTCGTATTCACCTTCTCGCAGCTCACCACAAGATAAGGCACAAGCTTGTCGATACTCACCTGCGATCCCTTTGGCAGGACAACAGTATCCTCAAGCTCAAGGCCTGAAACGACATCCTCGAACCCTTCCATCACATGCGCCACACCAAGCACAGGCATCTTCATATCCTTCTTGTTGATCCTAAGCTCTCCTGCCTTCTTGACCTCGATGATAGCAGCGACCCTAAAATCAATACCATTCGCCGTAAGCTGCACATCAAGATCCTCGTAATCCACAACAAGCTTATCATTGATAATCTCCGTGCGTAAAACATCCTTGCTCAAATTAGTCATAAAATCACCAGACGAAATTTTGCCCCGAAAACTTATAAATCATAGCTCCACCATGAAAAACTTCTCCGTCTCCCGAAGCGTACTAAGAGTCACAAGACTCATCCCGTTATTCTTCCTCTTGATAGCATACATCGCCTCTGCCCCGAAAGCTTTAGCGACCTCCTGAAGATACAGCACTTCCTCTTTTTCAAGATAGATCTTATCGCTCTTAGTGACTTTGCATTCGATGATGATCACTTTCTTATCCTTCCCGGCAACCAGGTCCGGCTTCTTGCTCCCGCCCGACCGTATCACATGCCATCCATCCTTCTCAAGCTTAAGCCTCAACTCCCTCTCGAAAGCATATCCTTTTTTGTACGCCATAGCTATCCATACAAATTTAAGAATGAAGATATTAATAAAACACAAGGTGATAACTATGCCGGAAGATATATTGGTAAGCGAGATAATGACAAAAAACGTTGCAGTAATCGATGCTGAAGCGACGATACAGAAAGCCTCCATGCTCTTAAGAAAAAGAAACATACATGGGCTTGTCGTAGTCAAAGGCAAAGAGGTCATCGGCATGCTCACAGACAAAGACATCATATCGAAAGTTGTTGCAGAAAACAAATCTCCCCTGAAAGTCAAAGTAAAAGAGGTCATGTCACCGAAAATAATTGTCGCGAAGCCGACCGACAGCATTGACGAGGCCACAAGAGTCATGTTTGCCAACAACGTAGCCCGCCTGCCGGTGGTCGATGACAAAAACAATCTGGTAGGCATAATTACCGTAAGGGACATGCTAAGAGTTTATCCTGGCGTCAACGAGATTCTGACCGAGGAACTCGAAATTGCAGAGCCTGCATCAGTCCCCGAAAGGACGAGAATAGAAGGCCGCTGCGAAGAATGCGACAACATAGCAGAAGACCTTGTAGAGATAGATGGCCGCTGGCTGTGCAACGACTGCTCCGAAGATTATACAGGATAAGCATCAAGAAACACTGTTCTTGCATAAAATCGCCCTAAACCTGCCCGATAGATATATAAAACCTTAGTATTAATTTCAACTCAGGTATTGATGGGTCCCTCCCAAGTGTCTGAACCACACGATGAAATGAGGACACCACAATGCTGAACAGCCCGCATGCGTCAGTATCCTGAAAATAAAGGGATTAATTTGATGAAGCGATATGTTACGTGTGGGCAACATGCTTAACACCACAATAAGGTTAGACTGTGGACAACAATGTCTGTATCAGCGTAAAAGTAAAAACCAACCAACCAGGATTCAGGATAACATCCACCGGCGACCCCATTACCGTTGAGCTAAAAAGCAAACCAGAAAAGAACCACGCGAACCTGGAATTAGTAAAAATGTTTACAAAGATATTAAAAAAGCCTGTTTATTTGATTTCAGGCAAAAAATCAAAGAATAAGATACTCAAAATAGAAAAAGTGACAAAAAAAGAAGTACTAGATACCCTACGGGAATTAAAGGATTGACATATTCACAACTCACAACAGATAGAGAAGGATGCTTAAAATGAGAAGAAAATCATATTTTCAATTGTATCCTGCAGATTCTTTATTTCTATAAAGGTATTAGGTACGGCGCTCTTTTTTTGTCCATAGACAATACAAGTAAAACAAAAATAGGTGATATTAATGGCAAAATTAGCGCAGACATCAGTAAAATACGTAATCAAGGGAAGTTTCGACGCCGAGGGAGTCGTCGAAAAACCAGACGTCATCGGAGCTCTTTTCGGTCAGACCGAAGGACTGCTCGGACCTGAACTTGATTTAAGAGAACTCCAGCGGACAGGACGAATAGGTCGCATAGAAGTGAATGTAACCACAAAAGGCGGCAAATCCAACGGAGAAGTCATAATTCCTTCTTCACTTGACGGGACAGAAACCGCCCTCATCGCAGCATCCCTTGAAACCATTGATCGCGTAGGGCCATGCAATGCGAAAATAAAAGTGAACGCAGTTGAGGATTTAAGGACAGTCAAGAGAAAATACATCATCGAGCGTGCAAAAAGCCTTCTCTCTAGCCTCTTGAGCCAGGTTCCGGACACAGCAGTAGTCGCAGAAGAGCTGATGCAATCCGTAAGAAGCGCAGAAATAATCGAATACAAGGGTCTCTCTGCAGGTGTGGATGTTCCGACATCAGACAGCATAATCCTCTGCGAGGGTCGTGCCGATGTGATAACCCTCCTGAAAAACGGCATCAAGAACGCTGTCGCAGTAGGCGGCACATCCGTAGCTCCCGAGATAGTCCAGATCGCAAAAGAGAAAGAAGTGACCGTCTTCACAGACGGTGACAGGGGCGGCGACCTGATCCTGAAAGAACTAAGACAGGTTGTAGACGTCGATTTTGTCGCAAGGGCACCGTTGGGCAAAGAAGTGGAAGAGTTGACAAAAAAAGAGATATACAAAGCTCTGCGCGAGAAAGTGCCAGTAGAACAGGCGCAGTATATGAAGCCTCTCGGTCCTTCCGCAAATGAACCTTCTCAAAGACCAAAAACATTCGAGAGAAGAGAATCATCCACTGATCGCGATCGCGGCCCTCAGAAAATATCACGGGACACACGCAATGTCCGTGTAGGCCGTTTTGAACAAAAGCCGATCGCACCCCCAAGAAGAGCAGCGATATCCGATGAAGACAAAGCATTTTTCAAAGAGCAGCTGAACGACCTTGTAGGAACAAGAGCTGCTGCGATATTCGACTCAAACCGCCAGTTTGCGGGTCGTGTGCCTGTCAAGGAACTATCGAATTCGATAAGGCAGGTAGAAGAGCCGAAACTGGTGATCCTGGACGGTGAAGTAGACCTGGAGCTTGTAAGCCTTTGCGACTCGGCAAACGTTTCAGTGATTGTTGGCTCGAAACTCCAGGGAAACCCGCGCGCAAGGAACGTAAAGATAATCACCCTCGAAGACCTGTAAACTCTTCACAATTTAACGAAAATGTCTTGGATTTCTTTTTTCATCCAGGACACAT
>JBDRKP010000049.1:0-16437 GCA_043813875.1 archaeon | reverse complement strand
AGGATCTTGTGCTTTCGATTGTTGATGCACAGGCACCAGTAATTACGATACAGTCTCCTCTCAATAACACGTTTGCCAATGATTCGATATGGTTCAATGTGACGCTGGATAAGGCAGGCAGCTGGTGCGGCTATTCGCTTGACGATGCGGCGAATGTCACGATGGACAATGACAGCCTTCTGCACTTCTATGGACAGGATCCATCTGTACCTGACGGTACGCATCCTGTGGTATTCTTTTGCAATGACACATATGAAAATATGAATAATACAGCAGAACGAGTGTTCCAGGTTGACGTGACGCCGCCATCGTTCAATGATCCGATACCTGCAAATGGTTCGAGAACGAACACAAATATCACACTAAACGCCTCTGATGCCACAAGCGGTCTCGCATATATTAATTATTCTGTCAACGGATCCCTGAACGTGACATCTGCTACAATATCCCTATCCAGCCTTACTGAAGGCGTGGCTGTAAGTGTCGATATCTATGCTGTTGACAATGCAGGGAATATTAATCACACGCAATATATGTTTACCAAGGATACGACTGCGCCTTTATTAACGATAAATCTCCCAGTCAATGATACAGAAATTACAGAGAATAGCACTGAGCTGAATTATACGGTCGATGAATCTCCGCGCGCGATATGGTATGCTGTAGATGGCATCGAAGGTATGCTTAGCAACTCTACACTATCCGCCAATACGACAATAAACTTCACAGATGTCGCGGGCAGACATACCTTATATCTGTACGCAAATGATTCTATAGGCAATCTCAGGACAGAAATAGTTGATGTCAGGCTGAACAGGCAATATAATATGAGCAACTTCACGCAGGCAATCGAAGCTGAAACAGGTTTTAGCCTCAATATAACCGGAAACATCACCATTGACATGACTGCCAATGACAGCGTATGGCTTAACCAGACTGTCAACATGACTTTGAACCAGACAAATACAATTGTTGTGATCGAGAACTTCAATGGCCTTGATGCGAGCTGGATTGAAAGATTCAGCATAAATACAACAAACACGACCGTTGAAGGCAAGATACAGAACTATGGCACGACAGTGGGCAGAATGATACATCTTGGCGGCCTGAACAGGTTCTTAAGGAACGGCAGGTACAATGGTACTGTCGTTTTCAGTCCATTCAACTCATCTTCCTATACTGAAGTCATGTATTGTTCTGATGATAATGCTGACTCCTGTTCGAAGATAGGCGCATGTGCCGGCAATAAATTCAATGGCACGTCCTGTTATGTCGATAAACTGACCGATGTGACTGTCTATGTACCTCATTTCTCGACTGTTGTGCTTGGGAATGATACTATCGGGCCTGCTATGGCGATTGATGCGCCGGTAAGCCCTGTTGCCAATGGTTTTGATGTGGGTGTGAATGTGAGTCTGAATGAAGATGCGAACGCCTGCAATTATTCGCTGAATTATAGCGGCCTTGTTGATATTAGCATGGATCCGGCCAATGCCCAAAAGTTCACAAAGATCATAAGCGCATTCCTGCCAGACGGCGATTATAATGTCAGCGTTGCATGCGTTGATGTGAATGGCAATCTGAATGCTACAAGCAAAGTCTTTACTGTCCTTGATGATCTGAAGCCCGTCATCAGCGGTCTTGCTGTCAGTAAGACATCAAGCAGCGCCACCATTTCATGGACGACAGATGAGAAGGCTGATGCGAATGTGTCTTATGGGACGACGCAGGCATTGGGTCTCTATTCCAATAAGACTGAAAATACCACAACACATTCAATAACCTTGAGTCTCTCTGCATCTACAACATATTACTATAACATAACTTCCTGCGATCAGCAAAACAATTGCGACACAACCGGACCGGACAGTTTCACCACAGATGCAGTTCCCGCAAATCCTGATTCCGGCAGCAGTTCAAGTTCGGGCGGCTCCAGCCCGGCCATTGCAGTACCTTTGTCTAATGATACTGGACAAAATCAAGAAATACCGGCTCAGGATACGACGCCAGCAGCTGAAGAAGAGAAACCGCCGATTGATGCCCCGCCTCTTGATGAGCCGGCAAAAGAGGATGATGCAGAGATAAGGGAGCAGGCATTGAATATTCTTTCTGAAGTGGAACGGATCATCGGCAGTCTCAATGAGAGCCGTGACATGATGGATGCAGCAGCAAAGCTAAATGAGGCAAAAGCGGCATTTGATGCCGGCAATTATGACGCTGCAAAGCAGCTTGCAGGTGATGCGCTGAAGCTCGCGAATGAGGCGAAGGCGCTTTCCAAATCCGCTTGTCCTATAATGCCTTACAGGATACTTGGTGTCTGCAGCGCTTACGTTGTTGTGGTTCTTGGCATATTGCTCCTGTCCATTGCATATTTAATAAAAACCCAGCATCTGCCACGAAGAACGGCAAGGAAATCGCCAAAGAATGATATTGATGAAGAGAAGCATAGCATCAAGAGCGCTTTGGCTCTAAAGAAAGGACATAAGCATGCTCGCTCGCAGGATTCTGGAAACAGCCATTCTCATGATCTGAATGTTGAGATTAATGCACTTCTAAAAAATCTTTCAGAAATAAAGCCGCTCCTGGATTCAAAGAACGATACAGCCATAACCATTGATGCGAATAATAAGCTGGAGCAGATATCGGTTGAAATAGAGCAGGCCAAGGAACTGATGAATGCTCATAATGAGAAGGACGCTTTAGGACATATCAAGAGAGGCAGCAGGCTGCTTGACTCTGTGAGGAATGAACTGTCTGATGACGACTCTCCTAACTGAGGTTTCTGAAATTATCACTCATCTAAAACACATCAAGTGTATTTTTCTGTACGCCTGATGCAGGTGTCTGGTTGATGTGCGATAATACCTTGCTTTCTATGTCCGGTGTTCATGGCAAAAGTTGCGATATATCAAAAATAACGCAAATATTTAAAAAGAAATAGAATGTAAATAGTAATAACATAGGAGAATGGTGTAAGTATATATTTTGAACTTCTAAGGATGTGTTAGGCGTGGGCGACAATATGTCTTGGCTGTCCTGATATTTGATTCCGGTTCAAACATGATGTTACATAATATATAAAAAGTGGTGATAAAATGGAAATGATGCCAGAGAGTATGGGTTATGACAGGGCGATCGTGGTTTTTTCTCCTGATGGCAGATTATTTCAGGTCGAATATGCAAGGGAAGCAGTGAAACGTGGAGCGACAGCAGTCGGGGTCACGTTCAAGGATGGCGTCATTTTTGGTGTCAAGAAAAGGGAATCCGCACTGGTTAAGCCCGGTGAGAAGATATTCAAGCTGGACAGCCATATCGCGGCAGCTACTTCAGGGCTTGTCGCTGATGCGAGAGTGCTTGTCGACACTGCAAGGGTTAGGGCCCAGCAGAACAGGATGATTTATGATGAGCCTATATCGGTGGCTACTATGGCCAGATATATTGCTGACAGGCAACAGGTATTTACTCAATATGCTGGTGTCAGGCCTTATGGTGTATCTTTTTTGATTGCTGGAGTGAATGATGAAGGGAAGCTTTTTGAGACAGATCCTTCCGGGCTTCTGCTTGAATGCAAGGCAAAAGCGATAGGCAAGTCTGCTGATAAGATCAACGAGCTCTTCGAGAAAAAATATACACAGGATATGAGTGAGAAAGATGCTGTACAGCTGATCGTAGATGCTTTCAAGAAAGAGGGTAAGATCACGCTTGATGATCTTGTGATTCATATTATCACAAAAGATAATTACAAAGAGCCTGTAGCTGAATATTTCACTAGGTTAGGGATAAAGATATGACTAAAGGCATGACGAAAGAAGTAATCGCGAGATATACTTCATCTGGTCATAAATTTGAGATTCTCGTCGATTCAGAGAAGGTCCAAAGATACAAGGAAAAACAGGATGTTCCTATAAGGGATATCATGATTGGCGATCATATATTCACAGATTTGAGCAAGGCAGAAAGTGTGAAGGATGACCTGCTTCTTCGTGTCTTTAAGACAGATGATGTATTGAAAGTCGCAGAGCATATCATCAGGCATGGAGAAATACAGTTGACGACAGAGCAAAGGAAAGATGCCCTCGAAAAGAAGAGAAATAAGATTATTGCGTATATATCGAAACATGCTGTCGATCCCAGGACAAAGTTACCGCATCCGCCACAGAGGATAGAAAACGCATTCGCTGAGGCGAAAATCAGGATAGATCCGTTTGCCAGGGCAGAGGATCAGATCAAGGATATAATAAAACAGATCAGGCCCATACTGCCATTGAGCATCGAAGATAAGATTGTGGCGTTCAGGATTCCCGTGAACTATGCCGGGGCAACAAGGAACGCCATCTCAAGGCTTGGCAATATATTGAAAGATGAATGGTCCGGGCAATATTGGTTTGTAGAGATTGAGGTCCCGGCAGGCATGGTCGATGAGCTGTTTGGCGAAGTGAATTCGATAACGCATGGTGAAAACGAAAGCAAGATAATATCGTCAAAAAATCATGATTAAAGGTGAGGACATGAATAACGAAACTGAAATGGATAATGTAGTTGAAAATGAATTAGATAAAGGAAATACACCCTCTTTCGGTCCGGCAAAAGTTGTCGTGCCCGGGGAGGTATTGAAAGAGAGCATGGATATGCTTCCAGGTACAGGCACATTCCGCGAGGGTAAAAATATCATCTCGAAAGTTCTCGGTATTGAAAAAACCGACGGTCGCGTGATCTCTGTGACTCCGTTGAGCGGTGTTTACATACCGCAGAAGAGAGACACTGTAATCGGAGAGATAACCGGCATAAATTTCAGCAATTGGTCTGTGGACATAGGCGGCCCATACGAGGCAAATCTATCGATAGCCGAAGTACAGGGATATATTGAAAGGGATGCTGACCTTTCCAGGTTCTATGCTGTAGGTGAGTTGATTTTTGTAAAGATACATGATATCTCAAAGACAAAGTATGTCAGCCTGTCTATGAAGGATCCGAAGGCAAGAAAACTGTCTGGCGGGCTTATCGTTGATCTGACCCCCTCGAAGGTCCCGCGTCTTATTGGTAAGGCAGGATCGATGATACAGTTGATCAAACAGAGGACGAATACCATGATCTCTGTAGGCCAGAACGGCAGGGTGTGGATAAAAGGCGAACATGAAGAAGTCGCTGTCAGAGCCATAAAGATGGTTGAAGATTACTCTCATACGTCAGGCCTGACAGATAAGATTAGCGAAATGCTTGATAAAGAATTGGGAAAAGCGAAAGAACAAATTACACTGTAGGTGAAATATATGACAAAATCAGTGAGAACAGATAACAGGAAACTGGATGATTTAAGGCCGATGAAGATGGAAGTCGGTGTTATTAAGAGAGCAGATGGCTCTGCTATGGTTGAAGCCGGAGAGACGCATGTTGTGGCTGCAGTATACGGGCCAAGACAGATACATCCGAAGCATCAGGAAAACGCTGAAAGAGCAGTCTTAAGATGCAGATATAATATGCTACCGTTTTCAGTAAGCGACAGGAAAAGGCAGGGATATGACCGAAGGTCGACTGAACTTGCGAAAGTGATCACTGAGGCATTGGAGCCGGCTGTATATCTTGAGGATTTTCCAAAGACAGTGATTGATATTGATATGGAGATAGTTCAGGCAGATGCAGGGACGAGAGCTGCGGCGATAAATGCTGCTTCGCTTGCGCTCGCACATGCGGGCATCCCTATGCGCGATCTTGTGGCTTCCGTGGCTGCGGGGCGCGCCAATAAGAAATTGCTGCTTGACATGACCAAGGAAGAAGAAGATGCAGAAGATGCTGTTGATGTGCCTATGGCTATGATGCCGCGATCAGGCAAGATAACACTCTTGCAGTTGGACGGGATTGTATCCATAGAAGATACTGAAAAGATAATCAGTCTTGCAGAGATCGGATGCAGGAAGATACATGAGATGCAGAAAGCTGCTCTTCGTGCAAAATACAGTTCATGATACAGGAGGCAATGATTATGACGCTTAAGATAAATAAAGATCACATTTTAGAGAATCTCTCGAAAGGGAAAAGACTGGATTCAAGAAAACTTGACGAATACCGCAAAATAAAGATCACGACAGGCATCAGCACCAAAGCAGAAGGATCTGCGATGGTCACGATCGGCGAGACCATGGTCGTAGCCGGCATAAAGATGACTACTGCGGAACCTTACCCGGACACGCCGGATGAAGGTGTTATGACAACATCTGCAGAATATCTGCCTATGGGTGCGCCTGAATTTGAAAGCGGACCTCCTCGCGAGGCGGAGATTGTCCTCGGGCGTGTGGTGGACAGGGCCATCAGGGAATCCAAGTGCATTGATTTCAGGAAATTATGCATCAAGCCGAAAGAAAAGGTATGGATGGTATTTGTTGATATCTTTGTCATGAACCATGACGGAAACCTCTTTGATGCATGCGGGATTGCAGCGATTGCAGCCCTGAAAGATGCAAAGATCCCTGCTATTGTTGATGACAAAGTGGACCATGAAAAACTCGGTGCTAGATTGCCGATAAAAGGCACTCCTATATCGATCAACGTCAAGAGCTACAACGGAAAATATATCTTCGATACAAACGCAAATGAAGAAGACGCAATAACGTCCCAGATTACTGTCGGGACAAATTCCGACGGGACTATATCTTCATTGCAGAAGGGAGGATCCGACGGCTTTACAAAGGCACAGGTGATGGATATATTGAAGCTTACGATGAATGCGTCTGAAAAGATCAGGAAGGCGCATTTTGCGGCAGCAAAATAAACCTTTATAAAGCTATGGTATCCCTATATGTATACTAAACGAAAACATGAAAAATCATGAAATTTCGATATGATTGGAGAATTTCAAGCTTTTTCATTGTCGGTATATACTTTATACACAATGAAAAATCATGAAATTTCGATATAATTGGAGCATTTCAAGCTTTATATTGCCGGAATATAGGATACATAATTTATATGCAATAAAAAATCATGAAATTTAGATGCAATTGAAGTATTTCAAGTTTTTTTATTGGCTATTGGCAATACATACTTAATACACAATAAAAAATGGTGGTAATGATTACAAAGAAAGTTGGAACAACAGGAAGATTCGGTTCAAGATACGGTACTAAGGTCCGTATGAAAGTGGCTACTGTTGAGAAAGTTTCGCGCGCTAAGCATCAGTGTCCAAGCTGCCTGAAGACCTCGTTGAAAAAGATTTCCAAAGGGGTCTGGGAGTGCAGGTCGTGCGATGTCAAGATTGCCGGCGGCGCATATGCTCCAGCGAGTCCGGCGGCAAAGATTCTCAAGCAGATTGTCAAATGATGTATTTTTTTATCATGATTTTTAAATGGTGTGTGATGTATTATGTATATCTGTTATGAATGCGGTAGGGAAATAGATGTCAAAGTTGTATCAGCAAACTTATTTTGTCCTAAATGCTCAGGCCGTATTCTGGTCAAGTTGACGCCTCCTGTGACCAAGAAGATTAAGTGCATATAAATGCTCAAGTCCAGAATAGAAGTGCATGATCAGAAGGAAAACAATGACCTGATTTACGATGTGCTGCTGTCGGATATTGTTTCGACGGAGCGCGTTAAAATAACTTTGGCGTTGAAGGATTGTCTTCGGATTGATATAGAGGCACAGGATGCGACGTCTTTGAGGGCGGCGATGAATACGATTCTGCGGCAGATAAAGCTTATTGATGATACAGTAGAGGTTTGTGATAAATATGGCACAGGAAAATGATATTTCAATGCAGTACCAGCAGCTTAGCCAGCAGTTGCAGATGCTTATGATGCAGAAGGAACAATATAAGCTGCAACTTGCTGAGATTGACAAGGCAGAAGAAGAGCTGAAGACCGCAAAGGGCGACATATACAAAGCAGCCGGCATGGTTCTTATCAAGTCAGAAAAAGATGACGTCAAAAAGGATCTCGCTTCCCAGAAAGAGACGATTGAGGTGCGCATGAAGTCGTTTGATAAGCAGGAGTCGATCCTGAAGACGCGGCTGACCGAGATCCAGGCAAAGCTCATGGATGTTTTCAAGAGCAAAGGCGCAGTTGCCAAATAGTTTTCTTGATTTTTTCGTGTAAATTCGCTTATCTGACAGTCTGCTTCTCTTGGAAAGAAATTTAAAAGTATTGTTACTAATTAGAGGTATGGTATTGACATTTGGAAAAACTGCAAGTTCTGGACTAGGTGGCTTACTGGGTTTCCTATATGGAGGTCTTGGAACAGCCATAGGTGGTATTTTTCTGGGATATGGTCTGGCGGCGCTGTATGAGGATATCTTTGCACAGCCAATAACAAATTCAGAATCAGTACATAAAACCCATGAAACCTATCCTATGTATAATGTCTAATCCTATTCCCATTCAATAGTCCCAGGCGGCTTGTTCGTTATATCGTAGACTACGCGGTTCACTTCTTTTATCTCGTTGGTTATTCTCGTCGATATCTTCTCCAGAAGTTCATATGGGACTTTTGAGAAGCTTGCGCTCATGGCATCTATCGAATTGACGAAGCGTATCGCGACAACCTGCTTGTAGCTTCTTGCGTCTCCCTGTACGCCTACTGATTTTATTGGCAGGACCACTGCGAATGCCTGCCAGACATTGTCGTACTCGCCTGCTTTTTTCAGCTCATCGAGGACTATGTGATTAGCAGCCTGCACAATCTTTACATTTTTTTCTGTGCATTCACCGATTATCCTTATCGCCAGTCCCGGTCCCGGGAAAGGGTGTCTCAAAGCAAGCTCTTCCGGGAGGTTGAGCTTTTTTGCGACAGCTCTTACCTCGTCTTTATAGAGATCGCGCAGCGGCTCGCATAGTTCCAGTTTCATCTCTTTTGGCAGGCCGCCGACATTGTGGTGCGATTTTATGACAGATGCGTTCTTGCTTGTCCCGCTCTCGATCCTGTCGGGATATATCGTGCCCTGGACGAGGATTTCTGCCTTCTCATCTATTGCGGCCCTGTCAAATGTCTCTATGAATAACCTGCCTATGATCTTTCTTTTCTGTTCGGGGTCTGTTACCCCTTTCAGTTCAGCATAGAATCTCTTCTTTGCATCAATCATCCTTAGTTTCATGTCCCACTTCCCGAATGTCTCTTTGATGAATTCAGGCTCGCCAAGGCGCATGAAGCCGGTGTCTACGAAGACTGCCATCAGGTTCTTTCCTATCGCCTTGCTCATGAGAACAGCCGCGACCGACGAATCGACGCCGCCTGAAAGACCGATTATTGCTCGTCTGTTTCCGACCTGCTTCTTGATGTTATCTATTTCTCTCTCGATGAAGTGCTCCATGCTCCAGTCTTTTTTTGCGGAACATATGTCGAATGTGAAGTTGCTAAGCAGCTGTTTTCCTTTTTGTGTGTGTGTGACTTCGGGATGGAACTGGACGCCGTATATGTTTTTTCCAGTGTCCGCTATGACTGCCGTGCAGTT
The DNA here is from genome assembly GCA_043813875.1 of archaeon. Classification (GTDB taxonomy): domain Archaea; phylum EX4484-52; class EX4484-52; order EX4484-52; family B79-G9; genus B79-G9. Next base: position 6,998 of record JBDRKP010000049.1, on the reverse strand, counting down.
GTCTGTCTTTGCGATAATCTCAAATCCTTTTGGTGTTTTGATGACAGAGTTGCCGTGATTCATCCAGACTTCTTCGGTTTGGCCGAAGCCTCTGAGGATTTTGTCTTCTTTGATCACGTTGAGCTTGGTTATGCCGTACTCCCTGCCTTTTCCAAGCCCGACTTTTCCGCCGAGATAGTGCCCGATTATGTGATGGCCGTAGCAGAGGCCAAGTACAGGTATGCCTGAATCGAATATCAACTTGTCGCATTGCGGGGCGTCTTTTTTGACGACGTCGTCAGGGCCGCCTGAGAGGATTATGCCTTTGATGTCAGGATAATTCTTTTTGATCTCGCCTGCTGAGAGGTCGTTTGGGACTACTTCAGAAAAGACACCGAGGTCGCGCACTCTTCTAGATATGAGATGAGCATATTGCGAGCCGAAATCCATTACGATTATCTGTGTGTTCATAGTAATTCTTTAGAAATTGATATTATATAGTTTACTGCTGTGTAAAGTAAACTCTGAATTGTAACACTTCCTTTTCGTAAAAAATAGCATCAAGTGTTGGCTCTGCTAAATTGATGATGCAAAGAACAAGCAATCGAAAGCGTGAAAGACAAAATGAAGAGGATGATGGAAGAAAATAATGCGTTTGCAGGAGGGCAGACTGGGATGAAAATAGACAATCTATAATTGAAAGAAGGGATAGAAGGACAAAACCTGCTAAATACTTTATAAAAATATCTGTCCAATGTACTCTGTTGGACTTCCTGTGGATTTCAAAGGACGAGACACCACAAACATTGAGGATTTGGAAGACCGCATAAGAGTCATAGACGGCTATGCAGGTATGGCCGTAAAGCTTCCTATAAAGGCTTGAAGAACAGCATATGTTACTGCCGATAGATGGATGGTAAAGATGATAAAGTTACCCAAACGATCGCCCAAGGAAAAACTGGAGATACTAAAGGGACTGGCCAGGAATGCTAAATATGGCTTTGAACTTGTCGGCAAAAAAGTACCGGTTCTGCCGCTTGAGGAGCTGGGTGTTGAGGGTCTTAACAAATACTATCATGAGCAGGCAGAAGAATACTCTTTAAATTCAAAAAAGCCGTATCTTCAGGACTATTGCTGTCTGTTCACATATAAACTGAGAAAATTCAGCGAAGGTCACACAAAATATCTGAATCAAGAAGATGTAAGATACGCAATGGAAACGGTCGTAGCGCTGGATGCGCTGGTTAGTCAAAAAATAGGTTCGATTGGAGGGTCCCCTTCAGGCAAATCAGGGAATCAACAGGATGTAGAAGATCTAGAAAATATTTGCAGTGAAGTGGCTGGTTACGTGCGTGCGATATCAACGCTATCTTCAACCGATTTCGAACCATGCTCAAAAAAAAACAATAACGAAGAACTGAAAGAAGAAGCAGAAAGGATAATTGCGCTGTATCGCGAGGCTGGAGCAATAAGAAAGAGATAGGAGCTTATCTCAGTGGCTTTATATAAACATAACGCTCCAAGGATTGACGAGATACGACGAACTGAAGGGCATTGGCTGGAATGGCTATCAAGGGATGGGGTGATGAAAAATATCTTTTTGGTGGAGAAAAAACGGTTTATAACTTTATAACTTTAAATTAAGTTTTGGCACATCGATTATGCCTTTATTTCCTGTCACTTCCCCCACGACTTTGCATGAGAGCCCCCATTTATTCAACATACCGATTATGCTGTCTGCCGCTTTCGGCCTGGAGATGACAACGAATCCCATACCCATGTTGAAAGTCTCATACATCTCTTCATCAGTTATGTTGCCAAGCCTCTTTATTTCAGTAAATATCGGCAGGGGATTTATCAAATCTGTCAGGCTGAAACCTATATTCTTATTCAGGCGCTTCAGGTTCAGCAAGCCTCCTCCAGTGATATGGCACAGGCCTGTGACTTGATCAAAGTGCTTTGATAACATGTCAAGGATCGGCTTGACGTAGATTTTTGTCGGGGTCAGAAGCTCATCTTTTACGCTTTTGCCCCATGGCAGCTTATCAGAAATACCATATTTTTTCAGCATGACATTTCTTGCAAGCGAGAACCCGTTGCTGTGAAGGCCCGATGATGCGATGCCGATGACCTTGTCGCCTGCCTGTATCCTGTCGCCGAGGACTGTCCTGTCTTTCCCGACAACCCCAAGGCAAGTTCCCGCAAGGTCAAAGCCCATGCCATCAATACCTGTGATAACACCTTTCAGGGATGCTGTCTCGCCGCCGATGATGGCTATCCCTGCATCGTTAGCACCGTCCCTCATGCCTTTTGCGAGGTCGATTGCCATGTCATTGTCTATGTTTTCGACTGCCAGGTAGTCCACTAATGCGATCGGCTCTGCTCCGACGCAGATGACGTCATTCACGTTCATCGCAATCATGTCGATGCCGACTGTATCGAACTTCTTTGCCATCTGGGCGATGAGAACCTTCGTTCCGACCCCGTCTGTTGCCAGTACCAGGTATCTGTCGCCCACCTCGATGAAGTTCGCAAAATGTCCGATGGATGATCTGACTTCGCCCGTCTTTCCAGCCCTGTTTGAGAATGTAGATGAGATGACAGATATTATCGATTCTACTGCCTTTTCCTCTTTTTTGATGTCGACTCCCGAATCAGCGTAACTTGTGGATTTCAATGTGGGCACTCTCCTTGTAAACTATAATAATGGCGCATAATTTTATTAAATCAATATGTAAGTGCTAATTGCAATTGTGTTTCTTGCTGCCTGCATTGGATCTGTTACCTGTATGCTTGTTTTGATGTTGTTTCTTTGTGGTGGTTCCGAAACACATATATATGCTCTATGTGCTAATTAGGTTATATGTTTACAGTTAACCGTAAACATCGCAGATTTTGAATTATGTATGCAATATATGCTTTAAGTCGGCTATTTGGTTCTTTAGTGGAATGATTGCCGATGTGCTGGAGAGATAATGGGAAAGAGGTTGGTTGTCATGAGGTTTGATAAAGTTTTTGTTATTGCTGTTTTTTTATTGTGTGTTTTTGTGCCTGAAAGTATGGCTCTTATGGTCAGCACTGAGAAAATGGATTACGTTGCCGGTGATTCTCTTGGCGGGGACGGAATCGCCGATTCCGGTGTTGTGAATGTGACAATTAAGGTCTATAATTCAACGGATGATCTTATGGGTTCTTCTGTTGTGAATACTACAGGTGAAGATCCTAATTATTTTTCGTTCTCGATTCCTATAACAGGGAATTACACTCCAGGGGATTATTATTTTACTGCAGGTGACGGTAGCGCGGAAGTCAGCTCCAGTTTTAGTGTTCTTTCAGAGTTTCTTTCCTTTAATGCTCATATTATCAGCGGTCCTGATGTAAAACTGGTGAACACTACATATGAGGTGACTGGTGTCAGTAATTACGGCTGTGACTTTTCTGAAATATTTAATCAGTCCATTTCAGGGGTTTTGCATTATGGCAATATCTCTAATCTAACGGGTGATGGCAAGAATTATTCTTTTGTCCTTGTTGATGAGAAAGAGAATGGCACCTATGATATGGTCTATATAGATGATAATGGCACTTTTTCAGATATATGGAAATCAAGGCATGTCGGGGAGAATGTAGCAATCGATGTTAATTATACTATAGCCGAGATTGAGTTTTCGACCGGCAACAAGGTTCTTCTTGCGCCGTCTATAGAGGGTGCTTCGTATTCTGCTTCTGATACTGTTGACCTGTTGATATGGGTGAAAAATGAGACGCATCTCGTGTCCGGTAAACAGGTAAATGTTTCAGTGGTTGACAAGGATGACAAAGAAGTGAGTTCGATGACGAGCCAGACAAATACAGATGGCTATGTCGCTGTCAACTTTACTGCGCCTTCGATTGTTGGTGCTTACTTTATAAAAATAAATGATAAGCCAACTGAAGTATTCACTGTTGAATCGTTCAGGCTGGTGGGTGAGACGACGGATCTTGCCGGCAATCCTATGTTTAGTTTCTCAGGGAAATCGAAGATCAAGGTTGTTGCTAGAGTCAAGGATGTTAGTGGAGCTGTTATAAAAAATGCTGTTGTGTCGGCACATATTGTCAATCCGATCGGGACCACTGTGAACCTTGGCACGTTGAGTTTTGATAATAATACCAATGGTTATGTAAAAGAGGTTGATCTGGGTGCTGAGATTTCAACCGGGAAATATAAGGTGACAATAGCTGCACAGTACGGGGGAGATACCCAGCAGTTTTTGACGGGCTTTGAGACAGAGTCAGTGAAACTGGAACTTATGGCTATCAATCCGCTGTTCATAGAAGAAGCTGAAGGACCTGAGGCGATGGTGGATTCTTTTGCGCCCGGGGCAAATGTATCTATTATGGTGATGTTGTCGGATTTCTCTTCAGGAAGTATAATGGAAGCGGGTCCCGAATCTATGGGGCTGATTGATATTGATAATAAGTCCACTGGTGCTGATGAGTGCGAGACTAGGGTGAAGCTTGTCAGTGTGACGGATGAAAAAGGGGTGGAGCTTAATCTTTCTCTAATCAATCTTAAGATAATGAATCTTTCGAGCGCTGTTGAACTTCTCGCAGTTTCAGATGATGAAGGCCCTGAGGATGAAATGTTAAGCCAGTGCATGGTTATTTTTGAGGCGCCCGATAAGGCCGGCGTCTATAAGGCAATGGTGAGACTCAAGCATCCTCAAGGCGATAAGGAAGCGGTTTCAACTTTCTCGCTCCAGAAGCTTTATGCTGCGGCGAACCCTGTTGATTTCAAGGGTGATGATTTCTGGTTTTATGAGCCAAATTCCTCGATAAAGATCAAGATAAAGGTTACTGACCTCCTTACTAGGGCCGATGTTCCGGCAGGGAATATAACTGATGCGAAGATTATTGAGATGTACAAGGTCTGGCCTGCGTTCGAGGATGTGTTTGCTGATGAAAGTTACGTTCCTAATGCTGCTGCTGCAAATGGAACCATTACGTTCATGTCTCCTGAAGCAGAAGGCTTCTTCATGTTCAAGTTCAAGTTCAAGGCAAAAGTCGGCGGTGTTGAGGAATACGGTGTCGGCAACGGGTTCTTCATGCTTAAGAAGTATATGATATGGGGCAATCCACAGGGTTGCGAGCCGGGAAAGGCGTGTATTACAGCGCACGGGGAGCCCATAACCCTGACTGTCAATGTCGTTGACATCGAAAAAGGGAGCATGATGGATTTAGGTAAGAGCGGACTCACATGCAGTGATAATGATAATGACGGCCTGCCGGACTGCGATGGCCTGGAAGTCAACGTCGACGAACTATGGAACGAACAATTGATGAAGAAGATGGAAAAGGAAACAGATTACAATGTAAGTGCAACAAGCATACGGAGTTCCACAGCAAATCTCACAATCAATCCTCTGAACCTACCCACTGGATGGTACCATGTTGATCTGGTTCTTACTGATCCTGTGACAAGTGACACTTACTTCGGATGGGCATGGTTTGAGATAAGGAATTTCTGGGTTGATGTCATGACTATAGAAGCGGATGACGAAGGAACTCTTACTGCTGGTTGGGAAAAAGGAAACACATACGGTGTGGGAGATAATGTCCTTTTCACTGTAATGGCATTTGACCCGAAGAACAAAGGCGAAAACGGACCGCAGCCACTTAATCTTTCAGATATATCTCTTGAAAGCATGAGCATGATGAGGTATAACGGCCCTCCAATTACCCTGAAATATGGTACCGACTACACATATACTAAAACTCTGAAGTTTGTTACAATGCCATGGGAAGGACCCGAAGGTGATAAAAAAGAGATACAGGTAATAAATCTGACCTTGCTTGTGAATAAGACAGGAGAATACATGACCAACATCAAAGTAACTACAACAGACGGGGATTCAGACATAGGAGACATGTGGTTCGATGTATCTAAGTTCCGGGTTGATATGACCCACAACGGCGGCGATGAAGAATGGTTCACGACGTTCTCTCCGACACAGGTTGTGGAAATAAACATTACGGCATATGACTTTAGTGACCCTCCAAATCCTGTTAATTTAACCGAAAACACAACAAAAATCAGGACATTCTGGGATGAGAAGACCATGCGGGCCATAAAGCCACCGATAAATTCAACAACCGTCAACTGCGCAGGCAACGAGTGTACACTGACAGCGAACCTTTCAATGATTCTTCAGGGTAAAGGCAAATATAATATGGAAATGGACATCGTTGATATAAATGGAAACAAAAAACAGTCTTCAATCTTTTTCGAGACAAGAGGCATAATTGTCTCAATCCCTAACATAAAAGAGATTTGGTTCAATGGGTTCAATGATCAGGACACAAACAAGAGAGAACTGGAACTAAGAAATGACCGGGATAACTGTGACAATCAACTTTGGATGGAACCGAATTGTCCATTCTTTAATAGTACCACGAATGTGACATATTGCTACGGCCAGGTAAATGTCACGACAGGCAGTATTTATCATGCAGACGCATTTGGAGTATATTGCGTGACAGCCCGTGGAGAATGGCAGCAGGGATTGTGTCAGGATTCCCAGACAGGCATTGCATTTGCTTCCAATTCAACACATCTTGCCTACAACACAAATTGCAACAGCAATGTGACCTGCGAATTGACGAATAGTCTGGCTGTCAATGACACATTCAATTTCGACAATAAAAACTGGATTATAGTATCAATAGGTAACTCTTCCCAGGGAGAAAACACCTTTGCAGTCAAAAACAGCGACGGAATATGCGGTGAAAAAGAATGCAATCAGGATGGCTGCATAGGATATGTACTGACACCGCCGCCAGACCATGCAACTTATTCGACAGCATACCACGGCTATGTAAGGAATTTAATAGAAAAGCTACAGCATGAAAACTGGTGGTTTGCTGAGAATTTCCCTGCTTTCAATTATACAAGGGAAGTATACGTTTATCACAACACCACACATGTGTGGCTATCTGATTCAGATAATCTGTCCCTTGTACCCGCTCATGCGATCAATGAT
>JBDRKP010000048.1:0-10966 GCA_043813875.1 archaeon | reverse complement strand
GAGCGGCGTGCCGTCATACTGCCTGATGATCGAAAGGAACTGATACAACGTGTTGAGCGCATCCACAGCAAGCGTCTTGCCCCTGATTTCCGAAAGCGAAAGCTCCCTCCGGGGTACAATATCAGAAATCTTGACACCCATAAACACACCGGCCCGAACTAAAATATCTAAAAAAGACAAGATACATACCACTAATGTATACATACAGAAATATAAAAATAAATCAAAGACGCATGCAAAAGACAGAATAACAAGTAACAAGCAAAAAGTCAAAAAAAGAACTAAATAAGCGTACAGCCCGTATTCTCTGCATCATCCACACCATCTATCGTATGGAGTTTCTCCTCGATCTTCTCGATCAGCCCGCCCTCATCAGGTATCAGCACAAGAACGATGAGCTGTTTAAGGCCGAACGCAATCGGCTCTTCCTTTATATCTTTAATATCACCGATATCAAGTTCTCTTATCTTCGATGCAATCCCTTTCAGATCTATATCCACCGATTCAGGCATGACCCTAAAAGTCGCAAGCACATTCCTTCCCATGACAATCCACCTTTCAGATATTTTACGGACCTACAAAACCGCATTTAGAACATGTGTACTTATTCGACGTCACCTTGCATTTGCTGCATCGGACGACATCTTCGCCGCAACCAGGGCACTTGAATTTTACAGAATGCTCACCCGGCGTAATACTGGCGCCGCAACCATTACATGACATTTCATTCATATCTTTCACCGTTTGCTTATTATTGCTTATTATTATTTATTATTAAACAATTCACTATTTAAAGTCCAGAAAAGTCCAGAAACAACTAAATATATCCTGTAAAGTTTTATAAACTTTCGCAATACAGTTCCATTCATGCCCTCATAGTCTAGTGGATAAGATACGGCCCTGCGGAGGCTGTGGCCCGGGTTCGAAATACAATACACAATTCTTGCTTTCGCTTTTTGTGGATGTTCGAAATTCCCGGTGAGGGCACTCATGATTTTTTCATATCATCGAAAACCTTTTATAGGACAACATGACCACAACGCACATTTTAATTATAGTTCACGCCGTTACTAACTGGACAAACATAACCAATAAACCAAGAGGCGTTAACTATATGGAAAAGTCATGTAGTCTAAATAGTTATGACTTTTACTATATTCATGCATATTCCAAGAAACAATTCCAACCATAAACCAGAAATATCCACAAACTCATATCAAACGTTTATAAACATTAAACGCCAATAATTTAAAATGCCTTCTGAAAGATTGACCGAAAGTGACATAAACAGACTAAGAGGAGTCGTAGGGCTCGGAACTACAGGCAATACTGACTACCAGAACAGCAACATACCGAAAAATGCGCCACAGGACACAGAAAAGATCATGCCCACGCCAGTCAACGCTCCAAAAGAAAAGCCTCCTTTAAACAACATCATTGAGCCGCTGGAGCCGCAAAAAAAAGAGCCTGCCCACAAACAAAAAACCCAGGTAGAGACAGAGCTCTTCGTCAAGATTGACGAGCACACGGAAGTTGCAAAAGAGTTGACAGACGCAAAAATCGACATCAAATCAATTGCAGACACCATATCGCTTCTGGGAAAAGCAGAAAAACTGAAAGCAGAAGCCATTGAAAGACTTGAAATCCATCTCAACGAACTCGACACAAAACTAATAGACGTAGAAGAGAAGCTCAGCGTCCCGGACGGCCTCGATATCCCGGACGAAGGAATAGACCTCGGCCTCTCAAGCGACGTATCCAACCTCCACAAGACCTTGGAGCGCTTAAAAGACGAACTGGACCACATCGAATAATTAACTCATTTCTTCCAGCAAAACTCCAAAAGAAATAAGCACATCCACATTCTTCAGGCATCAAAAGCTAAAGCGCGATAAGCCCGATACCAAGAATAACCGCCCCCGCGACCAGCACAGCCGCAACCACGAACTGCAAAATCCATGCCGCAAAAGCACCAAACCAGGAGAGTTTGAACACTTCTTTATAGATAAACAAAAGCAACAGAAAACCAATCAAAGGCAGCTTGAAAACAGCGCCGACAATTGCGGCAATAAGATTCACCATAAGGACCTTGAAAATAGTTGCCTCACCGCCAAGAAGCTTCACGGCAAAATAAAGCGGCAGCGCCGAAATCAGAATGATGAGGACCGCGCCGACAAACCCAAGCCCCAGCCCGCCGAATCCAGACAAGATATCCATAATCCATTAATTACATTCACATCTTTTTAAGGTAGAGAAAGATATATCATCACTTGCTCTTTTCGCTCTTCTCAGGAACACTCGCCTGCGAGCGATAAACCGACACTGTAGTGATGAGATTCGTCGCGATGATCACAAAAAATACAATCTCCACAAACCCGCTTATTTCAATACCGCTTGACATCGGGATAGAGGCAAGAACAGCCGCTGCAAGCCCCCGCGGCATCATTGCATTTAGAACAGGCGAAAACTTGGACACATTCTCAGAAAACATGCCATACATATACACTCCAAGACGCCTCGCTCCAACAAGACCGACGACCACGGAAACTCCCATGACGACAAACGTGACGTCCAATATCGATTTGATATCAATGGCAATCCCGATAAAGACAAAGAAAAATGTCCTGACAAAAAAAGATATCTCCTTATGGAACCGGATGATATCGCGATTGACAGTATAATCGCCCTTGAGGCGCAACATGAGCGCTATATCCTTCGCATTGGCAAGCATAAGCCCGAAAACAAGCGCCGCCACAGCGCCATTTGCCTTTATCGATTCGACAAACGCATACAACAGGAATGTGACAGCAAGAGTCAGAAGATAGCCGTACTCAAACCCCCCGAAATTCTTAAGGAACTGAAGCCACACCATCCCGAAAGCAACAGCAACCACGGCAGCTATTGAAAACGCCCCAAGCAGACTGTTCCCGATGACAGCAAAATTTAATGAGCTCGAAAGGATGACCTGGATCATAGATATCGAAACGACAATGCACAGCACATCCGTAAGAGTAGACTCTAAAGTGAGCAAAGTCTTCACGCTATCAGCAGTCTTGATCTTATTCAATATGCCGATGACAATCGCAGAGCTGGAGCCGCCTATAACCGCCCCGAGAAGAATCCCCTGATAGACACTCCATTGAAAAAACACAGACATAAGGGCGCCCGTAATCAGGATCGTGAACAGGAAAATCAGCACAGTAAAACCAGTCGCTTTCGGGATTTCCCTGATGACCTTGAATATATTCAGCCCGAGCCCACCCTCGAAAAGAAGTATGATCAACGCAAGCGCCGCAAAATACGTCGACAGGCTCTCAAGCGATGTCGGCTCGATAATATGAAAGACAGGGCCGATGAACATTCCAAGAACCATAAGCAAAAGCACATCAGGAACCTTCGTTCGCTGGAAAAACAAAGTACCTAAAAACCCGATGAATATTATGCTGCCCACAAGGAAAAAAACAGTTGATACATCCATGCACAAAATATGCAAAAATAAATTTAATAACTGATATTATCAGATATTACAGTTAACGCCATTAATAACAAGACTGATTCTACAAAATAGCCTTCAAAACAACCCCGACCGCCTCACCAATCGCAATCCTGCACTCATCACTCAGCTTCTCTCCGAATCCTGTATCCTTCGGCTGCACGCCGACAAAAACAACATCACAACCCCTGTTTTTCTGCAGATACCCGATAAAGAGCGACAAAGGCAACTGATGTGTAGAATATAGGATCCCCCTGATCCTATCAACATCAAGCATCTCGACAGCACCCGGCCTCCCTAAAAGAGTCACAGCATCAACAATAATCACCTTTTCCGCGTGAAAATCACATATCTTCGAAAGGAAATTCTCCGGCGCCCCCCCGCAGTCAAGAAAAAGCATATCCTCCCTATCAACATACTTCTCCCGCAACCTGTCGACCACAATCGGCCCGACAGCATCATCACCGCGCAACCTGTTTCCGACCCCGCACACGACACATCTCATACAAACAAGAAAGGTACGCAAATCTAAATAGATATCTCACACAGCACCTAAAACATCTTCTGCCCAATCCTGCGCACAGAATATCTAATCGCAAGAATCCCTGAAAACGCCATCATCAAAGCCCCGAGAAAAAAACCGACACCAACAAGCATACCAATAACCCCTAGAGCCGCAAGAATCCTGCCGCCTCTCCTCCGATCCACGTACTCAAAGACATACAGCGCATAAAAAGCAAGCAGCCCGAAAACAACCCACACAAGCCCGAGCACCTTGATATGCTCAGCCACAGCAAGAGGCGATACCATGACATACATGACAATCCCCGATATGATAGAAACAATACCCGCAACCCCGCCGAAAAGATGCACATTATCCTTCTTCCTGTGCTTGTAAGATGTCTCACCAACAGACAGGTTCCGCAATCTCTGAAAAAGATCCATGATATTACTACATCCGCGATAATATATATAATTTCAACAGATAGGAAAGAGTCCAAAGAATCACGGAAAGCAAACTGTGTCACATGACCAGATACTTTCAAAAAGCAAAAAACCCAGACATCCATAATCTCAAAAAAACAAAAAAACAATGTGTATGAACAAAGCAAATAAGTGACCTAAAGCGAAGCTATCCATATAGAATAATAGTGTGCTTGAGCGAAAGCGAAACACACCTAATGATCAACCTTTTAGAAGGTTGAAGCGAAGCTTTATGGTCGCTCTGATGATCAACCTTTCTGAAAGTTGTGGTGCAGGGGAAGGGATTTTCGGCAATTCAGGCGACACAAAAACAAATGCATCAGCCGCATTCGAACCCTTGAACTCCTACGAGACCGGATTTCTTAAAATCATCACGCGCAACGCGCGCTCAGCACTCAAAAAGTTGCCATTGACGTATTCTTGAGTCCGGCGCCTCTAGTCACAAAAAAAGCATAGCAAGCCATGCTTCTATAAGATTGACCAGCTGGGCGACCCCTGCACTAAAATCAATTAAATAAGTAGACACAAACCTTAAAAAGGATATCGCTTCCAAAGAACCGGAACTCACAGCCTATCAACCAACGCATACGCATTATGCGCATGAATCGACTCGAAATTCTCACACTCCACCCGGAACCCCGAAACCCTTTTATCCCTGCGGAGCCGAAGAACTACCTCCCTCACCACATCCTCGACAAACATCGGCTTATCATACATCCTCTCGGTAACGAACTTCTCATCAGACCTCTTGAGCAAAGAAAACACCTCACTGCTAGCCGATTCTTCAGCCATCCTGATGATCTCCTCGATCCACACGAACTTTGAGCATCGCGCAAGCACAGTCACAATCCCCCTCTGGTTATGCGCACCGAAATCTGATATCTCCTTCGAGCACGGGCAAAGCGTCGCCACAGGAACCTTCACCTCGATCATGAACGAGAAACTCTCACAAAAATCCCCGAAAAATGCGCACTCATATTCCATCACACTTTTCTTCGAAGAAACAGGCGAAGTCTTCTCGACAAAATAAGGGAACCTGACGACAATATGCGCCGAATCCGCATCAAGCTTCTCCTTCAATTCAGAAAGGACCCCGCGCACCACATCCGAATTAAACACGCGCGCCCTGTGCTTATTCAGCACCTCGATAAAACGAGACATATGCGTCCCCCGAAAATCATGCGGCAGATTGACAAAACAATCGACCTTGCTAGAGACATGCTGGAACTTCCGCGACATATCCTTTATCTTCAGCGGGATACCGACATCCCTCACCCCTACCTTATCAAGCTCCACATTTCGCTCATCACCCGATCTCTGCACATCAATCATGATACCTCACCGGATCCTTTATTCCCGCCTCCCTGAATCCCTTCAGCCGCAGCTGGCACGAATCGCACTCACCGCACGCCATCCCGTCGACAGGCGAATAGCAACTATGCGTAAGCTCGATCGGCGCCCCCTCATGGATCGCCCTCAGGACAATCTCCTTCTTGGTCAGCTTAAGAAGCGGCGCAACAATCCGAAAACCGCCCTTCTTCGTCCCAAGATTCATCGCCTTCTCGAAAGCAGAAAGAAACTCCCCCCGGCAATCCGGATACCCGGAATAATCAATAGCATTCATCCCCGCAAAAACAGCGCGGGCACCGACAACCTCCGCCCACGCAGTCGCAAACGAAAGAAGGATGGCATTCCTGAAAGGCACATAAGTCACAGGTATCTCATCATCAATAGAGCGCCCCTTAGGAACCTCGATATCATCAGTAAGCGCAGAACCCCCGATCTGCCTCAAATCAATAGAAAGCACCTTGTGCTCTGCGACACCCACCTTCTCTGCGACAGCCCTCGCTGCATCCACCTCGACACGATGCCTCTGCCCGTAATCAAAACTCAGCGCATACACCTCATAACCCTCGTTCTTCGCGATAGCAAGACAGGTGGTAGAATCAAGCCCGCCGGAAAGAAGCACGACACATTTCATCATCATCACACACCCCGCTTATTTCCCCAGATGACCTTATGCAATTGCGGCAGCACGCGCACATTATTCTTTAGCATCACATCATCTGTTAGCACCTTCCCCACAAGCCACGAAAGCCTCTTAAGATACTCATTTAGAGGACACATCCCATCCGGCTGGAGAATGACCTTATCTCTTACAGATTTCCGGTACTTTTCAAGAATCCCCCTGGCCTCAAGAAAATCATCATCATCGCACACAACAAACTTGATCTGGACATTATCTAGATTTAGATACTTCCGAAGTACGCGCTCATCATATCGCTCGCCGCTGGCTGAAAGCTTCGGCGACACAGAATAAAGAAAAACATACTCAGAAAGCCTCTTGTCATAGACAGTGCAATTAGTCTCGACAGTCACCTTCTTCCCGTTATCAAAAAGCAGCCTGCACAGCTCATAAACATCCTGCATGAGCGGCTCGCCGCCAGTTATGCACACATGCTCGCCCTTAACCTTGCCCAAAATCTCCTGAGGGCTCATCTCTTTCCCATCCCCCTCCTTCGCATACTTCGTATCGCACCACCGGCACGACAGATTGCAGCCCAGAAGCCTCACAAATGTAGTAGGGACGCCTGTAAGAATCCCTTCGCCCTGGATGGAACCAAAAACCTCAACGACCTTCACCATGATACTCCACCCATGAATGCTGCCCCTCCCAGAGCTTCACACTGAAAAGCTCGGGCAACTTCTTCCTGATCTCATCAAAGATCCACACCGCCATATTCTCAGCAGTAGGATTTGAAAAAATATCATTCAGATTCGCATGATCAAGTCTCTCGATAACCGCCTCATTGACAGCCTTCTTGATATCGCAAAAATCAACAACCATCCCGCTCTTCTTCTTCACATTGCCAGAAACCACAACCTCAAGCTTGTAAGTATGCCCGTGCAGGTTCGCGCACTTTCCGTCATAATCCGGCAGCCGATGCGCAGCATCAAAATAAAACTCGCGGCACAATCTCATCTCTTTCATCACTTACCACTCCCCTTGAACTCATTGGCCTCGTAAGGCATGACGATCCAGTCGCCGACGCCATCAGACACAAAAAAATCAACATCAAATAAGCAACCCTTCTTCCTAAAAAGTGTCGCCGTGTTAACAGTTAGCCCTAGATCATGCTCAAGAAAAGATTTGACAGCAAAAAAAGTGGCCCCATTATCCGCGATATCATCCACAAGCAAAACCGTCTTTCCCGTATCGCCAACAATAGATATCTTCCGATCAACGACCACGTCCTTGCGCTGCTCAGCCCTTCCGACATCATAAGCCTTCGCGCTGACGACACCTAAAGGAAGTCCCAAAGCATCAGAAAGCATCCTCCCGACAACAAGCCCGCCCCTGTTGATACAGACAACAGAATCAAAGCGCTTCTTCTGCACTTTTTTTGCAAGTTTTTGTGAGAGCTCAAAAAACTCATCCCACGATACAGAAATCATATATTATTCCCCCTTTCGCCTTCCATGCCTCTGGTCAACCTCATCGAGCTGGTCAAGCATCTTGCGCAAAGCAGTCCTGACAGCATCCGAAAAATTAACAAACTTCTTATCATCCCCCACATGCTCGCGCACATCATCAACAATATCCTGCGGAATCTCGACACAGACTTTTGGCATTTCATATCACCCTGAAACTATCATTACTATCATCCATTACCCTCACAAAAACACGAAGATAATCTCATGATAATACCTGAAGAATACCCCCATAATATTATAAACCTTACGGAAAAAACAATAGCAAAATAACACAATTCCAAAACACAATCTAATAGGAAAAGACATTTAATAATTACTAGCATAAAGTAGCACTATGGATAACACCGAATTATTACTAAATGGATTAGCAACCCGTGTGGGCCTCAATAATTGCTCTCTATGTCCTGCCATCCTAAAATATCTCTATATAGGAGAAGGGACCGATGAAAATCCTATGCAAATTAAAGCAAATAATAGTGCTATACATAATTACCTGATAGAAAATAATGATTCATATCGTGAGTCTCAAAACCCACTAAGTTTACAAATTGCACTGCGAATATTAGAAAATAATGGTCTTGTAGGTAAAACATATGAAAATGACCCTGATTCTGAAAGACAAATAGAATTATACCAAATAAGCACTGAAGGAATAAATCACATCACAAATGACAGATTCGACAACAACCAACGGCTAACACTCACTTATTTCTGACCTTATAAGAAAGGACATAAGAAGCCGCCTTCATACCATGATACATGGCAGGCACGATGAGCTTGAACTTATCCTTGGTTATATCGCCGGCAACAAAAAGCCCCTTGACAGTCGTCTCAAACGTCTCATCATCATACACGATATTGCCCTTCTCATCAAAATCAAGACCAATCTCACGGAAGAACTCGACATTCCTCAAATTGCCGACAAAAATAAACACATCATCCGCCTTGACCTCCTCAAGAGAATCGGTAGGATGCCTTAGCATCACGCTCTTGTTCTTGATTAGAGTTACATTAGTCGAAAACCTCACATCCACCTTGCTTTCACCGAGCATCTTCAGATTAAGCTCCTTCACACGGAAAAACAGAGGACGCCTGTAAGAAAGAACAACATTCGCCCCTGCCTCACAAAGAGCAATAGCCGCCTCAATAGCAACATCACCGCCACCGACAACTACGACATTCCGGCCGGCATATTTAGCAGGATCCTCTAGCTTATAATAAACATGCTTCTTATCCTCGCCAGGAACACCTATTGTCTGGGGGATGCCCTGCACGCCGACAGCGACAACAACAGCCTTCGCCTTAAACACCTCATCGTTGGCAGCGACCTCAAAAAACCCAGCCTTCTTCTTTATAGACGTCACTTTATGATGCTCCCTCACATCAACCTTGGCCATCTTAAAATCCTTCCTATAGAAATCGATAAGCTCATGAGGATCCGCCTGGAAAAAACCGACAACACCAAACATCTTTTTACCGAGATGATAATCCGCAAGCGTATTGGCCAAAACTCCCTGCTCAAGCACAAGAGGCTCGACATTAAGCTCCTTGCATCGGAGCGCGCACGCTATTCCTGCAGGACCTGACCCGACTATAATCACGTCATACATATTGTTAATATCACAGAATATTTTAATAAACTAACGCATTCACCACCATCGAACACATATATCCAAAAAAGCCACAACCTATTTAATGATGATTGCCATAACAAACAACATGCAGGACCAAAAAGAGCAGGCAGCCAAAGAGCACGACATCGAAAAAGACAAGCTTGCCAAAAAAATAGCAGGAGAGATAGTCCTCACCCAAAACCCCGGAGACGCCATCCAGAAATGGCGCAACATCTTCAAGATCTCCCAGCGCGAACTCGCGACAGAAATGGGCCTGATGCCCTCAGTCATATCAGACTACGAATCAGGAAGAAGGAAATCCCCTGGAGTCGCGATGATAAGAAAGATAGTCAACTCCTTCCTAAAAATCGACGACTCAAAAGGCAATATAATCTCAAGAGAATTCAACAGCATATACTCCACAGAAACACTATCTGATGCGATATTAGACATACGAGAGACAACAAAAGCGCACACATTAGAAGACATCGCAAAATATGTGAACGGAACGATAATCATAGGGCAGGAAGACAGCAAAAAAAGCATATTCGGCTACACGATCATAGACTCGATAAAAGCAATAATCGAACTCTCGCCAAAAGAGCTTGTAAAACTATACGGCATGACAACAGAACGCGCCCTGGTATTCACGAAAGTAGAGCGCGGCCGATCCCCTCTCATCGCCATAAAAGTGACAAACTTAAAGCCAGGCGCAGTAATATTTCACGGCCTGAAAGAACTGGACAAGCTCGCAGAAAGGATAGCAAAAGTAGAAGGCATACCCATAATAATCTCAAAATGTGAAACCATAGACGAACTGATAACGAACCTGAAAACAAACATACAAGATATATAATCAATAAAAAACTTAGCATGTCGAGTTCTGTGATTTCATGGTTTCCAATTAACACAGACACCCTCACTTCCACTGCAACCCACGTTAACAACAAATCCACAAAAAAAGTAAACAAAAAGCAAACAGGCAAAACTCAAAAAGAGCAACAACAGACCATGTTAAATATTAAAAAAACACAACCCAAACCATATTGCCTCTGATTTCTACAAAAACAATCCCTTCCACTAGAAGTCCTGTTCCTATTATTCCTATTCTAGGCACCAATTCTACATAAATTCTCACTTATTCAAAAATATCAAAAACCCCTTAAAACACAAAACCATACAAACCACAAAAATAAGGCATTAGACATCGATTATATATTAAATCTATTTATGCGCTTCAATTTAGATTCCTATTAATTTCACATCCATTGTAAGCCAGATGTTGCTTATTTTTTAACATTTCAATATAAATATTTCATCTCACTATTTCATTCCTCTCATCCTCTCTTATCACCACATTATTATTATAACTATTATTATT
>JBDRKP010000047.1:0-10504 GCA_043813875.1 archaeon | reverse complement strand
TTTTTGATTGAAGAGGTAGAAGCATGGACTAATAAGAGAAACGAACAAAAAAAGAAAATCGACTGGAGATTCACCAGAAAAGACGCAGATAGAAAGTTATCTAAACATTATGTAAGTCAATTAAACTGCTGAGTCACTAGATGTCTGGCTTGTGGATATGTGTGTTGATGCCGATATCACTGAAAGGAGGAGGCAGACTGGCAGCGGATCTCTCCAGCAAATGCGGTAATGTCGCGTTGATTGTGATATCGCCGTCCACCTTGTAAAGGTCACTGTAATTATATGGAAGGATTGCGCCGGAAAATGACTGATCATAATGTGCTGCGTCCGGACATATCTCTACCAGCTCGAGGGGTTTCCTAAAAAAGAATGGACGGTTGTCCCGGACATATACGATCGCACCGGGATCAAGTGTCTTTTGAGGTGTCTTCCTGATGCCGTGTTCAAGAATATAACGGTTATCTTCTTTTATGCCAGCATTGAATGAGTCTAATATGTGCTTGTTTATCCCGACTACGTCCATCGCGGCTACCATGACCGCATATTTTTTTTCGCCTGTGAATGGGTCTGTCAGGTACTTTTCAAATGCCAGGCCATCCAGGTGCTCAATATCAGTCTCGCTGTAGAATCCGCCGACAGGCGTTATATACAGGTCGTCTGTGATCCCTATTATATCCACCGTAGTTACCACCTGGAAGTATATATGACTGCGTTATTTTTATTTCTATGCCTGCGATGAGAACCGATATATTTTTGTGCGGGGATATGGCTGTTTTTCCATGCTATCTTTGCCAGTGAGTTGAAGTGTCATTATCGAGATGATGTATGCGGATCTCTTTTTTATTTCTGTGTCTCTACTGTATTCCCAGATGTTTGTCGGCTGGTCTTTTGATGCGCCAAGTGTCCATGTGTTGTCGTATGTGTCTGTCTGGACTATGTATCTTTTTTCGGGCGGGGTGATGGTGTAGCGGTTGTCTCTGATCTTTTCGTAGGCTAAGGGTGTTATGTCGTCGCCGCCTGTCTGGTAGATCCTGTAGGTGGGGTTGTTGTTGATGTACAACAGGAGGTTTGTCGTGTTTTTTATGAGCGTGATGTCTTCCTGGGTGTTTAAAAGATTTTTGCAGGGCTCGTAGTCTGCTTCTTTTTTTAGGAGGATGTATTTTATGTTGAGCGGGGCAAGGAGTTTTCCAAGTCCTGTCGTGTTCTGTTCGAGTGTGGATTCACTACATTATGTGTTCATCTTAAACAAGGAGGCTGTTTATTTTTTCAACAAGTTCGCGGATTTCTGCAAGAACAGGTTCTGCCTCGCCTGGTGTGATGTCTTTGCCATAGTAGTTGATTGCATTTCTTATTTTTCTGAATCTGTCATATTTGTCTGCAATCGCCGATTCGTTCATTATCTCCTTGAGGAACGCCGTGTAGCATTCATGGTTGTATATCTTGTAACCGTTTTTTATTGCAAGAGATTCCAGTATCTCTCTTAGCGCATCGTAAGCGAGGCTTACTTTTGATGCCGCAGTTGTGTCATTTAGCACGAGCAGCCTCTCGCTTTCAAGCTTTTTTGCGGATGATTTTTTAAGAGATATCAATAGATTTGTATCTGTTTTTGCTTTTTTTGCAAGGGATTTATTTACGCATGCTGTCCAGTCCATATTACCATCCTCCCATGAGTATGAAGCCGTTTAATATGTTGTTCAGTAATTCCGGGTTTCCTATATCATCTCTTTTTTTGAACTGGAAGAGATGTATTTTCCTGTTAAGTTTTTTCTCAAAAATCTCTAAGCTGATGTTTTTTTGTGATGATGCAAATATCGCAATATCTATGTCAGAATCTTTTTTTATCTCTGCCTTGGAGCAGGAGCCAAAGAGTATCACGAGCGGGGATATGAGTTCTTTTTCGAGGTAGTCTTTGATGCCTGCTTTTTCAAGTCTAAGATGCCAGTATGCCCTGGTGAGGTGTATGAACATAAAGCTTTCATTGTTTGCCGCATAGAATATATAATTCCTGTCTTCCTCTTTGTTGAGGAGCCCTTCTTCGTGGTAGTATGCAAGTAATTTTGACGCTGTCGGGGGTGTTGTTTTCATGATCCTTGCATATTCGCGTACATTGATTCTCCTGTAATTGTCCGTGAAAAACGGCTCCAAATCGTCAAAAAGTTTTAACATATGTAAAATTATGTTTACATATTTATAAAGCTTCTGTTAAATTTTTTATACAGCCGTCAATTTATCTTAACATGCGGATGATGCATTGCCGAAATTTTCCTTATGTTCCACGCAGCGCCCAGACTGCGCGGGACGCCGGCGCAGAATCGTCCGCATTCTGCCGCGGGCCATGGGGCGGGTTCCTGCGCGGGGCTGCCTTAAGATCATGAGAAGGTATAGGTATGTGATTGCCGATGTGATGTATGCGGCGTGTTCCGGGATGTTTTATATATACTATTATATATATATAATAAGCCGAACATGATACTTGTCAGAATACATCTTGATCTCAAAGATTCTGAGAAGGACGTGTCAATACCAATCGCGACTGAGACATCACTTGCTGCTGCTGTGGCATGAGAAGTTCGCCTCCTTGAAGCCTGTTTTCCTCATCGTGTGCCATGATGCGATTTCTGGCCTCTTTCGATGGATGATGAGGCATTCTCAAAATGAGAAGAAGATACATGAATGTGATTATCGAGATGACGTAGCCGGATTTCTTTTGTATTTCTGTATATTCCCGGATGTTTATGGGCTGGTTATCGAGTTTCTTTGATGCGCCGAGGGGCCATGAGTCGCTGTATGTGTCTGCGAGGACTATGTACTTTTTTTCCGGCGGGGTGATGACGTAGCGGTTGTCTTTAATCTTTTCGTAGGCTAGGGGGGTTATGTCTTCGCCGCCTGTCTGGCAGATCCTGTAGGTGGGGTTGTTGTTGATGTATAACAGGAGGTTTGTGGTGTTTTTTATCAATGTGATGTCTTGCCGGGTGTTCAGGAGTTGCTCGCAGGGTTTGATAGTCTACTTCTTTTTTTTAGGAGGATGTATGTTATGTTGAGTTTTATGAGTGATTGGCCTAATGCGGCTGTGTTTTTTGTCATAGATAGGTTTATATTTTTGAATAGATATGGATATTTGTAGAGAGTAAAAGGTGAAATTATGAGCCAATTCCGTGTTTCGGTAGTTGTTGAAAAGGATGCTGATGGTTATTTTGCATTCTGTCCTGAGCTTTCTGGCTGTTATTCCCAGGGGGATAGTTATGAGGAAGCCATGGAGAATATCAAGGATGCTATCCGCCTTCATATCGAGGACAGGATAGAGGATAAGGAGGAATTTACTCCGGTTGAGTCTGTCAGCCTGACTACACTGGAAGTGACGGTATGATTGGGAAGCTTCCGAGGGTGTCTGCGAGCAAGGTCATCAAGGTTTTGATCAGTCAGGGTTTTTCTATGGTAAGGCAGAGCGGCAGCCACAAGATATACAAAAATAAAGATGGTAAAAGAGTCACTGTCCCACATCATTCGGAAAAAATACTGCATCCTAAGCTTTTGAAGAGCATTCTTAAGGATGCAGATATCACTGTGGATAAATTCATAGAGCTTATGAAATAGATGCATCAGATATTCTTGATGATTTACAGTGAATCCAACAACTTTTGAACTCATGTTGGATTCCCATATCTTTGCCACTATGTGGCAAGCTCCCGAGCATTTCGCAAGTTTATTTGCGAAATTGAAAATCATCTCACTAGCGTTCGAAGCTTTTCAACTGAGGTTGAAAACTTGCTTATTTTGAAAAACAAGTTTTCAAAATAGCTCAGGATACTCAATCCAATAATCTAATAGTTATTGGATTGACTATATCTTGATTCTGAAGATTCCTGATAAATATGTGATGGCGATCATTTTCTCTTGCGGGGGATGATGAGCAGGAGTGTTGCTATCGAGATGATGTAGCCGGTGTCGCCGGATGTCTTTTTTATTTCTGTGTCTCCTGTGTATTCCCAGATGTTTGTGGGGTGGTTATCGAGTTTCTTTGATGCGCCGAGGGTCCATGCATCGCTGCAGGTGTCTGTGAGGACGATGTACTTTTCCCGGAAGATATATACACATCTTTTGTCTGCTTTTTGTCTTTTATTTGTGGCGATTGAAGATTTTGCGGTATGATCGGGCTTAATCTTACAGGATTTCTTGCAGATTGTTTTTACTTGAGCGTGGGAGCTAGTTAAATCACAGAAAATAGGAGGAGTTTATCTCTTCTTGTCGTGCTTCATGAGGCGCTTTTTGGTCTCTTCTATCTGCTTTTCGATGGTGCGGTCGTCGAATCATGCCACTTGGGGTGGCAAGCTTTGCTTGCTCTTCATACCCAAGCAAATGGGATTTTATCGCTTTGATTTTTAGGCTTTTTTTGATCCTTTTGATATAATCCTTTAGGGCAGACTGATTTCTTGAGAGATAGTAGCCAATTGCTGAGATTGCGAGTATGGTGACTGATGAGTTTATGAGGTTTATCTTTATTGAAAAGAGCCAGTTCAGGTAGAATACGATTAGCGGCACTATCGCGATGGAGAGGCCGAACGAGAGAGCTATGCGCTCTATCGCACTTTTTTTCGTGAGAACGGATAATGTCTGATTTTTAGCTAACAAGCATTATTGTTCAAAATGTTACTGCTAATGTCACGCGATTGCCGATGCCGGACTACATGTAAGCATAATCGTGATGCTCTATATCAAGAAATTCGACAACCTGCCTGTTTTCATGAATCCTGTAAGTCATGACATATGAGCCGCCGACATGCACCCTGAAACGGTTCTCATATTTCAGATGCTTATAATGGTGCGGATTCTCTATTATTTCGATTATTTTTTTGCGGCATGTTGAAAACAAGACGGGGTTCTTTTTTTTGATTTTTTTGAATTTCCGGTCCAGGGTTTCTGTGATCTCAAATTCATAAGGCATAAAGAGTCACCGGAATATTATTCGAAATGCTTGTCGAATACGGCTATATTTTTGAAGTGAATGCGTTTGTCTTCTTTTTCAATATTTTCCAGTCTCTTTATATAATCCGGATTCGGTGTTTTATGCATATCTGAATCAATCTCGTTTACTGTTATTTCTATCTCCAGTATCTTAGTTTTAAGGAAATTCAGGTCTTCTTTGATATCTTTTAATGTATCTGCTTCTGACATATTATCACCTGCAAATATTCATTTGCCCGTACATATATAAACCTTTTGCGGCTTTGTTGGCGGAACATAAAGACTAAAGCTGTTGTTTTGTGATCAGGAGAATGATATGATGATGAGGAGCGTCATTATCGAGATGACGTATCCGATGTCGCCGGATGTCTTTTTTATTTCCGTGTCTTTACTGTATTCCCAGATGTTTGTGGGGTGGTTATCGAGTTTCTTTGATGCGCCAAGGGTCCATGAGTCGCTGTATGTGTCTGCGAGGACTACGTATTTTTTTTCGGGCGGGGTGATGGTGTAGTGGTTGTCTTTGATCTTTTCGTAGGCTAATGGGGTTATGTCCTCGCCGCCTGTCTGGTAGATTTTGTAGGTGGGGATGATGTTGATGTATAACAGGAGGTTTGTGGTGTTTTTTATCAATGTGATGTCTGTCTGGTTGTTTAAAAGATTTTTGTAGGGCTCGTAGTCTACTTCTTTTTTCAGGAGGATGTATTTTACGTTTATTTTTGCGAGTGATTGGCCTAAACTGGTTGTGTTCCGGGTTATTATCGATTCTATGTATCCTGATCCCGGGTTGTTGCTGCTTGTGTAGATTCCTCCTGTTTCCATGTTGTCGCCTGTTATCATGGGTTTTTTGAAGAATGAGCGGGCTACGTTTGCCAGTCTCTTGTCTTTGTTTTTGTTCCATGAGTAGTCCATGTATTGTCAAAGCCAATGGCTTTGCCATATCCTCAAGGCAGGTCTGCTTGAGGATATTGGTGCCAGGGGAGGACTAGGGTGTTGAAGTCGCTTTTGTCGTTGTTTAAGTAGGCGTCTATGTCGTAGTAGTCTTGTGGGTAGTCCTGGGCGGGGAGGGCGCCTGAAAAGCCGAAGAACATGGTGTACGAGTATATGACGGGGAGGATGATGAGGATGTAGCCTTTTTTCCCCAGCTTTTCTGTCCCGAGGCTGCCGAGGTAGGCGTAGGCCAAAGCCGCAAGGGCGATGAATTTCTGGGGCTCGCGGAAGCCCCTGAAGAAGAATATGTTGTCGTAGAGGAAGAGATATATGCCTTTTGTGTATCCTATGGTGACTCCTGCGGCGATTATGAGCGATATTATCCACAGCATCATGAAGGCGTTCCTGTATTCGTCTTTTGAGATGACATAGCCGTGGACCGAGAGGAAGAGGATGATGATGAAGAGGATGGGCCAGTACGGGATGCGGTCTTTTGCGTAGCTGTAGCCGCCTCTCCAGAAGCCGTGCATGGATGCGAGGGTGAAGGCGGCGTTGAAGCCGTCCGTGGGCCTTGAGCGGAAGACGGAGATGTCGTCTTCTGTGATTGTCGATATTTTTTGCTGTGGCTCCTGCAGGAGCCAGTAGGAGTTGAGGAGAAGGACGATGGCGAGGACTTTCAGGGCGGGGATGATGTGATGTTTTTTTGGTCTTGCGCAGATAATGGCGAAGAATATGACGAGCGTGAGGAAGAGGTTGTGGATGTTGAGGATGCCTGTTGCGGTGATTATGAGGGCGGTCAGGATGGTGTTCTTTTTGTCCGGCGCCTTTGCGAAGCGCATGATATAGATGACAGCCAGAGGGGTTATTGCGTAGGCGAGCAGGAGGTTGATGTGGCCGGCAAGGAAGCGCGCGTAGACGAACGGGTTTATGGCGTAGAGGAGGGCGCCGAAGTATTTCGCGGGCGCGTGAAGGGATGAGGAATGTCAGTCTGAGGCGTTTGTGAGGCATTTGAGATAGTTCATAAAATGTGCTTTTCCCGGTCATGCCTACCTGATTAAGTACGCCTGCCTGAACAAGGGATGACAGTTCTCTTGATGCGGTCTGCCTTGAAACATAGTTCGATTTCTGGTACTCCCTGTTTGTTATTCTCCCTTTCTCCTTCACATACAGTACGGCCTTGACTTGCCGCTCATTCAATCCCTGCCTACAGTCTTTTCATCAAATATGGTCATTTTATGGTCATTTTATGGTCGCGCCTATCACATAATACGTGCCCTTTCCCCTGCCTTTGGGCTCAAGCAGGCCCTTTTCAGCCAAATCTTTCAGATCAAGCTTTGCAGTTGTCCGACCAATATTGTTTATTTTCTGGTATTCCTCGTTTGTAATCGAATTATGTTCAAGCACATAATTTACGGCAGCAGTCTGCCTTTCGTTTATACCTATCCCTTCCTTCCTTCCTTATAACGGACAATAAGATGCCTGCCTTACTTGGCTTAAAAACGATTTTTGTCCAGTACCTGTCAAGTGTGTATTCCGGCTTTCCGATTCCCCACTCTTTGCAAAGCTTCTGCATCAGATAGATTCCTGAGCCATACTTCTCTATGTAATGGATGTCCTTCATATATTCGCATAGAAGCGGATTCCTGGGTTTATGTACCGGATTATCGGGTGTTGCGCCTTTTGGAAAAGTGCCTGGATTTGTAATCTCCAGACGATTGTCGAATATGAACATCTTCACTTCCGAAGGTTCGCGATAGTCCCTATGTATCAAAGCATTTACAACAGCTTCTCTTATAGCGTCCGGAGGATATTCCCGCTTCTCCTGCTCTCTATTTTGGCGGGTTCCACCCATGCGGCTTTGCCGGAGTGTGTGCGCGGGTTCATGCAGCGCCTGATTTAAATAATTCGCATGCATTATGTATTCGCATGAATGAAAATGAATTTAAACTGATGCTTTCACAAAAGGAAAATAAGGATCTTGATTTTAAGTCTGAGCTGCCTGATGCAAAGAAGGTTGCGCAGCTTGTTCTAGCGTTTTATAATTCAAGGGGCGGTAAGATTGTTGTTGGTGTTGAGGATGAATCCCGAAAGCCAATCGGGCTTGATGATGCAGAGAAGACAGAGCATAAGTTTGTGCAGATAATCAGGCACTGGTGTAAGCTTGACCGTGAGCCGGAGATTGAGTTTGTGAAGTTCGAGGGCAGGGATTTTGTTGTGGCTCATTGCCCAAAGGGTGAGAATACGCCTTATTTTGTTCGAGGGGAGCATGTTCCAAGGGTGAGGATCGGATCTTCTAATATGCCTGCCAATAAGGAGGAGATTGCACGGTTATATAGGGAAGGGTCGCAGAAGTCGCAGGATGCGTATCCTGTTGAAAATGCGACTCTTGATGATGTTGATCTTGTGAAGGTTAAGGAGTATTTCAGTGAGAGCAAATTGACCGGGAAGCTGGATGAGGATGATTTTTTTAAGTTAATAGAGAAAGAGCATCTTGTTGCCAGGGAAAACGGAAAGTTAATTCCAACAATCGCAGGACTTATTTTGTTTGGGAAGCATCCTTCTTTAGAGATGCCGTCTACAATCATAAGGGCTGACAGGTATAAAGGACTGGATGTCTCTATGTGGATTGACAGGGCTGATCTCGAGGGCGATGCTTTTGCATTGGTTGATGATGCAAGGAAATTTATGCTAAGAAACATGAGAACTTCGTATACTCCAAAGGGGTTTAAAACAGAAATTAAGACAGAATACCCTATTGAGGCTTTGAAGGAGGCAATAATAAATGCTGTTGTTCACAGGGATTATCATATCAGGGAATCTGTTCTTATTAAAATGTTTGATGACAGGGTGGAGATATGGAGTCCCGGAGAGCTTTTGAGGCCGCTGACAATCAGCCAGTTACTGGATTTAACTTATAGCCCTAAAAGCAGAAATGAGACTATTGCAACTGTTTTTTCCAGAAGGAAACTTATGGATAAAAGAGGGACAGGAATATTGAGGATGAATAAATTTTGTGACGAATATAACCTGCCGCATCCTGTGTTTGTGGAGCAGACCGGTTATTTCGGGATTGTGTTCAGGAACCCGGATTATTATACTAAAGCGCCTGAAATTAAAGCTGAATTAAATGACAGGCAAAGAAAGGCTGTCGGGTATTTAGCTGAACATAGAACAATTAAGAGGGAAGAATATGCAAATATTTGTGCGTGCTCTGCTGTAACAGCTAAACGTGATATTGCGGGCTTATTGTCCAAGGGCGTAATTAAAAGAATCGGGAAAACCGGTAGAGGAGTGTATTACGAGTTGATAAATTAAACGGGTCATTAAACGGGTCATTAAACGGGTCATGAATATGATTGCTGTTCAATAATATTGTTTTTTTGCATCATTCGAATGTGCTTTCCTTCTGTCGCACAACTTCATAGTCTAGCTTTTCAAAGCGCCTTATGATTTCTTTGCCGCAAAGAACAGGAAGCTTCATACATTAATCGCCACTGTATGAAATCCAAAGTCTTGTGCCTTTCGCATGTGAGACAGAACTTCATCTCTTTTTTCTTCTACGCACAATCCTGTAACTTCCTCTATGTTTTTGAGTGCCTCATCCAAAGTTTGCCCCTGCGTAAAGCAGCTTTCAAGAACAGGGCATTCAGCGACGAAAAAACCATCTTCATCTTTTTCTATAAATACCGGGAACTGCAATTTTTCTTTTGGTACCATATAACCACCACGCATATTAAATACATGCCAAACCATTTAAAAATTGTTTTTTAAGATAGCCCGTTAGAACAGACGTGCTGCAGCTCAAAAGTAAATCTCGTGCAACATCATTCTGTTTTAGGGTTGATGAGTAGAGGATTCAGTACAGTCCGGTTGTATGAATATGTTTCTCGAGGTATCAATTTGCGCCAAACTGTTTTTAAAGTCATAAAGAAGCGGTAATCAATCTGCGGTTCATAGGGATTACCACCAGTATGGAAAAGATGTTCTTATCAGGATGTTTGATGACAGGATATAGATTAGCAGCCCGGGCGGGCTTTTGAGGCCATTGACTGTTGAAAAGATTCAACAGCATGACTATAAGCCCAATAGTCGCAACAAGATCATTACAAAGGTCCTGCTTAGAAAAGGAGTTATGGATGAGAGAGGGAGCGGTATTTTGAGGATGGAGGATGCAATGAGTAAATGGGGTCTTGAAAAGCCGCATTATGCAGAGAAAGACGATTATTTTGTTATTGAATTCAAGGGACCCGCCAGGGCAGAAAAGCTTCCGGTTGAAGAAGTCCTGAGGGATTTGAATGACAGGCAGAGGAGGGCAGTTGCGTATTTGAGAACCAATAAGCTTGCGCCGAGAGATTATAGAAAATTGTTTGATGTTTCGGATAAAACAGCAAGATCTGACTTGAAAGATATGGAAAAAAGAGGGTATGTCACTTTTGTTGGCTCAAGCGTATGATGTCTTCTGCATCGTCTTTTGTTATCCTGAAATCTATGTAATATTGCTTGTCGATGCGCTCTTTTTTTGCATGGGATATTTTTGTGTTGTCGATAGAGTATATCTTTTTCAGGAGGATTATTGATGCCGAGTGGTTCTCGCATTTTATGCCTGTCATGAACA
>JBDRKP010000046.1:0-5772 GCA_043813875.1 archaeon | reverse complement strand
TTTTTGATTGAAGAGGTAGAAGCATGGACTAATAAGAGAAACGAACAAAAAAAGAAAATCGACTGGAGATTCACCAGAAAAGACGCAGATAGAAAGTTATCTAAACATTATGTAAGTCAATTAAACTGCTGAGTCACTAGTTGTTTATTTACCTTGTATCTTGCATCCTTGAGTGTGTCAGTAATATCTGGTCTGTCCCACGCATCTACAAAATCAGTTGCAACAATATCATCTCCCGTTTTTCTTCCATAAAAGAAATCGAGTAATACCCGCGTATGAATTACAAAAGATTCTATTACTGCGTTTCTAATATCCCAGGGTTGACTATTAAGAGAGCCATTAGACAATCTAGCCACAGTCCTTCTGAACATTCTTATTTCATAACAAACGGGTCCAATTTTTTCTTCATCAGTTAGCATATCAACCACCACTCATATATCTTGGTTTTTCACAATTGATTATTCCAACATATCGTCTGTTACAGTTATATCGTAATATTTTAACATCCAATTTTTATATAATCCATTGAATTGAATTATTCCCACGACTTTCTTCGTTTTATATAATGAAGCTTCTGAATCATGTTTGATAAAATCTTCAAGATTATTAGATGTACACATCAGATATTGTTCATAATAACCATGATATGAACTATTCAAAAATGATTCAATAAAAATATGGTCTTCTTGTAGTGATTCTGGCGCATCTAAAGCGAGAAATTCATTATAATTTTTCATGGATTCAATATATCTTTCTTTAAAACATGGGCAATAAACATCATCATTTGAATAATCAACGCTCTTAGAATAGATGGCTTCCGCATACGGTTTGTAACAAGATATAAATGATTCGTGACTTATTTGCTTTTCATTTAGATAAAATTGCCAAGCATTACTAACGTATATTTTTTCATTTCGAAAATCACTATCCATAATTACTTTTCCAATTGTGCTTGGACTTGCGCAACCACTTGTAAATATCGAAATCAATAGAATCATAACTAGAAATAGACGTTTATATTTCATGAAATATGACTATTATTTAATCTATATATATCTAACTACGCGAGGCATAATCTGAAATAGAGATTTAATAAGTGTTCATGCCTAATAACATATCATGGGGCTTTTTGTCGCTGTCGCAATGGCTGTGGTGTTGGCTTTTCTTGCGTGTATCGCTGTTATGATGGTCTTGGCGCGGTTTGTCAATAAGGGCGCTTTTTTGTTTCTTTTGGTTGCGGTTCTTGGGGTTCCTGTGTCTGGTACTTTGTTGAGTTTTGTCGTTTTTGTGTTTCCTGATGTGATTGGGACGGCGGGATGCTTCCTATATGATATCGGGCTTGGCGTTCCTATCTTGCTTATCATTTTCATGTCGTATTATCTGTGCGCGCTTGTGCTGGGGTTTTTGAGGTTTCGGGAAGATAAGCTGAAGAGAATCAGGAAAAGAAAAAAGAAGAGATGATGATCACTATTTCGTTCTTAGGAATGACGGGAGGACAAGGGATACTGCTTTTCGCATATTTGACGATATAGTGAATAATGTTGCCAGACACAGGATGTGACTTGAGATAAAGAACAGGCAGTTTAGATATTATCTTTATATCCGAAAGGCGCCTGGGCAGAGCTTGTTTAAGACGCATATATCGCATTTGGGTTTTTTGGCGGCGCATATCCTTCGCCCGTGGAGGATGAGGAGGTTTGAGATGTTTTTCCAGTTCTCTTTTTCTGTCAGAGCCATAAGGTCTTTTTCGATTTTGTTTGGGTCTTTATTTTCGCTTAGGCCGAGGCGGCTGCTTAGGCGCACCACATGGGTGTCTACGGCTATGCCTTCGGTCTTGTTGAAGGCAACGCTCAAGACTACGTTTGCTGTCTTTCTTGCGACGCCGGAAAGGGTTATCAGCTCTTCCATGGTGTCTGGCAAACGGGATGAGTATTTTTCAGCTATTATTTTTGATGCGGCGATGATGTTTTTTGCTTTGTTCCTGTAGAAGCCGGTTGAGTGGATCTCTTTTTCGAGGGCTGCCTGTGAGATGCCTGCAAAGTCTTTGGGGGTCTTGTATTTCCGGAAAAGGTCATTTGTCACTATGTTCACTCGTACGTCGGTGCACTGGGCTGATAGTATTGTCGCTACCAGGAGCTGGAATGGGGTATCGTATTTCAGTTCTGTTTTTGCGTCTGGATAAATGGGCTCAAGATGTGAGAGGATTATTGACACTTGCTTTTTTTTGTCCATTAGATTTGTTGGTCGCTAATTATTTTATTTCTTGATGAATGGATAAAAGAAAGAAATTGAAAAAATTGAAAAAAAAGAAAAATGGTGGGGATTATACCCCGCATCCGGCGCCTGCGCTTTGTGCTGCGCTTGCCGTCGTCTCAAAGCCGAACCCGGGCGATGGTGTTTCGCCGGATAAGGCAACACTACATTCTGTTGGCTTGTTTGTGAAGCCAGTACATACTGCTCCAAGAAGGCTTGCAGGATCTCTTCCTGTCTGTGCTACAACTCCGTTTATCACGAGGGTAGGCGAGCCGCCTACACCGTATTTTTCGTTTTCTGTCTTATAGATGTCAAACGGCGGGTAACTGCCTCCAGACCACGTGGATTTGTCGTTGAATTTCTCGGTTATCCTGAATTCAGTGTCAGTTTCTGCTATACATGTGTCCAATGCCGCTTTGTCTAGTCCGACTTCTGTTACACAGGCGTCTGAGTTACCTTCTTTCAGGAAGCACTTGAGATAGGCTGTGTATTTGTCGTTGTAGTTTTTCTGGATGCAGTACTGGAGTGTCTGTTCATTCAGTTCTGTTTCGCCGTGCATCGCATAGTATACGAATTTAACACTGAAATCAATCTTGTTGCTCAAAACATCAAGAACCGGAAGTATGCCTTTTTCGGCCTGCGTGCCGTACGGGCAGTGGGACATCACGAAAAGCTCTACTTTGGGCTTTTCAAGTTTTCCCATGCAGGTCCATTCGCTTTTGCAGGCATCATCTTCGCAGTCTGCTTTGCCGTTGCTGTCGTCATCCACATCGTTGCCGCAGATTTCTGCTGTCGGGTCAAAGGATGCGCCTATCTGGAGGGTCTGGTAGTCTCCTGCTTTTTTGAGGTAATTTTTGATGTTTGAGTATCCATCAGCGTCTTGTACTGAATCTTCGAAGAGGAATGCAGGGAGATATTTTATTTCGGATTTTTCCATGAGGTCTTTTGCTTCTTTGTCCGAGTAGTCAAGATCTTTTGTTGTGAGACCAGGGAATAATGATTTCAGCTGGCCTACAAGCCTTGAGGTGTCGCAATCACTGCCACAGCGCTTGTCGCTTATCACTATCGCGTTCACCTTTATCGGTTCCGGTATGGCTGAACATGCATCTGGCCTTGTTCCTTCAAAGCTGTTGCAGACTGCTCTTAAGAAGTCGTTTTCGGTGCGCCCGCCTGCATAAGGATTGTCGTTCAGGTATATTGTCGGGCTGCCTCTTGCGCTTACTGCTTCGGATGCTTTTATCGAGGCCCGGAAGAGTTCCTTGCCTTCTTCGCCTTCAAAGCATGCCTTTATCTTTTCTGTGTCAAGGCTGTTGTCGGCTGCGCATTGTTCCCAGTTGCCAGGTATCGCTCCTGCGTTCTTGTTCTGGCAGATTATCATGTCCATGTATTTGTCTGAATTGTATTTTGCTGCGCATAACTGCACGATGTTGCCTTCGACTTCCGGCTGGCCGTGAAGGGATTTGAAGGTTCCGTCGCCATTGTCGCTTGCGATGAAATTCAGGCTGAAATCGATGTTGTTGCCAAGTTTGTCAAGGACCGGCTTGATCGCGTCTTCTACCTGTGTTCCGTAAGGACACTGGCTCATAACGTAGAAGTCCAGCTTGACTGCGTTTTCAGCCGGTTTCCCGCCGGCTATGTTTGCGGTGTTCACTTTATCGCCCGTGCTTGCAGAGGGCTTATCGGGTGATGTTTTTGTGGCGGTTTTGTTGCCATCGAATGAAAATCCATGTGTGAATATGGAGAAAAGGAACAATAGCGCAAATACAACTGTCGCTGCTTTCCAGAAGGTCGTGCCTGACGTGTCAAAAAGATCCGAGCTATTCTTATCGGATTTATCTTTTGGATTTCCTGCAATATCCTCTTTTTTAACTGTCTCCTGCTTTTTTATCATTGCTTTTTTTTGTATGCTTGATCTTGTCTTCTTCGTCGGCTTTTTCGCTGCCATAACTGTCACACCCCAATTTTATATGATACCGAATATTTGTTACAGGGATTTAGTTTTAAATATTTACCCCTAAGATAATATATTGTAAGAAGAAGTGCGTACCTGAAACGTACCTGAATAAAAGTATTGCGATGATACCATCTTATACTATTGATTTTTCATCTTAACAGTTGTCGCAATCCTTTAATTTTGTTGATCTCCTGTAGAACTCACGAAGAACGCCTGCTGATCTTATCTGTCTGCATATGCCGCATAATATCTCAAAATTCTCTGGATTCTGTGATTTCGCGATATCCTTTGCTGAATCTTTTATGAGTTTCGTAATTGCAGGATAACTTTCAATTATACTTATCTTCGTTGCGCGCATATCCTTTTTGTATTGGGATACAGCCGGCTGGCTGATACCCATCTTGAGAGCCGCTTCAGCTTGAGTGAATCCGAGCGTATCAACCAATTCTTTTGCAATCAGTGAGCGAACCTGCGGGAATATCTCCAAAACCATGATTTCACAATATGGACGCATGTATTCACCAATAAACGATATAAGAGTATTAGGCAATAATGTATTTAAAATTATTTTATTGTGGGTGATATCGTCTATGCTATCTGGTTCGTCTGAACAAGAGGAGAAGTATTATGAATAATAATATCCCGTACAGGCCGTATTTACCGAAGTAAATATCTATCGATTCTTTCGGCTCTTCACCTTTGACCTCAAATGGCCGTGTAGACATTGCCTCTTTTCCTGTATAGGTCACGAAAGTCTCAAAGTTGTACTGGCCTGGAGAGACATGTTGCGGTATCTTCAGAGATAAGGTCTCTTCTTTTTTCTCTACTACGGCAATCGTGTCTGTTGATTCTGTTATTAATGTACCTTTCATATCTTTTGCAGAATATGTTATCATGACATCTACCTTTGCGCGAGGTCCGCCGACATTGAGTATCTTCAAGAGGGCGACGACTGTTTCGCCAGCATTTACCTGATCTGTCAACATGCTCAATATGATGTCGAATTGCGGCACGCTCACGTCGGTATACATTTCGGTCTTTATGTGTTTCTGATATGAGGGGTCGTAGCCGCCAAGGATTGCGGGAAGCACCCATTCGCCGCCGCCAAGGACTGTGACGTTGTATTCTATTGTGATTGTGTCGTTGTTGTAGAGTGAGCCGTCCCAGTTGGTGAACTTGTATGAGAAGTTGTAGTGGTAGACTTCTGCGGGGGTGCCGTCTGTCAATGTGTCCTGCGTCGGTGGGCCAAGATAGTAATCTGAATCGTTGTATAGCTGATTTGTCTCGTCGTTTGTCTTGTTGTAGTAGGTGATGTTTCGGGATACGATGTTTGCGCCTTCGGGCAGGTAGTCGGCGAGAAGTATTTCGGTGAGCGGATCGCCGATTGATTGTATGCGTATCCTTACCGAGAGGTTGTTCGGGGCTCCCGGGTCAGGGTGCCAGATCTCTTTGTAGGCCCTTAGGAAGTTGACTGCGGCGGTTATGTTTTTTGCGAAGGATGCTGTTTTTTTGTTGCTGTTTATGTCTTCGGCTGTGGTGTTCGTGTACATGGTGCGGTATTCGTC
>JBDRKP010000045.1:0-3308 GCA_043813875.1 archaeon | reverse complement strand
TTGCGCAGCCTCAGATACAGGAATCGGACGCATTGGTATGCCATCCTTGACTACGCTATAATCATGTTCCGATGACTCAACCTGCCATTTTCGAACATTGCCATATCCCTGCGTTCTTTTCTTACCAATCCCTGGAATATATTGTAAGAGCCTTTCGATTTCTTCTTTATTCCCATTCGCATAAAATATGATTTCTTCCGCGCTTGTGTACGGCATCGGCATATCGTACCGTTTGTACTCTCCTGAGCCAATGCGGATTTTCTTTTTACTTTCAATATCTGTCTGCTTGCGCCACCGCGCCGTTCCCTCTACAGCCTGCTTCGGGAAGCAAATTGATGCGGCATAGAACGGTTCTTTTGTACCGATTTGTTTAATGGGCAGCGGAATATAGAAAACATCTGATTTATTCTCAGGGATGTTAAACGCCTGTTCCCCCATCACATCCTGCCAGACCGCGCTGCTGATTAGAGCATCGAGAAAGATGTAATCTGTACTGACATAAGGACTTGTCAGGGATGCAGTGATTTTCATAGGTTCATGCTGTAAAGATGTGATGTGCTGCCCGTATTTGTCAAGTTCGGAAAAATGAATGGTCATTTTGGCTCCGTGTCCGCGCTCGTGTTAGTGCTCCCTTTTGCGGATAAAAACTTCAACCGCATCGCCCTCTTGGATACCATGTCTTTCACAGATATCTTTTAGAGCAATGCGGAAGAGTGTTTGTATTTTACGCTCTCCGCAGTTAACTATATCATAGGGCATTAACCCCCCCCCCATACACGACACGGTTCGATTCAATTAGCAAGGGAAGAATGTCTTGCTTCCATTGGTCATATCTGTAGATATAGCCGCACATACGGCGGCCGTCATGACATGATGATCCCACGACCATGGATCCATCTTCACATATTCCCTTTGTGAAATGTGTTTTCTTCGAGAGCTTCTGACACCATCCATCAGCCGCTCTTGTGCAACGAATTGGCTTTTCTATGGTCTGCATTTCTTGACCGTCGATTATCATTTTTTTATTATTCATATTTGTTTTCCTCCATGTTCAGTTTAGGCTAAGTCATATGCAAAAAATAATGCGTGCACAGAAATGTGCATCATATCGAAATAAATATCGAGCGTGCGATTGTTGCTCGGTGTCATTTTATTGTTCCTCCATTATTTATTTTTTATTAGAGTCTCCCTTCTTTAATAAGAAACTCTATTTGTTCTTTGCTGAACATACCATCCTGTCGGCATTGTTCCACGTTACTGCATACCATACAGTTTTGTACAGTACACAACTTTACGATATCCTCTTTGTTCGCAAAAGTTCTTACTCATGCTGTTTTTTATTACTTATCCTTTATAAGCAAAACAGCTATGATTATTCAAAGTAATTTCCTCTGATAATCAACCCGCATGTATTACAAATGTATTCATCCCGATATTCGTCATATATCAATGAAGGCTTTTCATCATGACATTCGGGACATATTCCATCTATATCATTCATGTTATTTCCCCCTTATTCTAATCCATTCTTTCATTTCCCTCGTTACTACCACATCTCCCATTATTTGTTCAAAAATAATGGGTGTTTTTATATTGTACATCCGCGCATGTGTTTTGCAGACGGGGCGGGAGCCTGTCGCGGTTTCGCTCCCCCGTACATGTGTTGCGCTTTTGTCGCAATAAATACATTTCATTTTATTTTTCCTCCATTCATTTTCTTTGCCTGAGCTTTTGCTCAAGCAATTTGTTCTCTAATTCCCGTGAAAAATCAATTTTCCTGGCTTCATGACCCTCGAAAAGATCATGTTTATTTTTTTCTTTTGTGATTTTCTTACTCATGTTATTTTCCTCCATATTTGGCTTATTGCCAATACTCTATAAGTATCTAAAAGTATTTAAAGGTATCGTTTAGTATTAAAACTATAATATTATTTAAACGATTGCCTCTAATTCCTTAAAATATTTCGTAATAGTTTCCTTACTCTCAACTACCCAAGCCTCGTATTTCTGCGCCAATTCCGTCTCGATTGTATAACCTAGTTTAACCATCCCGAAACCCCGGCATCCTAACCCTCCGATTTTGGGATACTTTGAGAACTCTGCCAGGGTACTCCAGAACGCGCCCGTTTCCAATTCATTGCAACTTTTCAGGGTAAAGTAATGATAGAACTCCGTACCTGCTACAAGGACTTCATGAGTATAGCGCATCTGCTGCTTTTGCTCATCTGGGTCCTGCGTACCTTTTGTCTTATCCTCCATGTCGTCACGACGAGTCGCTGAGCGCTCATCAAGCAGGCTGTATATTGAAATCTCTGAGTCAATGTTCGTTCTACTCTTAGTTTGACAAGAAATCGGTATCAGTTGACCTACATCAAGTTTTCCCTGAATAAGTTGCTGCCCGATCGCAGTTCCAAATAGAGATATGGTGGGGAGATTTGATCTTAATTTACTGACGAATTGGGTGTCTATTACTCCATTCCCTGCTCCTTTTTTCAATATCCCGCCGCTAAAAAAAGCATGTTGGAGACTTTCAGACAGGGTTTCTTTTTTGATATCAAGCAAGCTAAGAAGTTTATACCCTGCTCTGCGCCGTAATACACCTCTGAACGAATTGCCTGATATAACCGGAACTTCTATAACTCTCTGCCCTGTTTTTGTGCTCACAAGCATCTTTTCTTTCGCAAAGTGGGAATAAATTGATAGGGATTCCCCAATATGTGACAGAGGCTCTACAGCCGTGATTTTTCCTTCGATACGTTCGAACATTGTCAACCTCCTGTTTGTTTACTATTTTCGTTAAGTTCTGCACGTCTCTCTCGCATCAACAAAACTAAAAGTTGGGTCTCGTTTCTGCATGTATTGAGAAATTCAAGGTCTAACTCCTCTTTTTCGATATTTCTGATTATTTCAAGCACGTTTGCTGAGTTCGTATCCGAAAGAGTGCAATCCATTTTAGAAGTGAGTTTCTCCAAGAAATGACTCACCTTTCCGACCTGAGATGCGCTTTTTATTTTATTTTGATACTCCTCATATATTTTCATTCTTCTTCTGCTACTGACCTTATCCCAATCAATCGATTTCCACACTGCTTCGATGACTGTTACAACATCTTGTCTGAGTTGCTCTGAGAGCTTTTCACATTCTGATTGCATTACTTAGTCTCCTGCTTTGCTTTCCGTTCTTTGAATTTCTTAAGCTGTTCTTCTGACATATTCATAGCGAGAAGCAGTAAATTAAATTGCATACTACCTCGCTCATTCTTGATTATCGCTTCATCCTGTATGAATTTCTGAATACTGTATTTCTTA
>JBDRKP010000044.1:0-11198 GCA_043813875.1 archaeon | reverse complement strand
TTCATAGGCCTCGCAGTCCTCGCCTACGCCTACCTCGGCAGCCTCGGTACAGAAAGAATAGGAAAAAAAGGCTGCATCCTCATCATCCTCCCCGTCATCTACTCATACATGATGTTCTTCGGCTTTTCAGGCGCCCTCCCCGCCCAGGACTACCCCGCGGACTACTACGGGATGGACGCCTACTTAAGCAACGACAAAAGCGACTTCAACACCCTCGTCCTCCCCTGGCACCAGTATCCTCAAGCAGACCTGCCTTGAGGATATGGCAAAGCCAGTGGCTTTGACAGTACATGGACTATTCATGGAACAAAAACAAAGACAAGAGACTGGCGAACGTAGCCCGCTCATTCTTCAAAAAACCCATGATAACAGGCGACAACATGGAAACAGGAGGAATCTACTCAAGCAGCAACAACCCGGGATCAGGATACATAGAATCAATAATGACCCGGAACACGACCGGTTTAGGCCAGTCACTCGCAAAAATAAACGTAAAATACATCCTCCTGAAAAAAGAAGTAGACTACAAACCCTACGAGCAGCTCCTGAACACCCAGGAAGACATCACATTGATAAAAAACACCACAAACCTCCTCCTCTACGTTAACACCATCCCCACCTACAGGATCTACCAGACAGGCGGCGAAGACATAACCCCGCTAGCATACGAAAAGATTAAAGACAACAGCTACATCATAGAAGAGCCACAAAAAAAGTACGTCGTCCTCGCAGACACATACAGCGACGCATGGACCCTTGGCGCATCAAAGAAACTACAAAACCAGCCCGTAAACATCTGGGAATACGTTGGAGACACGGAAATAAAAAAAAGCTCATCCTACACCGGATACATCATATCGATAATGACATTCCTGTATCTTCTTCTCATTTTGAGAAATATCCGCGATCCCGCCCCATGAGACACGGCCGGAAAATCTGGCAGGACACCCAGGGAACCCAAAAAAGACACCCAATTCAAAGATTTCCGATAGCATAAAGAATCTTCTTGTGTCCCTTTACAAGCTTGTTGAATCTCTTCAGCTCTTCGGATACTATCTCGTATCTTCTCTTATCGTCTAAATTCTCGGATTGTTCCATCTCTAATCCACTCCTTTATCTCCGGATCAGTATAA
Source organism: archaeon (assembly GCA_043813875.1). Lineage (GTDB taxonomy): Archaea > EX4484-52 > EX4484-52 > EX4484-52 > B79-G9 > B79-G9. The sequence continues at coordinate 10,065 of JBDRKP010000044.1, read as the reverse complement.
TAACTCTCCCTTATGCCGATCATCACTCTCGCATTCATAGGATTATCCGCAATATTGAATTTTGCATGATTATCAAGCGAAAATCCTTTTGCGACAATAAACGCTGTCCTTCTGTTGCCGCTTGCAAACGGATGCTTTTGTATCAGTGACTTCATCAGAAACGCTGCCTTGTCGTAGATGTCTCCCTCCAGATTCTTGCATCCTTCAACAACATCAGCAATCTTGCGGTAGCTTAAAACCTCTGCCTTATCCCCCTTTTTCGCGTCAATCACAGTAAGGACGAAAAGGTTATATTCCACGATTCTTTCAGGTGTCGGATAAATGATATCTCTATCTTTTGTTTTTTCATCCATGAATTAAATTAGATTTATATATATATATATGTTTGATATACGACCACAAAAAAGACCCGCTCAAATAAAAACCCCAAAACATCATGCCCAAAAAGCGCAACCCGCTCCACGCCATCAAAGACCACGCAATAAAGACAACAAAAGACACGCTATCAAGCATCCAGAATCTAAAAAAACAGAAGCCCCCGAAAAACCCTGCATTGAAAGACGTCAAATACCATTTGCTTGGGACACGGAAAAGAGCAAGCAAAGCTTGCCACGAAGTGGCATGATTTTGAAGAAAAGCAGAAATACAAACCCAAAAAATGGCCATTTTGAATCCCAAGGATTCAAAAGCTTGCCACTCAAAGTGGCATGATTCGAAGACCGCACCATCGAAAAGCAGATAGAAGACACCAAAAAGCGCCTCATGGCCAGAGACAGGAAGAGATAGCATGAAAAACCCCCTGGAAGAACTGAAAACCATCGCAGACCTCCCGATAATCAACACGGCGATAGCCGTCCTAATCGCCCGCTTCACAGGATCAGAACTCACCCAATTGGCGATCTTCATCATCCTTCTAATCATAATAGTCACAAGAAAACACGACTCAAGAATCCCGATCGCCTTCGCCCTCATCCTTTTGGCGGTCTCAGCCTTCCAGCTTGCATTTGCAACCGAAACAGCGGCAAACGCGACCGCCATCCTCGCCTACTATACTAAATCGCTGTAAGCGATTTATGTATGTGGAAAAAACCATCGCGGGTTTTTTACTGCACCTCCTGTGCGCCGGCGTCCTCGCCCGGTTTGTGGAATACGTAAAAAACCCGGGAGATGGCAAAAACGTATAATTGCGGGACAAGAGAGACAACGGCAATTCATGCCGCTAAGCTGATGCCGCTAATGCCGGCTGCTCAAGAAATAACGGGATGCTTATCGGCCTTGTCTCTTTACCAATCCTGAGTATCAGAAATATCCAGAACATCCCGTCCCTGTATTCAGTCCTTATTTTAGCCTCGTCTATGTTCTTCAGGGCCTTTTTTGGAATGCCGAAAAGCTTGTCAGGATTCATAATTTCAACTGCAGTTACCTGATTATATTTATCTATGTCAACAATTATCTCTCCAAGCTCTATGCTCGCCTTTGCAGGTTTGTTTTTATGGACAATCAGATAATTTGCCCCATAGTCATATTCAAATGATATATTCTTCATACTTAACACAATTTATCTTGGCCTTGCTTTCCTTATAAGTTTATCTGTTTTTTTAGTGGTGTGAAATGCGGTTATAATATGGATTCTCTTCAACAGCTTCTTATATGTTATGCCGACAACAAGCTTTTTCCTTTTGCTTATCTCAAAATAAATCCTGTACGATTCATCATGTTTTGAACGGCATGGATACGTCTTAACAGAAACCAGATTCCCGGGGTCATCCAGCTTTTTAAAGACTTCATCCATCGAAACATTGTGAATCTTTTCAATTTTATGCCGTATATTAGCCTTGATTTTATAATTCTCTTTTTTTGTTTTCCGAAGGAGATTCTTTATATAGGAAAGATTCATACGGATTGTTTGAGGTGCATTAATATTAATTTATGCAGGGTTTTTATGGAATGTATGTACCGGCAAAATCAACAGCACTGCGGTTTCGTCGAAAATGGTATGCTCCGTCCCCCCCCTTTACTCCGTCATCAACGGCTTCCGGATAAACGAGACAGGAGATTTAAAGATAAAGATAGAGTACGAGCCGCAGAGTGGCATGATATCGGCGCAGCCATCTCACTCACCACTTTGATACTGTCCATCCTTTACCTGATTTTCAACGGCATAAGACCCCGATTGAATGCCTTGAAAAGCTTGAAACTGGATCTTCTGGACAGAAGTTTCATGATCTACGACTGGAGAAAAAAGAAAAAAGACCCCCTCGATTACAAACCCCAGAGCATCATGCCGAAAATTCCAAAAAACATAATGGCAAAAAAGCGCCCCAAAATCCACGGCATCAAAGACGCCGCAATAAAAACAACAAAAGACACGCTATCCCGCATAAGGCAAAAACTAAAGAAAGAGAAGCCATACAAGATACACGCAATCCCGAAAAACCCTGCCTTGAAAGACGTAAAATACCATTTGCTTGGGTACGGAAAAGAGCAAGCAAAGCTTGCCACGAAGTGGCATGATTTTGAAGAAAAAAAGCGATACGAGCCCAAAAAATCATCTCACTCGCGCTCGAAGCCTTTTTATTGTCAAATAAAAAGCTTGCCACCCCAGGCGGCATGATTCTTGCCGGCGTAAAGGACAATAGCGTAATTATCGGTGTTCACCCGCAAAAACGCCGCAAATCGTCACGTTGCGCCTATAAGCCAAAAAGAAGAGATGACCATCAAAAGATATATAAACATAATATACTTATAAAAGTATAACATTATACTTTCGGAGGTATAATATATGCTGACAAAAAAAGAACAGAGAATAATCGACATCTTCAGGAAACAGCTTTCCGGCTCATTTACAATCAACGAGATCTCGAGGATCATAAAGACAACATCCTATTCATGGACATTCAACACAGTAAAAAAGCTTGCAAAAAAGGGTATCCTCAAGCTGGAAACCAAAGGGCATTCAAAGATAGCGAGGATTGACCTGGAATCAGCCCTTGCAATAAAATACCTCTCGCTATTAGACGAACTTGAAGCATGCGAACGGGAAATACCCAATATCGATGAGATATTCAGGATGATAGGCACGCCATATTTTACACTTATAATCGCCGGAAGCTACGCAAAAGGGACACAGGCAAAAAAATCCGACTTAGACATAGTAGTCATCACCGACAGCGACACAACATCAATCCACAACACGCTGAAGAACAAGGGAGAACTCATGATCCCCCAAATGCATCCCTATGTCTTCACGCAGAAAGAATACATAGCCATGCTTCTTTCAAAAGAAGAGAACTACGGAAAGCTGATCTATAAGAACCGGCTCATATACTTCGGGGCGCAAAACTATTACCTGATAATAAACGAGGCGAAAAAACATGGATTCACTTATCCAAGCTTTACCGCGAACGCTCAGAAAACGAACAGCGGCTTGCAAAAGCCCTGCTGATATAGTCAATCCAATAACTATTGGATTATTGGATTGAGTATATGGGAATCCAACATCATATCATAAGTTGTTGGATTCACTATACTATCTGTTAGCGAAGACATAAAAAAGCAAGTCCAGGCCGAAACCTGGGACACATTTTACAGTGCTGTAATATCCCATTCATATTATGCGATTTTTTATGCACATAAAAGTATATCCTCATAATAAAAAGCTTGAAATTGCACAATATCATCAAAATTTCACGATTTTTTACGCTGCCAAAGCATTGCTCCTGACAAAAGGCATAGACCCCAAACCGCCGGAAATCCACAAGAGGACTTACGAGGAATTCAGGAAAGAATTCGTCGACACCGGGATACTTGACCTCGAACTATAGTCAATCCAATAACTATTGGATTATTGGATTGAGTATATGGGAATCCAACATTGGCTCAAAAGTTGTTGGATTCACTATATTAAAAATATACAAAGAGATGATATTCACCGCAGACGAGCTCCTGAACATATTCGAAAGAGAAAAATGGAAGAGAGGCCATTTTACATACCGCACCATTCCACAGGCTAATCAGCCTTTTGCCAAAGAATCTGTTGAACATTCAAGAAAATTCCTGCAAAACATATTTGCAATCATGAAAAAATAATCGCATGCAGAGGAAACATCCCGCCTCATGGAACGCGACAGGAAGCGATAGAATGAAAAAACCCATAGACGAACTAAAGACAATCCTTGACCTCCCGATAGCAATCACGGCCATAGCCATACTCATCGCCCGCTTCACAGAAAACGAACTCATCCAGCTCACAACCTTCATCATCCTATTAGCAATCATCGTCATAAGAAAACAGGACTCGCGCATCCCCATCGCCTTCGCGCTCATCCTCCTCATGGTCAGCGCATTCCAATTGGCCTTCCAGACAGAATCCGCAGCCAACCAGACCGCCATCCTCGCCTATTACCTTTTATGCGTCGGCGTCCTCGCCCAGTTCATAGAATACATAAAGAACCCCGAAGACGACATAATAGAAGAAAAAGAAGATATCCCGAAAAATCTACGCTACGAAAAAGATCAGTTAAGCGATACAGCAAAATACATCGTATCCATACTAAAAGACATTACAGGAAAGCTAAAAACATTCATCAAAGATGCCATATCCGCCCTCAAAGGAAAATTATTCGCAAAAAAAGAACAAGACAACACAAAAAAAGTGCAGGGCGACATGTATTTATCCAAGCCCGACTACAGCCACAAACCCAAAAACAAAAAATCATATCGGTAACCTTTATAAACCCTGCCAGTTACCTATACATATGGCAAAAAGAGGCACAAAACAGGAAAGAATCATCCGCGTACTATTAAACAACCCCGGCGGCATGACCATGTACGCGATATCAAAACAATCTCACTCATCATACGCCTGGACACACCAGTACATAAAACAGCTCCAAAAAGAAAACCTCATACAAGGCACCACAGTCCCGGACATAAAAAAACTCATATGCCACTGGCAGACCATCCGGACAACCCCCAAAAAAAGAGAATACATGCTAAAAGACCCCGAAAAACTCCTCAAAAAAACAACACTAAAATACGCCCTCACCACATACAGGGCAGAAAACCTCATACAGAACTACCTCTTCCCCTCAAGGACAGACTTCTACATAAAAGAAAAAGACCTCGTTGAATGGCACGCCCTCCTCAGAAAAAACGGCCTTGTAGGAAAAGGAAACGTCCGCATATTGATAGCCGACGACCACGCACTCTACAACACATCAAAAAAGCAGGGACTATTCATCGTATCCCTGCCCCAGCTCATACTCGACCTCCTAAAAGAAGGCAGCGTCTGCAAAGAAGCAGCAGAAATGCTCATGGCAAAGGTAGAAAAAAATGCACTATGAACGATACGAAACAGAGATCTCAGAAAGATACCTCGAAAAGATAATCCGTACATACCCGGACCTTGTACTGCTTGGCGGCTGGGCAGTCTATCTTCACGTAAACAACAACTTCAAAAAAGCCCGGGGCCGCAACTATTCGGGTTCACGCGACATAGACCTCGGATTTCACATAGACCTAACCTGGAACAAAGACCAGCTGAAAGACAGCCCATTCTCGAAAATGTCCCGGCACCTTGAAGGCGAGGGATTTGAATGGCAGGGCTCAAGACTATTCAAAAACTACCACACAGAAACAGAAAAAGAACTGACATTGGAAGAATCCAAAAAACTATTTTCACCATCCATATTCCCCCTCTACATCGACCCGATCGTAGACACGATCCACCCCCAATTCACATCGACATTCGGCTTTGTGCCCATAGACGAGCCATTATTAAGACATGCATTTGAAAATAAGATATTAAGAAAAAACAAAAAAGTATTCAAAACAGAAGTTATACTTCCCTCACCAGCCTTGCTCATAGCCACAAAACTCAACTCCCTCCCAAAAAGAGACAAAGACCACAAAAGAATAAAAGACATCTCAGACCTGTTTGCATTGCTCTTCTACACAGACGAAACCACTTCATCCCTAAAAGATATCCTGTTCACATTTTATGAAAAGACAAAAGCCAAATCCGTTATAGAAAGCATATCTGATGAAGACATGACATCAGTTGCCAGAGTCTTGGGATTCGATTTCATCGAAATAAAGACAGTCCTCATGGAACTCACAAAATAGGAGCCGCAATCATTGATCCTGTAGGCAATGCCAAAAGAAAGTGATTAAAAAAAAAGCATTCTTATTGATATACTATGAAAAAACACCACATTATATTTGCAGCATTAACAATCCTGATCATGTGGGGCATGCTAGCCCCCGGCTACATCTTCTCACTCGACATGATCCCCCCGCAGGTCTACACAACGCATTTCGAGTCAAGCGGAGCCCCATTCTACACACTATTGGCAATAACAAACCTATTCCTCCCCTCACAAATCATCCAGAAACTCCTCATATTCCTCGTCATCTTCCTCTCACTCACCACGATGTACGACCTCATCCCCGCCAAATCCGCAACCCCGAAATACTACGCCGCCCTCCTCTACGCCATCAACCCTTTCGTCCTCGACCGCTTCCTTGCAGGCCACATCAACCTCCTCCTGGCCTACGCAATAACCCCCCTGGCAGTAAAATACATCCTCAGATTCAAAGAAGACCCGAAAAAATACACAACATCAGCCGCCCTCATCATCGCCGCGACAGGAATCCTCAACCTCCACAACCTCTTTATCACCCTCACAATATTCATCGCAATCATGATAACAAACCCAAAAAAGACCAGCATCATCCCCGCAATAAAAGTCATCGCAATCATCCTGTTGCTCAACTCCTACTGGCTCCTGCAGGAGCCAACAGAAAAGATATCAACAATCACCGAAGACGACATCGCCGTCTTCCGCTCAAGGCCCGCGCTAAGCTTCAACACCGCCTTCACCCTCGCAGGCATGCACGGCTTCTGGCGCACAACCTCTTCCCCGCCCTCATACTGGCCCATCCTCTTCATCATCATCCTGTTCCTTGCCGTCCACGGCTACGTCAGGACAAAAGACCACGCCTTCGCCCTCATCTGGCTCGCATCCCTCATCATCGCCATAGGCATAACCTCCCCCTACACAGAACCCATCTACAGATACCTCTACGAAAACATATTCTTTTTCAAAGGCTTCAGAGAACCCCAGAAATTCATAGGCCTCGCAGCCCTCGCCTACGCCTACCTCGGCGCAAAAGGCATAGAATCCATAAAAAAGAACTACATCCTCCTCATCATCCCCCTGATCTACACCACGGGAATGTTCACCCTAAGCGCCGCCCTCCCCTCACAGGACTACCCGGAAGACTACTACGAGATGGACGCCTACCTAAACAGCGACAAGCAAGACTTCAACACCCTCGTCCTCCCCTGGCACCAATACATGGACTACTCATGGAACAAAAACAAAGACAAAAGATTAGCGAACGTAGCCCGCTCATTCTTCCAAAAACCCACAATCACAGGCGACAACATGGAAACAGGAAGAATCTACTCAAGCAGCAACAACCCAAGATCAGAATACATAGAACAGACCCTAAAAGAGAACACCACAAGCATCGGCAAATCGCTTGCAAGAATCAATGTGAAATACGTCATGCTAAAAAAAGAAGTAGACTACCAGAAATACCAGGAATTCCTGCAAAACCAGACAGACCTCACCCTAATAAAAAACACCACAAACCTCCTGTTATACGTCAACAACAACCCCACATACATCATCTACCAGACAGACGGCGACGACATAACCCCATTATCCTACGAAAAAATATCAGACACCCACTACTTCATAGAAGAGCCCGAAAAAAAGTACGTCGTCCTCACCGACACCTACGACAACAGTTGGACCCTCGGCCAATCAAAAAAACAACAATCCCAGCCCACAAACATCTGGGAATACAGTAAAGACCGAGAATTGAAAAAGACAACCTCATACACCGGCTACATCATCTCTATAATCACATTCATCATCATCATGGCCAAAGACAAGAAGATCTGAACTCATCTTGTTTTCACTCATTCTTCTAGCAGCCACGGTTCAGTAAAAACAATCTAAAACAAAATCCTGTAAGATTGACCCTCACCAGAAGGCAATATCTCCGACCACACAAACAAAAACACCCAAACTCAATCAAGACTGTTCTCCGGCGCGATCCCCCCATCAGACTACAGCAGCATATACTATAGAAGGCGGCGTCATCACGATCAACGCCACATTAAATCATCTTCCAGACACCCCTCTGCCCCACCCATTCAGTGATCATGGCATCAGCAATATATCAAATGACAATCCGCACAAAAGACCATCAGGAAAACACAGGACAGATCCATCGCTGATCACGTTCATTCACCTCATCTCAGGATATGCCCGAAAAAAAGCCGACAACTCTATCGGCAGCATCAACCCCCTACCTTTATCAATCCACAGGCCAAAAAAATCGGATGGACCTCGAAAACAGATCTAAGACACAAAATCACACTGATAGCCAAAGACAAAAAAACAGAGATATGTTCGAAAAATCGAACATATGTTCGAAAAAATATATAAAGACAAAAAGACAGGATCATATCATGCTAAAAGACATACTCGACACAAAAATCAAAAGAAACATAGCCACATTCTTCACAAGACAAAAAGGCTCCCACCAGGTATCCGACATCGCAAGAAAACTATCCATCTCCAAATCAAGAGCAAGCGAATGCTTAAGAGACCTCGAAAAAAGCGGCCTCCTAAAAAAAAGAACCATCGGCCGAAGCGTCATATACGAACTCTCATCCACAAGACTCGCAGAATCCATCACAAGATCATTGAATCAGGACGAGAACCTAAAAAAAGACATAGAAAGCCTCCTGAAAAAACACCTCAAAAAACTTAACCCCATAAGCATAGCGATATTCGGCTCATCCGTAACAGGAATAAAGCCATCAAGCGACATAGACGTCATAGTCCTTCTAAAAGAAGAAATAGAAGGAAACGAGATATACAGGATCTCCGCAGCGCTCACAGAAGACATAGGCATAGACATATCCATCCTGCCCATGACAGAAGAAGAATTCATCAAAAAAGCAAAAGCAGGAGAAGAATTCATACTCAACGTCGCAGCCACCCACCGGCTGATATACGGCAAAGAACTGGAGGACATAATATGGCAAGAGAAACAAGAAAAGAAGAATCAGAAAAATTCATGAAAAAAGCAGAAGAATTCTACTCATCCGCCCTTGAAAACTACCAGAAACAGCGCTACAACGCATCAGCATTCGACTCATCGCAAGCGATAATACTCTCAAACGACGCATTCTGCATATACTCCATAGGAAAAAGACCGAGCAAAGACCATCGTGAAGCGGTGCTTCTCCACGTAGAAGCGTCAGCAAGCAAAGAAAACAAAAAAGAAGTCATAAAAGAGGCCCTTGAAAAAAGAGGTGAATTCGGATACACAGAAAAAGAGACAACCGTAAAAGACGCCAACATGCTACTGATCCGCGCAAGAAGATTTCTTGACTGGACAAAATCAAGGAATGAATAATCCCTCATGCAGCACGATAAGAAACAGAAGATTTAAATCGCTTGTAACACCAGTGTTACACATGGAACAAAAAGACATCAAACTTGAGCTGATCAGCGCCCTCCTCAAAAAAGAAAGCCACATAAGAGAACTCGCAAAAACCATAGGCACAAACCACATGAGGATATCAAGGACCATGGATATCCTCTACAAAGAAAACGCAGTAGACTACAAAATGGAAGGAAAAAACAAAGTATTCCGCCTCAAAAAAAACATCGAGGCAAAAAACTACGCTTGCATCACAGAACACTACCGCCTGCAAAAGACACTCGAAAAATACCCAACCTTAAGAAAAACAATAACATCCATACAAGAAAGAAAAGACATCCCGCTAGCCATCCTCTTCGGCTCCTACGCCAAAGGCCTCGCAAAAAAAGAAAGTGTGATATCCCGTAATTATTTCCATCTTTTTTGATATATATTTTACAGCCATAATATCACCTCAAAACCAGTCTTTAGCGAAGCCAAACCACACTTCAGACCTCATCTTCCGAATAAACGCCTCTGAAGGTGTTTCTGCCT
>JBDRKP010000043.1:0-14909 GCA_043813875.1 archaeon | reverse complement strand
GATAATTTCACTGAGATCAGCCAGACTTCTTATGATATCTCGGGGTGCTATAATGTCTCGAGGACTTTTGAATCTAATAGCTCAATCTATAAGGTTTCCAAGATAAGCCTTTCTATTTTGTATCTGTGTTCTAATACGTCTGTTGATTTTTTTGTGTATGATACGTTACCGAAAACTTTTGCCGGGAGCGCCAAAGATATAGATGTCGGGCTTTCGAAGGATGGTAATATTTATGTGGTCGAGGATGATCCGTCCTACATGTTCGTGTTTGAGAATGCAACTGAAGGCGAGGTCATAACTGTCAATTATACTGTGAATAGGAGTTTTACCTACAATCTTTTGGATGATGTGGAGAGGCCGTTGGTTTTTGCGGTGGGGTTTGCGGAGGACGAGGATGTTTTGGCGCCGCTGGTGGATATTGTCTATCCGCTTAATAATTCTGATGTCGGTTCTAATGTTTTTGAGCTGGTTGTCCGTTATTATGATGATAGTGGTGTGTATTGCTGGTATGGTATTGATGGTGAGGGCCATGTGGAGATGGATGATTATCTGCTGTCTGAAAAATCAGCCAGGATCAACGTGTCTAATGGATGGCATTTGATTGTGGTTGAGTGCGCTGATGTTTTTGGTAATACTAATAGCTCGAATGTTGTGTTCTATGTGGATGCCGTAGATGAAGTTGGGTCGGATTTTAATGAGAATGTATCCGGGGTGGATAAAGACGACGGTATGATGGGCCAGTATGCTGTTGTTTTTATGTTTGTATTGCTTGGATTTTTGGCAATGTATGTTTATGTAAGGGGCTATGTGTCATACTTGCTTTTGGATGGCTTGTTGAGGTTTATGTTTCTGCTTGATAAGGTGGGGGGCGTGAATGTTTCTTTTAGATTTTTCCCTTTGATGCTGAAGTTGTATGTGTCGCTTGATGTGAATCCTAAGCTGAAGGAGAGCCTGAGCTTGCGTGAAGATGTCAGTAATGTTATGAGGGTGCTTGAATTATATGCCATTACGAATAAGACGTATGTGTCTGTGGTCAAGAATGATATCAGCGCCGAGGGACTGAAATCGTCGTTGGTCTCTATAAAGAATCTTTATGATCAGGTTATGGGGGAGTCGCTTGTGAATAGAAAGTTTTTGGAGCAAGTCAGGGATAAGTATATTTTTTGCGCGGATTGCCTGGGTAAGATGATGTATTCTGATTATGATAGCGTTTGAGTCGCGGATGATTAGTGTTCTTTTATGATCCTGCATGTCTCGTCTAGTTCGATGAAGTGTTGGGCTTTACCGTCTCTGAATGCTTTGCACTGGTTTTCCTGCTGGTTGTCTATGGGTTGTCTTGGGTCGTGGGCTACGTCGCATACCCAGTCGTCTGCTATCACGTCAGGGTCCGAGAGGCAAGGGCCGCTTTTTAGATCGGTTCCTTTTATGAGTTCTTGCTGGCATAGGTTGATGCATTCTTGTTTTGCGATTTCTTTTTTGTCTTCTGGCTGGGATTCTTGTGTGTCGTCTGTGGGTTCTGTGTTTTCTATTTCTTTTTTTTCGGTTGGCTGGATTGAATCTGTCTGTGTGATTTCGGGTTTGTCGGCGGGTGAGATACTTTGTGTGCAGCCGCTTATGGATATCGTGATTATAAGTATGATTGCTATGAGTATTTCGTGTCTCATTGTTTTCCACTATATTTTTCGTGATGTGTTATCTCTTTTAGGTCACTTATTTTTGTTTGTTTTTCTCTGTTTGATATCATATATCAACTACTGCTGTTATTTTCCATATTCCTGTATTTCAACCTTCAGAAAGGTTGATCATCAGAGCGACCTAAAGCGAAGCTTTAGGTCACTTATCCGCTTTGTTCAAGCACACTGTTTTTTTGTTCTATTTGATATTATATGTCTACTACTGCTGTTATTTTCCATATTCCTGTATTTTTGTCCTGCTTGATCAACATGTCGTTGTAGGTTATTGCCTTTACTTCTGTCTTAAGTTCGTATTTCTGGCGATATGTGTCGCCTTGTGTTGTTGCTGCGAGGATGTAGTAGTCATCTTTTTTCTTTATTTTTTTGATTTTGATATTGTTTATCAGGTATCCCTCCAATTCGGTCAGGGTTATGAGTCTTTCAAGCCAGTCGTATAGGAGGGAGCCGAGATTTTCTGATTTGATTGAGAGTTCTTTTTTTATTTTTGGCTCTATTGTTGAGGTATCTGCTGTTATGTTTGCCATGGCCAGTGTTGCGTTTTCGAAGGCTTCTTCTAGTGTTTTCCCGTATGATTCGAATTTTGCGTCTGCTGTGTGTTCCAGGTATCTGTATTTTTCCATTTTGTTCATCTCTTGTCGGTTTATATTGTATGTTTACATAGCTGGTACCATGTTATATGGTCTTTGTCGTTTTTGAAGGTTGCTTCTATTACATAGCCGCTGTTTTTGTATAATGATAGGGCGGTGTGATGATTTTCTGAGGTTCTGAGGGTCAGTTTGTGGCATGAGTGCTCTTTTGAGATGTTTTCAAAGTGGTTCAGGAGCGTTCTTCCTATGCCTTTTTTACGCATGTTTTTCTGGACGATTAGTGAGGATAGGTTGCCGACTCCGCCACGGAATTTTATCTTCATGTAGCCGACAAGTTCATTGCCTATGAAGGCGCCTAAGTAGAGCCGTTTTATTTCTGGTGATATGCTTTTTTCTTTGTCAGATTCTTCCCAGGATTGCCTGAATTTTTTTGTGTCTTCTTCTTTGATTGGTTTTATTTCCATCATGAGATCTCAGTTATGTCCCTAGGATATTTTTGGGTTTTCTGTGAGTTTGATTGCCAGTTCTACTGCTTTTTTTGGGGTTTTTGCTTCGTGTATCATAGCTGTTTTTTTCTCGTCGAGGTATTTTCCTGCATATTGTTCAGGGAGGCCGCCCTGGTTGGTTATTACGATTATGGGTTTTTTGTATACGTATGAATATGCCATTTCGCAGAATGTTCCAACTCCACCTCCGATTGCGATGAGGGCGTCTGCTGTGAGGCCCAGTATCTGGTTTCTTGCGAAGCCCATGCCGGTGTGGATGGGTATCGTGAGGTATTGGCTTGTGTCGTGTCCGTCTGATGATGGTGTTATTCCGATTGAGATGCCGCCGGCGCATTTAGCGCCTCTGGCTGCGGCGTTTGGGACGCCAACGCTGTTGCCGCCGGTTATGAGGATTGCCCCTTGTTTTGCTATCTCTTTTCCTACTTCGTACGCTGTATCTATGTGCCTCTTTTCTGCATGGGAGGCGTGGCCGATTACCGCGATGATTTTTTGACGGCGGACTATGTTGTTTTTGTCCATGTGTTGTTTGTTGGATTTTAAATTTCAAATATGTGCGCTTTTAGAATCAGGGCAATCTTCTGAAATGTTTCAGCCTTCAGAAAGCTTGATCACAACCTTCTGAAAGGTTGGCCATCAACCTTCAGAAAGGTTGATTATCAGGGCGACCTAAACTTGCGTTTAGGTCACCTATTAGTATTTTTGTGATTTATGAGCGTCGAGGGAGAGATTTGAACTCTCGAGTTCTTGCGAACACAAGCTTTCCAGGCTTGCGCCATACCGAGCTAGGCGACCTCGACACTGTTTTGGCTATAAAAGTAAATCGCTTTGTGTTGTTGGGGTAAGAATTTTTTAAAGGTTATGCCGGTTTCTGATTGTATTGATTTGATGTAAGAAAAAATATGAGATAAATGAAAGAAGAAAAAGTCAAAACCGGTGAAATAAATTATTCGCGCAGCTCAATCTCAATGTTGATTGAGTCAGGGACTTCGATTCGCATTATGTGCCTGAGGGCGCGTTCGTTCATGCCTATGTCGATTACACGCTTGTGGACGCGCATCTCCCATTTCTCGAAGGTTTCTGTACCGTCGCCAGATGGAGCTTTCCTTGTGGTTATCTTCATCTTTTTTGTGGGGAGTGGTATGGGACCTGCTACGTTTGCTCCGAATTTCAAGGCAATCTCTTTTATCTGTTTTGCCAGAACTTCCAGTTCCTGATAGTTTGTGCTAGTTATTTTTACTCGTGCTGTCTGCAATTTATTTCACCTGTGGTATCATACTTTAGTCTTTCATAAAGCATGTCAAATAATATTGTATCTTAATTTATTTTTTTGCTACAAGATCAATGCACATGCCTGCTGCAATCGTTTGTCCCATGTCTCTTATTGCGAATTTTGCAAGCTGAGGGAACTCGGATTGTTTTTCTATAACCATCGGTTTGGTTGGTTTACATTTGATTATAGCTGCATCCCCTGGCTTGATGAAGTCTGGATGCTCTTCTTTTGTTGCGCCTGTTGCCGGATCTATCTTTTTTAAGATATCTGTTATTTGACATGCAACGTGTGATGTGTGGATGTGGAATACTGGTGTATATCCTTTTGTTATCACACTTGGATGCTGTAATACAATTATCTGTGCTGTGAATTCGCCGCTTGAATCCACTACTGTTGGCGGGTTGCTTATGTGGCCTGCGACTTCACCACGGGCGATGTCTCCTTTGTTCAGGCCCCTTACGTTGAATCCTATGTTGTCGCCTGCTGTACCTTTAGGTATCTCTTCGTGATGCATTTCGATTTTCTTTGCTTCACCGGTCTTTCCGGATGGCATGAATATCAGTTTGTCGCCGGATTTGATTTCTCCGGTCTCTACACGGCCTACTGGTACTGTTCCGACGCCTGTGATTGTGTAGACATCCTGTATTGGTATTCTTAGTGGTTTTCCGGTTGGTTTTTCCGGGACTGTAAGGTCGTCAAGTGTTTCCAATAGTGTCTTTCCCTTGTACCATGACATCTTTTCTGGTTTCTTTGCGACGTTTTCGCCGGTCCATGCGGATACCGGGATGTAGGGGATTGTGTCTGTCTTGAAACCGACTGTCTTCAATAGCTTGATTATGTCATCTTTTGCTTTGGTGTATGCTGCTTCGTCGAAGTTTACTTCGTCCATCTTGTTGATCGCTACAATAAGGCCTTTTACGCCGAGTGTCCTTATCAGGAACACGTGCTCTTTTGTCTGTGGCATGACGCCGTCTTTTGCGCCCAGCACAAGGATTGCTGCATCAGCCTGCGATGCGCCCGTAATCATGTTCTTTACGAAGTCCCTGTGACCCGGTGCGTCAATGATTGTGAAGTAGTATTTTGCTGTGTCGAATCTCTGGTGCATGACATCTATTGTTACACCGCGTTCTCTTTCTTCTTTTACGGTGTCCATTAAAAACGCGAATTTGAATGATTCTTTTTTAAGCTCTTTTGCTTTCTCTTCGATTTTTTTCATCTGTTGCTCTGGAACGTTTCCTGTATCCCATAACATTCTGCCGATCAATGTTGATTTTCCCTGGTCTACGTGACCGATTGTCACTAAATTCATGTGTGGTTTTTCTGCCATATATAAACACCTCGTAGTATCATTTTAGGTTGTATTTTTCTAATATTATTGTTTATTATTGTTTTTTTGTTGCGATTTTGTTGATTAAACATTATTTGACTTCGAATTTTTTTAAAGTTTTATGTGAACGAGAATCAGTTCTGTTGTTCTCAGTCTTTCACATTATTGATAGTTAAGTTTATAAATGTTATGTGTTGGGTGTTGTGTGTGTTTATTGGTCTAATTTTATCTGGGGCAATTCTTCTTTCATGCCTTTTCGTTTCCTGATCCTTAGGACTGTCTGGTCCTGTATTTCCTGAGGCAGCCTTTCGTAAGTTATGTCTACCAGTGACTGGAATCCTCTGCCGCCAGTTGCGGATTTTATAGCTCCCTCGAAGCCGAACATCTCTGATACCGGCAGTTTTGCGGTTATGACGCTCATGCCCTGTTCTTCTTCCATGTTTATTATCTGCCCGCGCCTGTTCTGGACCTCTTTTACGACGTTGCCCATGTGTTCTTGCGGGCTATCGATTCTGAGTATCTGTTTTGGTTCGAATATTGATGCTTTTCCGTCAATCATGGCGTTTTTGAGGGCGCTTTTTACTGCAGGGAGGACCTGTGCCGGACCCCTGTGTATCGCGTCTTCGTGGAGTTTTGCATCCATCAGCATCACTTTAAGTCCGAATACGGGTTCTGATGCCAGTGGTCCTTCGTTACAGACTTCCTTGAATGACTGGATGATGAGTTCAATCACTTCGTTCAGCTGGACTACTCCTCTTGTGAGGTTCACTAGCATGTTTCCGTTGAGGATTGCGACTACTTTTCTTGCTTCATCCCTGTCGAAGCCTGCGTCTGCGAGTGCGTTTGTTACAATCAATTGGTCTTGTTTTCTTATTTTTCCTTCAGGAACTTTTCCTGATATCAGTGCGCTTCTTACTTCGTCTGACAATGGGCCGACCTTGATGTAGAATTTGTTGTGCCTGTTCGGGGTTTTCCCTTCGAATTCCTGTGATTCTTTTGTTACGCTTTCTTTGTAGATTACTATCGGTTTTGAGACTATGATGGGGATGCCTTTGTCATGGATGTAGCGTTCTATCTTTGCTTCTATGTGGAGTTCGCCAAGACCCGAGACTAGTGTCTCGCCTGTTTCTTCTGAGATTTTCACTCTTATTGTCGGGTCTTCTTTTGAGCGCATCCTCAATATATCTATGAGTTTTGACAGGTCTTTTATGTTTTTTATCTCGATTGATTTGGTCACTACCGGCTCAAATATGTGTTTTATGTCTTCGAATGGCGGTATCTTGTGTCCGGCGGTGCTTATTGTCTCACCTGATGATGCCATGTCAAGACCTGATACGGCTATGATGTTCCCTACGCACATTTCGTTCACCGGTACTCTTTTCGGGCCGTCGTAGACAGATACCATCTGGACGCGTGCGTCTGTGTCTGCGTTTGTCAGATGGATTGTCTGGCCGTCTTTCAATGTTCCGCTGAAGAGCCTTATTGTGGATATTATGCCTGCGTTAGGGTCGCTGTTTATGTTTGTGATTACGCCTATCACTTCGCCGTTTTTGTCTGCGTTTATCATTGATTGTCCTTCTGGTGTGCTGATGTCTCCTGTCCATATGCGTGGGATCCTGTATTTTTGGGCTTGGGCAGGGTTTGGAAGCTGGTTTATTACCATATCGAGTATGACTTCATGGATTTTTGCTTTTTTTGCTAGTTCTTTTTCCTGTCCTGCGTTTGTGAGCTCTATTATCTCTTTGAATGTGACTCCTGTCTTTTTCATGTACGGGATTGATGTGCCCCAGTTCTTGTATGCTGAGCCGAATGCGACTTTGCCGGACTGGACGTCTACGAGCCATTCTTCTTTCAGTTCTGGTGGCGCGTATTTTCTTATGAGGTTGTTTACGGATGCGATGTGTTTTGTGAAGCGTTCTACCATCTGTTCGGGGGTGAGTTTGAGTTCTTTTATCAGCCTGTCTACCTTGTTTATGAATAGGAGTGGCTTTACACGTTCTTTCAGGGCCTGCCTTAAGACTGTCTCTGTCTGGGGCATTGCGCCTTCTACTGCGCATACTACGACTATCACGCCGTCTACGGCTCTCATCGCGCGGGTCACGTCGCCGCCGAAGTCTACGTGGCCAGGGGTGTCGATGAGGTTGACGAGGTAGTCTTTGTCGTTGATATCATATACCATTGATACGTTTCCTGAGTAGATTGTTATGCCGCGTTCCTGTTCCTGCTTGTCGGAGTCCATCCTTACGGCTGTGCCTGCGAGACTTTCTGAGAGCATGCCTGCGCCTGCAAGAAGGTTGTCTGTGAGTGTGGTTTTCCCGTGGTCTATGTGAGCTGCTATGGCTATGTTTCTTATTGTCTTCATGTCTTTGATTATTTCTTTGATACGTTCTGTTCTTGTTCCTTTTGCCATTGTTATCGCCTTTTTGTGATTATTTTTTGATTCTTGTTATTTTGATTATCTCTTGTTTATATGTTTTTCGGGTTGTTGTTGTCAATTCAAGTTATTCAAGTTGTTTGCCTGTGATTAGACTTACTCTTTTTGTGGGAAAGTTTTATAAACGTTTTTGTTGAGGTCAACCGATAGTTTGATATATGACTGATGTCCCATATATCTAGTATGAATGGGCGCATCATTGAGCTGGTTGTAGGGGCGGCGTTTATTTATGCCGGTTATCTTAAGTTCAGTCTTATCGGGTTTAATCACCTGCTTTTGATGCCTCTTTTGACAATCCATATGGTCCTTTTTTTTGTCATCGGCGGTTATATGATTGCCGGGAGTCCGAGTATGGTGGTTGCGGGGCTTGGTCTTTTAGTGGTTGGGATTTCGCTTTATGATCTTGGGTTTTTCAATTCTTTTAGTGTCTCTTATCTTTTTTCACGGTTCCAGAATCAGCCTTTTATGTTCGTTGAGGATTTCTTGATGCCTGTTGCTGCGGCTTACTGGGCTTATCGCGGCGGGGAATTTTGAGCTGTTTAATAGGTGGTATTCTGAAAGATGTTTCTGTTGTGAAGGGAGATATCACTGAACAGAAGGTCGATGCTATTGTCAATCCTGCGAATTCAGCTGGCACTATGGGCGGCGGGGTTGCGCTTGCGATCAGGCGCATAGGTGGTGAGATGATCGAGGACGAGGCGGTTTTGCAGGCGCCGATTGCTGTCGGTTCTGCTGTGATGACTACGGCGGGAAGGCTGGCTTCGAGGTATGTGATTCATGCGCCTACTATGGTCGGGCCTGTTGAGAGGATAGGGGTTCTTAATGTGAGGAAGGCGGTCTTGGCGGCGCTTTTGCTTGCTCGGGAAAAAGGGCTTAAGAAGATTGCGTTTCCGGGTATGGGTACGGGTGTCGGGGGTGTCGATAAGAGGGAGGCGGCGCATGCGATGGTTTCTGTGGTTTCGCGTTTTTTGGAGAAAAATGCTGGTTTTGAGGTTGTGCTTTGTGCTGTTGATGGGGAGCTTTACGATTGTTTTTTGCGCGAAATGAAGAGGTTTGTTTGAGGCACGAACGGCTTATATTTCCTTAATCAACTGGAAAAGTATTTTTGTGCTTTTGATATAATCTTTTTCGTCTATAAGGATTATCAGTTCGGGGACGCAGGTAAGAACTTCTTCCATGTTTATGTTGTTCGAGGATAATTCGTTTGTTATAAGAGATACCAGTCCAGGTGTTTTTTCTCCTTCTTTATCAAAGAGTATGTTTTGTTCCACCAGATGTTTTCTTATGTCTGCTATCTGGGATTCAGGAATCAAATCAAGTATTTTTTCCAGTTTATGCTCGTCGATTATTATCTTGACGGAAAGTTCGCCCTGGACTATTCTCAATATTTCACCTCTTGAGAAGTCGATGTGTGAGAATATTTTTGGCAAATAGTTCTGGATTGTGGTGTCTTTTTTTAGTGTGATTGTGCAGATGTTGGTTTTTGATGAATATGTGGATTTCTGGAGGAGTTTTCGCGCTTTCTGATATGTCTCACTGGTTTCGGTTTCCCAGTTGTCGTAGCGTCTTATTGCGCTTACTACTGTCTCGGCTGTTGTTGCCATGTTGAGGTCTTTGATTATTCTTTTTGCCAGAGCCCTGTTGTTTATCAGTCCTTTTGACAGCAGTTTTTTGATCGCTGTGTCATTGCTTATGTATTTCCATACCTGTGCTGTTGTGTTTGTCATGTTTATGGGATTGTTGTGGAATTATTTAAATTTTTGTTAAATATTTCAAATTTTCTATTATTTTGTTATTTGTGTCAATAAATATTTCAATGCTGGATTGCCATTGTTTTGTATGGATGGATTGTCTGATATACGTGAAATGGCTGGTGGAGATATAGATGATGTGTCCCGCCTTGTTGGGAAATGCATTGAGGTTTGCTCTAGGGATGTCTATAATGATGATGAGAGGCGTTATTGGGTGTCATTGTATTCGGGAGAGAATTTCATGAAGTATACTGAGGGATGGAAATTTTTTGTGCTTTCTCTTGAAGGCAGGGTGGTTGGGTGCGCTGGCCTGAATCGTGATGAGGTTAAGGG
This sequence comes from archaeon, assembly GCA_043813875.1. Lineage (GTDB taxonomy): Archaea > EX4484-52 > EX4484-52 > EX4484-52 > B79-G9 > B79-G9. The sequence continues at coordinate 5,007 of JBDRKP010000043.1, read as the reverse complement.
GATGTTTGTGGATCCGAAGTTCCAGGGCAAAAAACTCGGGAAGAAGCTGCTTGATTTTTTGGAGAATTGCGCCAGAGAATCGGGCGTCTTTAAGCTGGTTCTTGATTCTTCTCTTAATGGTGTCGGTTTTTATAGAAGGAATGGTTATGTTTTTGTTGAGGATAGGGTGTATGAGACTGGTTTGCAGGGAGGATGCATCCGTGTGGTCAGGATGTCTAAAGTTCTTTGATGTGATGTCTTTTTTTTGGATTATTTGTCTATTGTCTCGAGTGTGTCGCCTTTTTTTATCGTGCCGCCTTTGATTATTTTTGCGAATATGCCTTCTTTTGGCATGATGCAACTCCCTAGTTTCTGGAATATGGCGCAGCCGATGTGGCATTCTTTTCCGATCTTTGATATCTCTAGGATGACTTCATCTCCTGCTTTTATTTTCGTGCCTATGGGTAGGTTTTTCAGGTCTATGCCGACTGTCGTTATGTTTTCTGCGAAGTCGCCGGGCTTTAGGTCGATGTCTTTTTTCTTTATTTTTGCGCATTCTTTCTGTTTTTCTATGCTCTCCATGGCAAGGAGGCTGACCTGTCTTATGCCTGGCTGTGCATGGGAATCGTCTTTTAGGCCCCAGCCTGCTATCGCGTCGGCTGCTGCTACGGGGGTCTTTGGGATGCCTTTTGTTGCGCTTATGTTGATTGAGTGGATTTTTCCTTTCATGTTCTTTATAATATTTCTAATCTTTTTATTGGAATGGTTCATACCTGTTTTTTGTCAGGCGGGTTATGTCAAGATCTATTTTTGGAAGCGCTTCGGATATGTGTGTTGGCCCGTCTTGTGTTGCGAGCATGTGCCTGGTTGTTTTCTCTGGGAATAGTCCGCCTGATTCTACTTTGTTTATGACGTCCTCTTTTGTTATTTTTTGCCTGCTCCAAGTGTCAAGAATTATTTTGTCATCCAGATAGTTGACATAGTAGACGGGGATGTTTTTTATGTTTAGTTTTTTGAAGGCGTTGAACCTGTGGTGACCGTCAAGAATTATGTTGGTTTTCTTGTCTGCTACTATCGGGTATTTGAGGCCTTCGATTATTATACTTTTTTTGACTTCCAGTAGTCTCTTGGGGTTTATTTGTTCGTGTGGTTTCAGGTCTTTTATGTTGGTTAATTTTATGTTGTGTTCTGTTATATCAGGTATAGTGTGTTCTTTGATTGCACCGGTATTCACCCATTATTGTTTCCATTTTTCTTACCTCCTTTTTGATTTCTGTTTTATTCTTCGAAGAGAGATGTGCTTAGGTATTTGAAGCCGTTGTCCGGGAATATTGTGACTATCTTTTTGCCTGGACCTAGCTCTATTGCTTTTCTTTTTGCTATGTACATCGCGGCGCCTGCGCTCATGCCAACGAGGAGTCCCTCTTTTTTGGCTAATTCGCGTGTTATTTCGATGGTTTTTGGTATCTCTTCTTTTTTTATCTCTACGATTTCGTCGAAATATCCACTTTTGTAGAGCTGCGTGGGGTAGTTTTCGCAGGGGTTTCTCAATCCCTGTATTGCCGATCCTAGTTCTGGTATCACTCCGATTATCTTTATTTTCGGGTTGTGCTCTTTCATCCTTTTTGAGATGCCGACGCTTGTTCCTGCGGTACCGATGCCTACGACTACCATGTCGAGGTCGCCGCCGGTCTGGTCGAGTATCTCTTTTGCTGTGGTGTCGTAGTGGGCTTCGATGTTTGCTGGGTCACGGAACTGGTCGATGTCGACGTATTTTTTTGGGTTTTCTTTCAGCATCTGGTATTTCAGTTCGACTGCGCCGCCGGTTCCTTTTGCGCCCGGGGAGAGTGTGAGTTTAGCGTCGTATGCCCTGATTATCTTTCTTCTTTCGATGCTTACGGATTCGGGCATGACGAGCTCGATTTTATAGCCTTTTGCTGCCGCGATCATCGCCAATGCTATCCCGGTGTTGCCTGATGTTGCCTCGAGGATGACTTTTCCACTCGTGATTCGCCCGTCTTTTTCTGCTTTCTCTATGAGTCGAAGGGCCATGCGGTCTTTTACGGATGAGCCGATGTTGTACCATTCGAGTTTGGCGTAGACTTCGGCTGCGCCCTCTGGAAGAATCTTTTTTATCCTTATCATCGGCGTGTTTCCTATGAGTTCTGTGATGTCCTGCTTTATGTGAGTATTTTGTCTTGTCATTGTCGCAGTCTTCATTTTTATCGTCCTCCGTGATTATCAGATTTTTGTCTGTTTCAGTTGGTTGGATACTGTAGATTGATTGGTTTGTAAGGTGGTTCACACTTGCAATCCGGGTTTTTATCACACTCACCGCGTTCGCAATATTCGCAAACATGCTTTGTGATATCTGATCCTGTCCCTTTTACCTCTATTTTGGCCATGAATATCATATTAATCCTCCTTTGGAATAATTGCTTGAGTTTGTGCTGAGAAGATGGGTCGAGGTAATGCTGTAGAATTTCTGAGAATGAGTGTCTTGATTGTTGTTGTTATTAGAATGGTTGTGTATGTGTTTGTTTTTTATATTGTTAGAATTAAGATAAGCTGTTTCTTCATTTCTTAGTGCCGCAAATATGTCCACCAGTCATAGCTGACTCACCTTGTGTATAACATTGTAATTGTGCGCAATGTTTAAATAGTTAACGATTGTTAAGTTTGTTGCTTTTTGTGGAGTAGTTGACTATATTAATACAGCTTTTCAATATTTTTTATGGATGGCTCTTTTGGCGTGATTTTCGGCGTAATTGCCATGTTCTGTTGGGGTTTTTCGGATTTCTTTATATCGAAAGCCGTTAAGGGATGCGATGTGTTCAGGGCATTTTTCTGGAGCCAGATAATCTTTGTGCTGTTTTTGCTGCCTATTTTTATTTTTTTCTTTGAGTTGCCTGTCTTTTCTTTGTTTACGCTTGCGTTGGTTGTCGTTTCTGCAGTGCTTGGGGTTGTTGCCAATCTTGCCTTCTACAGGAGTCTTAAGGAAGGGAAAGTTTCAATTGTGATGCCTGTCGCCTCGTGCTGGGCTGTTGTTACTGTCTTTTTGAGTCTTGCTTTTCTTGGCGAGAGGCTCGCGCTTTTGCAGGGTTTCGGAGTAGTTCTTGTTATTGCTGGCGCTGTTCTTGTTTCTTTCAGGTGGAGGGATCTTTTGAAGCTTGAGAATCATGCGGCAGGCGTTAAGTATGCTGTGGTTGCGGCGCTTGCTTTTGGTGTTGATTTTGTGGTCATAGATGTCCTGGTCGAGGAGATCGGATGGTTTCTGCCGATCTTTTTGACTGGTGTCGTCATGACCTTTTGCCTGATTGCGTATTCGCGCTCTTCCGGAAAGGATGTCTCGTTCCCGAAGGGTGTCCTGTTTTTTGTCGCATGTGTCGCTGTCCTTGATGCGCTCGCGTATCTTTCTTATGGAGCGGGCGTGTCTTTTGAGTATGCGGCGATTGTCGCGCCTATCGGTTCTGCCTCGCCTGCGGTGAGCATTGTTCTTGCAAGGATTCTTTATCGCGAGAGGGTCGATTTCAACCAGAATGTGGGTATTGTTTCTGTTTTGTTGGGGCTTGTTGCGCTGTCTTTGTGATCGGCTTTTGTTTCGGATGGGTTTTAGATGTCTCTTGTGTATTCAGATTGAGTGACGTTCTTTTTGAAACCGATAAGTGCGTGAAGTTTTCCTGGGGCGGATAGTGTTGCTTGGTTATTTGGTGTCTTCTTTGTTGGTATCATTTCTCTTGCCGCAGGACGGGCAGTATGCGAGGTCTCTGTATCTATAGTTTTTGCAGTGGGGGCATTTTGTTTTTATCTGTCGCCCGCAGTATGGGCAGTGGCTGTCTGAGAGGCTGAGGTCGAAGGAGCAGTTTGGGCATTTGTTGTTCCGTAAGCTTCTTATTGCGACTCTTTTTGGGTCGTATATCTTTTTCTGGATGTAGTATACTATGCCGCCGAGTATCAGGATGACGATGATGACGACGGTGTAATAAAGGACGTATCTTAATATTGAGCTGTTTAAGAATATGTTGAGTATCTTTTCTATGAGGCCTTTGGGTATTATGTCGTATAGGAGGATCAATACGATTTCAAGGAATAATATCGTGGTGGCGAAGAATATGGCTGTTATGATTATCGTGTATGGGCTATCTTTTTTCTTGTACCTTAGGTAGTATCTGAGGAAAATGAGGAATAGTGGCAGGATGAACAGGAGCTTCAGTATGAATGTCTTGATGTTGTAATATACGAGTTTGCTTTTGTATTCTTCGTCGGCTTTGTCGTATGCGATTTTGAGTTCTTTCAGTTTCGGGTCTATGCGTTCTATGATTGCGCTTCTTTTGGCTTCCAGTTCTTTTATCTGTGCGTTGATGTTGTCACTGTTTGTTCTTAAGGTTGTTATCTGTCTTTTTATCTCTGGCTTGTCCATCAGTGCGTCTTCGTTTGCCATTGTCTCCTGGAGGCTTATGTCGTATTGCTGGAGCAGGTCGTTCAGCTGCATATCGTTGGCGTATGCCTGACTGTTTTTTTCTGATAATTGCTGGTTGTATTGGGATATTGTTTTTATGTCGGGTTCCAGTGAGGTGATTAATGTGTCGATGCCATATTTTTTGTCTATTTCGCTGTAGGTGCAGCGGTGGTCATAGTAGCGCATGCCTGTGAGGCTTTCGGTGTACATGTTTGCGCAGTAGCTTGGGGGAATGGGCTGGTCGGGTATCTGTGCTATGTCGTGGTAGATGGTCTGGCCGGTGATTATGAGGAAGATGAAGAGTGCGCCAAGTATCAGGTAGCCCAGTTTTGAGGTCCTTTTTTCTTCTATTTCTGAATATGTGTCAGTAGGGTCGCTTTTCATGGTTATATTTTTGTCTTAATGCGTATTTATAGTTATTGAGAAATGGGGTATGCCAAAAATTTCCGTGATAGTGTGTCTTTTTTGAAGCACCTAAATTGATATTTTATGCGTTAAAACGCACGCATTAAACCACGAATGCATTGGAAACAAAGGTTGCGAGACTGAGCGATCATCACGTAAAAAAT
>JBDRKP010000042.1:0-44357 GCA_043813875.1 archaeon | reverse complement strand
TTCACAAGAAAATCCCAAATACAATCCGAACATTTTTTATTTCTTCGAATGAAACATACAACTATGTCAAAACCCACCCCGATGCTCGCCCAGTACCACGAGATGAAAGACAAATACCCCGACTGCATAATCGCATTCCGCATGGGCGACTTCTACGAGATGTTCTTCGAGGACGCAAAAATAGCATCAAAAGTCCTAAACATCACCCTCACCAAACGCGGCACCAACTACGACGGCCAGCCCATTCCCCTTGCCGGCATTCCCCACCACGCCTACGAGCCCTACTTCGCAAAGCTCATAAAAGCAGGCTACAAAGTGGCAGTCGCAGAGCAGCTAGAGGACCCGAAGCTCGCGAAAGGCCTTGTCAGGCGCGGCGTCATCCGCGTGATAACACCCGGCACAGTCCTCTCTTCATCCATGCTCGAGGAAAAAGAGAACAACTACCTCGCCTCAGTCTGCAAAAAAGACAAGCATATAGGCATGGCAATAACAGACATATCCACAGGCGAATTCCTCATCTCACAGTCAGACAGCCAGGACGACTTCATAAACGAGATAACAAGATTCAGCCCCAAAGAGATACTAGTAGAGGAAACGCTCTTCACAGACAACCGCTTCTACAATGCCTTAAAAAACATAAACAGCTCGGCAACAATATCATCATATCCGTCGCGCAATTTCATCCCGTCAAAAGCAGAAGAATCCCTGAAAGCCCATTTCAAGGTCGCATCCCTCGAAGGCTTCGGCATCATCGGCTGCCCCGCAGCCGTCTCATCGGCAGGCGCTCTCATGTCCTACCTGAAAGAGACCCAGATGACCGCCCTCACCCACATAAACGCCATCCATCTCCACAGGAACACAGAATTCATGACAATAGACCCCACAACCCAAAGGAACCTCGAGCTCATAAGAAACATCCGCGAAAACACAACCCGTGGAACCCTCTTTGAGACCGTCGACCGCACCCTCACCCCCATGGGCTCGCGCCTCCTCATCCACCGCATCCTAAAACCCCTCATGGACCAAAAAAAGATCAACGACCGCCTCGACGCCATCGAAGAACTCATAAGCGCATATATCACAAAAGAAAACCTCCGGGACACCCTGAAAGAGACCTACGACATCGAGCGCATCATCTCCCGCATAGTCTACGGCACCGCGAACGCAAGAGACCTCCTGGGACTAAAAAGAACCCTGGCGCTCATCCCAGAGTTAAAAAGATACTTGAAAAACGCAACCTCAGAAGAGCTCAAAAAAATAAGAGACACAAAAGACATGCAGCACATACACGACATGATAGATAAGGCCATATCAGAAGACCCTCCCTTGAGCGTACGGGAAGGACGTATGATAAGATCAGGCTTCAATGTGGAGCTTGACGAGCTCAGATATCTCTCAGGCAACGCGAAAGAATGGGTATCAAGATACGAGCAGGAAGAAAAGCAGAAGACCGGCATAAAATCCCTCAAAGTCCGCTTCAACAAGGTCTTCGGCTACTTCATAGAGATCTCAAGATCAAACCTCGGGATGGTCCCGGACACCTACATCCGTAAGCAGACAACAGTCAACGGCGAGCGCTTCATAACCGAAGAACTGAAAGTAAAGGAGTCAGAGATACTCGGCGCAGAAGAAAAGATAGTATCCATGGAATATGATCTATTCATAAACCTCATACAGGAGATATCAAAACACACAATGGACATCCAGCAGGCTGCAAGAAACCTGGCATTGCTTGACGTCTACACTTCCCTTGCCCATCTCGCCCACGAAAACAGCTACATAAGGCCAAAGATAACAGACACCGGCGCAATAGACATAAAAGACGCCCGCCACCCGGTCGTCGAAAAGATAGCCGGCTCCTACATAACAAACGACGTCCACCTCGACGACAAAGACAATCGCCTGATGATAATAACCGGCCCGAACATGGCAGGCAAAAGCACATACATGCGTAGCATCGCACTCATAGTCCTCCTTGCCCAGGCAGGCTCATACGTCCCCGCATCAAGCGCAAAAATAAGCATCATCGACCGCATCTTCACCCGCATCGGCGCCTACGACGACCTCACCATGGGCCAGTCCACATTCATGATAGAGATGAACGAGACCGCAAACATCCTGAACAACGCTACAGACAAAAGCCTCGTCATCCTCGACGAGATCGGCCGCGGCACATCCACATTCGACGGCTTAAGCATTGCCTGGTCAGCAGCCGAATACCTCCACGAGACAATCCGCGCAAAGACCCTCTTTGCCACCCACTTCCACCAGCTCAACATCCTTGAGACAGAACTGCACGGTGTGAAGAATTACCACATGACCGCAAAAGAGGAAGGCGACACCATAATATTTTTGCGCAAGCTGGTGGAAGGCGGCACAGACAAAAGCTACGGCATCCAGGTAGCAGAATTGAGCGGCCTCCCCAAAGCCGTGATAGAGCGCGCAAAAAATATACAGGTTGGTCTCGAAAAAGAGGACGCAAGCCTCTTCAACAAATACAGGATACATCCCAAAGACCAGTTGAAGCTCATAAAAGAAGAAGATAAACAAACAGAAAAAGAAGAACCAAAAAAACATGACAAAGAAAGAACTCAGTTAGCGCAGGAGAAAAATAAAGAAGTCCAGAAAACTCTTTTTTAAACTTAAAGAACATCCCAACAAATTTAACATTATCTTGCAAACATAGATTATGGAACAAAACTTTAAAAACGACTCAAGAATCATCCTCCTCGACGACCACCTCATCTCAAAAATAGCCGCTGGCGAGGTCATCGAGCGCCCCTCATCCGTCGTAAAGGAACTAATCGAGAACTCCATCGACGCCGGAGCAACCGAAATCACAGTAGAGGTCGAAGAAGGCGGAAAGTTTCTCATCCATATAACCGATAACGGCAGCGGCATGACAAGAGCCGATGCAGAACTCTCATTAGAGCGCCACGCGACATCAAAGATAAGAGACGAAAACGACCTTTCAGACATCCACACCCTCGGCTTCCGCGGCGAAGCGCTCGCAAGCATCGTATCAGTCTCAAGATTCACGCTCAAGACCAAGACAAAAGAATCTCCTCTCGGCACAGAAATAATCCAGGAAGGAAAAGACCGGATATCAGTAAAAGACACCGGCATGCCACCCGGCACAGTCATAGCCGTAAAAGACCTCTTCTTCAACACACCGGCACGGCTGAAATACCTAAAATCAACATCAACTGAACTCGGGAACATTATAGACGTAATCACAAGCTATACGCTCATATATCCCGGCATCTACTTCAGGCTCATCTCCGACGGGAAGCCATTATTGACATCACCCCAAACCAGCGACATGCTCGCAAACATCGCGACAATCTACGGAAAAGATGTAGCGCAGGACATGTTAAAGATAGAGCACACAACAAGAGAGATAAAGATTGCAGGCTACACATCAAAACCCTCGCTCACAAGAGCCGGCAGGAAGAACCAGTCCATCTACGTCAACTTTAGATACATAAAGAACAACCTCATCACCCGCGCAGTCTACGACGCATACCATACCCTCCTGCCCATAGGCCGCCATCCGTTATTCATAATCTCGATAGAGCTCGACCCGAGGACCATAGACGTCAACGTCCACCCAGCAAAAACAGAGATAAGGATAGAAAAAGAGAACGAACTCTACGAGGCAGTATACACCGCCGTCAAATCAGCCCTCGACAGGAATCATCTGATACCAAAAGTGATAGAAAAGACCATCCAGAAAAAAATACCAATTCAATACAAAGAGCCCTCATCAGGAGATAGAAGACCGATATACACAAGCCCCGCATCATTCCCACACAGGACAGCCCCAAGACAGATGATGATAAAAGAAGCAAAAGAAGAAGATTTCAGCTTCAGGAAACTGCCGCAATTAAAAATCCTGGGCCAGGTAAGCAGCACCTACATCATAGCAGAATCAAAAGATTCCATGCACCTCATAGACCAGCATGCAGCAGCCGAGCGCATAAACTACGAGAAACTAAAGCGATCGCCATACGGCAAAGAAGATAGCCAGTCACTCCTCACACCTAAAATAATCAGCCTGTCCCCAAAAGATGCACATATCATGAAAGACCACCTGAAAATCCTGAAATCCGCCGGCTTCGACATCGAGCCATACTCCGACAACTCATTCTCCGTAAGATCCATACCCGTGATACTGGGAAGGCAATACGACGACTCAAAAATCACTGATGTTATCGACAGCATCATGGAAGCAGCAAGAACAAGCCCGATAGACAGCCTGAAAGAATCCCTGATAAAGACAATCGCCTGCAAAGCATCAATAAAAGCAGGAGACCCGATGACCGACAAAGAGATGCTTGACCTGTTGAAAGACCTTGAACTATGCGATGCGCCATACACCTGCCCGCACGGCAGGCCCACAATCATTGAGATGACTATTTCAGAGATAGAAAAAAGATTCAAAAGGACGTAGGGCTCAGAGATTCCTTCCTGATTGATGCATCAAGCAATGTTTTATAATAATCATATTCCCAACCCTTTGTTAATATTTCAGAACTCATACCCCTAGCACCACTATAATCTAAGCTAAGATTTTCACATTCATCGGATCCTTCTCTTTCTCCTCTTATTACCCTAATATTATCTAGTGGAACATTATCAATTTGGAGTTGATTACGACCTTGGCTGTAGTGCACAACCCTTAATAAGTGAGGTTTAAGATGTTCTATTTTATAGCCTTCTGGTCCAAGTCCAAGATACAATCCAGGGCCGGTATATGACGGAGAAATAATATTGACAAAAATTTGTTTTTTCTCCTTCATGCATTCTGGTATATTATAGTTATCCATATAACCAATAACAGGGTCTATATTTATAAACATATCCATTTTTATCACGAAGAAGTAGCTCATAAACTCATCAAGGTGTTTGGTGGGATTCAGCGCTGCGATTTTGTATCACAGGACCCGCAGTATTTTATGGCTCTGATTCTCCTGGGTTGATTGCCAGGAAATGTTTTTACTACGGCGTCAATCAAAAATGCCCTTCACCATTTTCTTGGCATCAAACTCCAAAAAATCAGTATACTTCTGCCCAGTCCCGATGAAATAGATCGGCTTTTTCAGCGTATAGCACAACGAAAGCGCGCTCCCGCCCTTCTCATCCACATCCGTCTTCGTAAGGATCACACCGTCAATCCCGGCCTCATCAAACACCCTTGCCTGCTCAACAACATCGTTGCCGGCAATCGATTCGATAACAAGGAACTTGAGATCCGGCTTGTTCACCCTGACAATCTTCTTCAGCTCCTCGACGAGATTCTTATCAGTATGCACTCTTCCCGCAGTATCTGCAAGCACGACATTGATCCCCTTGGAATTGGCATGCTTCATGGCATCAAAAATGATTGCAGCAGGATCAGTCCCGTATTTCTGCTTTATGACCTTGACACCGAGATTCTGTCCATGCACCTCAAGCTGTTCAATAGCCGCCGCCCTGAAACTGTCAGCCGCAGCAAAGACGCACGAATGGCCTCTATCCATCAGGTATCTGCCCATCTTTCCCATGGTCGTGGTCTTGCCGCTGCCATTGAAACCAAGAAATATGATCAGCAGCGCCCGCCCATCGCCTTTCGCGCTCCGTATCAACTCGTCAATATCTGCTTTCTTTATATCCAGCACTTCAAGAATCGTCTCTTTCATAGTATTCTTGATGATCTGTTCTGCCTCGGATTTGCGCACAGACAGGTTCACAAGCTTCAGCTTGATATCATTGATGATCCTTTCAGCAACAACTTCCGCCACATTATTCTCAAGAAGCACAATCTCCATATCCCATAAGATCTCATCCAGAAACTCTAGTGTCAGCGTTTTCTTGGTGAGAGGGCTTGTGATCTTTGAGAATATCCCTTCCTTCTTTACTTCCTTTTCTGCCTTGCCGCTTTCTTTGGCCTTTGTGAAGTCTTCCTTTTCACGCTCTTCTTTAAGCTTGCTTTCGGCTCCTCTTTTAGGCTCGCTGAAATCTTTTCTTTCACTTTCTTCGTTATATAATTCATCGCTGCGAGCTTCAGCCCCCACGAAAGTATCCTTACCGGTAGGCTCCTCTTCTTTTTTTTCTTCCAAAGAAACATCTTTTCCACCCTCCAGAGATTCGCGAGATTCAGTCTCCTCGCTGATCTTACCTGCTAATTTGTCGACAGCTTCTTTTATTTTTTTCTTGAATAATCCAAACATAATGCTCACTAAATAAGAATAAGTAAGACTAATATTTAAATCAGTTCTTTTCTTTGGCGACAGCAGTCTCGATTTCCATGTATATCTTCTGCGCCTTTGTCTCGATATTATGTATCTCGTCATCCATCTTTAAGATGCCTTTTTCTGCAGATTTTACCTGCTCATCGATATGCTTTATGGCGCTCAGAAGATCCTTTGTCACAGCAATGTCCGCGCCGATCGAAGCGATGACTGCCTTGGGGTTCTCGATGATGCCCTTGATGAATGTGCCTCCTCCGATAGGGATTATCATTTCCGTCCCTTTCTTTGCATTTTTCATGCTATCGATCGTGGCTTTCGCGCTCAAAAGCTCCTGTACGCTCATCATGACCTGTGACTTCTGCTGCTGATACTGCTGCATCTGCGACTTGTATGATTCAAGTTCCATCATTTTTCTCTGCACATTTTCGTCCATAGTCACTCCTCCATAAAGCCGAGCGCCTCTTCGATTCTTGCGCTTTCAGGGCCCGTCGTGAACTTCCCGAGAAGCGCGGCATGCGAATTGGCAAGGATTCCGCTTTTCACAAAAGCGCCGCCGAAATTCACAGTCCCGATATCGCCATTTACCTTCAGGTTCTTTTTAAGGAATCCGAACTCCTCCTCAGTCCCGTTGATTGTAAGGAGGAACCCTTTATTTGTAGCGACGCATAACGATCCAATGATATCAAGGTCAAGTATCTTTCCGGTGACCACAGGAACCTTCAGGCACTTGCTGATCATATCCGCATGGTTTTCAAGAAGCGAGCTTACGATTGCGACATTATCATTGCATAAGATGAGATTTCCGATACATGTCTCATTGACATCCAGCTTCAGGAAATTTATGCTCTTATTGATCTTTTTTATGGCGGCCCTGATCCTGTCTTCTTCGCGCTCTGTGATGATTCGCGGGACTATTAATCCATTAGAATTGCCTGCCGCAAAAAGCCCTGTAAGTTCAGTCTGGGCTATAGTAGAATAAATCACCGGCACCTTGAAACACGATGCATCTATATTTTTGTCGGGAACAATAGCATATCTGTCCGTGACAAACCCGTAAAGTCCTACATTCGGGTCGCCATGGAAATCCGCTTTAGAAACTGTCATTATATATAACCTCTTAAAATAGCAACCAATGACTGTACTGTAATTGGTTATAGGATTGCCCTTGAAAGACAACCAGTATGGTCTGATTTTCACTTATTGCAGCTTTGCCTTTGAAGGTAACTCTTTTGAAGGATCTTTTTTCTTTTCTGTCACTGGAGGCTTTTTCTCCTTTTTAGCATCATCTGTTGGCTTAGTTTCTTTCTTCACTTTTGCTGCAGGTTTTGCTTCAGTGTCCTTTTTTGCTTCTGCTTCTTTAAGAGCAGGCTTTGCGCCCTTTTCTTCAGTCTTTGCTTCCTTTCCGGCCGCTTCTGCAGTTTCTTCCTTCTTTCCTTCTTTTTTCTTTTCCTTGTCTTCCTTCTTTTCAAGCACGAGTTTGACTCCCTGGAGTTCTACCCAGACAGCATCTTCATGTGGCACAACCTGGACTTTGACCTTTCGTGGAGGGTTTTTGATGCCATTTGCCCATATCTGGTGATTGAGTTCAACACCGATTTTTACATTATCCGTCTTCATGTGCCTTTTGACAAACTCTCTTATGACGAACATGCATTTCTTAGACCTTTTCTTGCATGGTCCTTTCCATGCGTCACGAAGAGGGATTGTATAGACTTTTTCATTACTTTCTGCCATGAGTATCACTTTCTTTATCTTTTATCTTTATTTATATTTGCAGGCCGCCGCGTCTTCTCCAGTGCCTGCTGGCAAATCTTTTTATGGATCTGAATCTTGCCTTTCCAAGACCGAATTTCTTGATATCAGCCCATCTTGGCGACGACGTCGCTGTGATTTTCGCTTTGATCAGTTTCAATTTTCTGCCGAGAGTCTTTTTTGAAGATATATTGATCACCATTCTATTGTGTTTATTTTCAGTTTGGGTCTAATATCCCGCAGCTTGCTGCGGTTCTTCCAAACTGAAAAGATAGAAATTGCCGGTTCGCGTAAGCGAAAAAATTTGTGCAATATCCAGCAGCTTGTTGCGGTTTGGATGCACAAATTTTAGGCAATTTCTTTTATTTAGTCATATTCTCATTGTGATATATGTTCTGTTTCCTGTCAATAACACCAGTATTTTTAAACTTAAAACCTTTATATTACTTGCGTATTATTTTGGTCTCTTTTTTCTTGACAATCTGGTCAAGGATGGCTTTTAGCTGTTCATCTGTTATGACTGCCCTTAATTTCCCTGCCTGATACATCTGTAATAGATATACCTCGACCTGGAGCGCAAATTCAGGTTTTATCAGTCGTATATTTGCGATTCTCTCCTGTGCTTCTTTTGATAGAAGCATGCTCATGAGTCCTTTGATCTGCGCCTGCATCTCTTGCATCTGCTGTTCCTGTGCCATCTGCTGCTGCATCTGCGAATTTTGGCTTTCTGCAAGATAATTCTGCATCTTACGTTTTCTTATTTGTTCAAGTGTATCCATTTGATGCGCGCCTCAAAAACAGTTATTTTTGATACAGACATTTATTTCTTCTTTGATAGCTTGTCTGCAAGATTGTCAAGGAACTTTCTGCCCTTTGGGGTTATGGCTCGCCCGACTTTCTCTTTTTTAACAAAACCTGCTTTCTCTAGCTGCATGAGACTTTTTCTTGCTATGCTGCCGCTTCCTATGACAAACCTTTCAGGTTTGTATCCTTTGTTCTTCCTGCCGCCGTATGCGCGCCTAAGCCTCTGCACTCCCTGCGGTTCTACATATATCCGTCTGAATACAGCAGCGACTCTGACATACCACCAGTCTCTTTCTGTTGGCACTTTCTGTTTATGAGCGCCGGTTTTCGAAAAATACGACCATTCCGGCGGCTTTATCGCTTCATCTTTCTTAAGCAGTTTTGCTGTTTCTTCTATAAGTTTATTTGGTTCTACATCATATACTGTTGTCAATATACCACCTGTTTATATAATTCCAGAATGAGGCCACTCTCAATTATACTATTATGCTATTCCTCGTACCATTGTTTGCAACTCAATGACGCCATAACTAGATTGCAATGATAACTTTATATAGTTTGTCCGTATCCTCTCACTCAGCCATAAGCAAACTCGTCTTCTCCGCCTTGTACAGGACCTTGTTCGCCCTGCGATGAGGCAGCGCCTTCAGCAGTATAATCATTGGCGATTTTCGGCGCTTCATCGCTCTTTTTGAAAGAGAAATAAAGTATCCCGGCAGCAGATACAATATATATGCCTATCAGCACATAGGTGAACATCTTTCCGGTTGATGAAGAATTGTTTGAGCACGCCGCAATCTTGCAGTCGTCGCCGCAAGTATTGCATTTCTGGTCGATATTGTCAAGCGTTGCATTGATTATGCTCACGATACCGAATATCACGATGCCCATGATAATGACAAGAGCGATTCCTACAATATTTTTCCCTTCCATGAGATTTATTTTCGTTTATTAGTATATATATTTATTCCTTTGGCCTGGCATATCCGTACATCATCTTGTTATTGCACTCAAGGCACGTTATGATTATGCATTTCTTCTGGCTGTCTAGGCGCACCCTGCAATTGGCACCATAAACAAGATATTTTTTGCACTTCTTACAGAACCTCTTTTTGAATACCTGATGTATCGGCACATTATATTTCATGCTGATCCTGCGCGCGATCTCCACATACCTGTCCGAAAGCTCCGGATGCTCGGGAAATTCAATATCAGCCCTCCCGAAAAGTATCTCTATCCTCTCTTTTGCGATCTCTATCTGGTCGCTTGGCTTTTTTCGTGTCCTTCTTTTTACGAATTTTTTCTTGTTTTCACTCATTTTATCAGTGAATTGTATGTAACAATCAAAATCTTAATAAAGTTTTTATTGTAAGAGGTAGATAAGAAAAAATACAAACTTGCGCGGTAGTTGTCTAGTGGTATGATATTGCCTTGCCAAGGCAGAGGCCCGAGTTCGATTCTCGGCTACCGCATCCACAATATGTTTCGATGCGCCGTATAGGCGCCAAAATTTATTTCTTTGATCAGTCATCGCTCATACGGTCAGCAACAATGATTTCAAGCAGCCTGCTCCCCCGCATATCCTGCCGCATGGCCGTATTGCATTTGCACGCATAAATTATAGAAAAAGACATCGCGCGTGAACCCTTAAATCGATTCACGGCAACATTATTTGATTAGATAGGTCTTTTGAAGCAATCCTTGTTGTTCTGTCTTGCTTCCTCGTCTCTTTGCTCGACACTTGCAAGGAGATCGCTTATTGCTGCCTTCCTGAAACTCTCTTTTGCGCTGTTATCCATAATGCTGATCCCTCCCCTAGACCCGTTCATCTTGATTTCTACTTCTCCCTTCATCTTATCTCCCCCCGAAAATTGATGTGTATGACTCTATGGTTCAAGCGAGTATATATATTTTTCATCGCATATGAAAAGTGTGCTGAAACGTGTACTACGGCGATGAAAAAGCTTGAAATCCTTCAATCTCACTCAAATTTCAGGATTTTTCATCGCATATGAAAAGTCTACTGAAACGTGTACTATCGCGATGAAAAAGCTTGAAATCCTTCAATCTCACTCAAATTTCAGGATTTTTCATCGCATATGAAAAGTGTACTGAAACGTTTACAACCGCGATGAAAAAGCTTGTGATTCATCGATTTCATAAAAATCACATGATTTTTGAGGGATAATGACACATAGGTAAAGAAAAATCTCTTTGAAAATAAAGTAATCTTTTTTAAATTTAATCCTCAAAGGATAGGGTACGATAAGGGGTCATGGTGTAACGGCAGCATAGTAGGCTCCAGACAATAGTTTAGTTTTGATGAACGAGTGTCCTGGAGCTCTGAGCGCAGATTCGTGAGAACGGATGCGCGCGATGATTAGCAAGAAAGAGTGGCGCCAAGGTGGCCAACGATGGTTTTCCCGGAATAGACAACAAAACAACCAAAAAAATAAACAACAACAACAACCAATCTATTGGGAGCAGACCTTCTGATCGGGGTTCGAATCCCTGTGACCCCATACGGTATAGAGTTCGGTTCCCTGCGATGAACATAAAAGACTGACATCTCAATAAAGATATGTGAGTTTGGAAGCGAATACTTATTTGTCTCTCAATGCAAAATATCTGGATTCTTGCCAATTCAGTACGCAACTATATAAACTGGAGTGGACATATATGAACTATGGTTGATATATATAAACTTAAGTTCACAATATTGCAGCAGGAGATATTAAGGTTCCTGTTTGTGAAAGCAGGTGTATCCTTCAATGCGCGGGGTATCGCAAGGTCGCTTGGCGTATCGCAGACAGCTGTTTCAAAAGCCTTGCCGCTTCTTGAAAAAGAATCTCTCGTAGAGGTGAAGAAAGATGCGGATTCTGGAAGATGGGCTATAAGGCTGAATCGGAGCAACCCGAGAACGATTGCCTTGAAAAGGGCAGAGAACCAGAAGATGCTATATGAGTCAGGAGCATTGTCATTCATCGAGGATGAGCTTGCAGGCGCAACAATAATTCTTTTCGGCAGTTATTCCCGGGGAGATGACACGACAGCATCGGACATAGACATAGCGGTCATAGGAAGAAAGGAAAAGAAGCTTGATCTTCTGCGGTTTGAGAAGATTCTAGAGCGAAATATCCGGCTGAATTTCTATCCATCCATTGTGGAGATACATAAGGATCTTAGGGAAAATATACTGAATGGCATAGTCCTTTCCGGAGGAATAGAGTTATGAGGACTGTGAGGGACTTTTCAGAGTTCATTGATGATGGGATAGTAAAGAAACAGTCTCCTGATCCATCAAGAGCCCGTTTCCTTAAAGGAGAATCTGAAAACTCATACTCGTTTCTTTTAGAGATCGTGGACAATTACGGCATCACAGACAAGAACGCCAATACCATTATCAAACTGTGCTACGACATCATCATGGAGCTCATCAGGGCGCAGATGCTCATGGAAGGATATAATGCACATGGCAAGGGCGCACACGAGGCAGAAGTATCATACCTCCGGAGACTGGATTTCAGTGAAAACGATATCCAGTTCGCTGACCAGTTCAGGTATTTCAGGAACGGCATAATGTACTACGGAAAAAAGCTTGACAGCGAATATGCACAGAAGGTATGGGATTTCCTTAAAAAAGCACAGAACTCTTTGAGTAAGACCATCTATACTCAAGGCATGAAATAAATGAACAAAATTCAACAAAAAACCAAATTGCCTTGATGTATATGGCAAGGCACGTTACTCAATTAATTCGTGCCTTGACTATAGCTGTACACAAAAGAAGAAACCCGCTCCGCTTGTATTCCCGGGTGCTAAGGAAAAAAAAAGTTGCATAATAAATCTCTGATCTTCTCATCAAGAAGACCAACAGATGCCATCAGTCTTTTAAGCTGGAACTCATTCATTTCAAAACAGCCTCATAATAGTATCTTTGATTGAAAACCGGAAACCCCGTGCTTATAGCGGACTGGACTACCTTGTCTTTTTTTTCAACAAGTTCTTTTGCAAACTGCTTTTCAGTCATCTGGAACGTCTGTATATTGATTCCTGTCTGCGATTCTGCAAAGTCGCGCGCGTTCTTTGTATCTCTCTTCCTGTTGAATATCTCTAATATGTCGACATCAGAATCATCCGTATATGTGCCTTTTGCAGTAGACCCGAAAACAACAGCAAAAACCGGCTTTTCATCCATGGCGGCAATATAGCGCTTAATCGCGTTCTTTCTTAGCATCGGCAGTCCATCAAGCCTCTTTTCATCAAACATTGGAAATATGTCCGGTACAGCGTTTACTTTCACAGAAAATATCTTAAGGTTGGCCTCTTTCCTTGCAGAGAGGATGTTTTGCATAACAAGCGAATTCAGATGAGTTGTTGCAGTGCTTTCGTTGATCTTTGCCTGCCGTGCGATTTCCCTCAGGTGCAATGGCTTGTTCCTGTTGAGATAGAAGACGTGAAGGATCTTCCATATGCTGGGTTTTATCAGCTTGTTCATCATTCTTGTCCGCCAATCATAATTCTAATTGTTTTAATTATCCAAACAATTGTTTGTATTTTCCAAACACTATATATTTATCGGCCATATTTGAGCTTACCTTGGCTTGCAGATTAATAAAATATAGAAACCAAACATAATACGAGGTTATCATAGATGGATAATAACGAAGAAAATAGGAGGAACAAATTAAAAGAATTTATAAAAATAATGCACGAATCAATAACAGGATATAACCTCAATAATAATATTAGATCTGAAAGTGATTTAGATTTTATTGTATATGAGACTATTCAAATACACAAAAAAAACGCCGATCTTGATTATGATGAATTGTTTCAAAAAATGGGTGCTTTTATGATGTATGAAATAGCGACTAAGCATCCCTTTTGGGACGGTAATAAAAGAACGGCATTAATTATTTATTTATTTTACAGTCATTCTGGTACAAATATTAATTTATTAGCCGAAAAGTATATGAGCTGGTTTAAAAATTGGGATACAAGAGACGATGAGATTGTTAATTTCATGCTCAATACCGCTGCTGGTAAATATAATTATAATGTATTTTTAACGAAACTAAAAGGAATATTTAAATAAGATAGTTAATAAATACTAAATTATGGTGAAAAAGAAAATGAAACGGGATATGACCGACATATTTCCAATGTCAACGAAAGATATAGGGAAACGTGTAAAGTTAATTAAACGTCAATATAAAAAAGTATTTGATAAACTTGCAAAACTATAGTTCTTGCCACTATCACAGCAAATACATCAACAAACACTCGTCAATCACTAAAAGACCACACTTAGACGGACATATCCTGCCCATTCCTTGCACGAAAACACAGGACATTTCACAGACAAATGGCATAATGCCGCGATGCATATCGTCAAATTACACAACCCCCGGATTAACATAACCCCTCTATACCACCCCATTTTCTTGGAACAACTCATCTATATATATCTTCAAACATCAACCTCCTGCATAAGAGGTGTTAACAATGAGATTTATATTTACTTTAGCAGTAGCTTTGTTCGTAATGCTTGTACTTGCAGGCAATACATTTGCCGAACCATTAGAAGTCACCCGTACCCTGCCTGACGGGAACCCCGCCCCCGGCGCTGTCTTCACAGTGACATTGAATATCGCTGTTGACGAAACAGACAAACCAGGCAGCTACATCCTTTATGAATATCTACCGCAGGGTTTTGACCTGATAAGTGACGGCGGCATGTCATACACCCCCTCTTCAGGACAGCTAAGGCTTTCAGTTCTTGAATCAAAATACCACGGCACATTCGTGGAAGACCGCATCATAGAATACACCTTAAAATCAGACATCTCTCAGGTAGGCGCATTCAGCGGCTTTGCAAGATACGCTTCATCAGACCATCCGACAATAGGCGGCATCGAAATGACCGTAGGCTGTCTGCCTGATTGGGTTCTTGACGATACCTGGACCGAATGCATAGACAGCATCCAATACATGAACTATCATGATACAAAAGCGTGTGGTCTTAATCCGCCAGAACCCATGAACCGATCATGCGAAATCACCCCGGAACCGCAACCACCGGAGTCCCCTGATAACCCACAGGATCCCGGAAATGAAGAACCCCCACAAGATCCGGTATCTCCGCCAGAGGAGATCTATTCAGGCTACGCTGAGAGCTGCAATACAGGCAACTGCGCAGCCACTCTGTCCTGCATCCCCGACCTGACATCAACAGATTCAATCTGCTGCAACGCAAATGAGTGCGCAGCAAGCGCTACATGCTATTCCCAGAATTCATGCTATGACACACCAAAAAAAATATGCTCTGCCGGCATCTGGACAGATGTCCTCATCACAGAACTCGAATGCACAGACAGCATCGACAATGACTGCGATGGATTCATAGACCAGGCGGACACCGACTGCTATACCCCGCCAGTATGCGGCAACAATATCTGCGAAGAAAGCGAAAACACCACCACTTGCCCCACGGACTGCGGCAACGGCAAATACATAATCATCCGAAACGATGACATCGAACCATTCTGGTCGACAGAAAATACAATATATGTTGCAGAATATATCCGCAATATGGGCATCCCCCAGACATTGGGTGTAATCCCGACCGCTGCACAAGGCACAATAAGGCTCGCTGAAGACAGCAGGCTTGTAGAGTATCTGAAAAGCGTAAAGAGCGACCCTCTTGTTGAGATCGGGCTCCATGGCCTCAACCATGATGTCGACGAATTCCAGGGAATAGGCCAGGAGGTCACTTTCTCAAAAATAACCGAAGGCAATGATATCATGAACAAGACGATCTCCGTCAATCCTATAACATTCCTGCCGCCATATTATTCTTATGATATCAACACCCTGTACGGGGCAATCAGTGCAGGCATAAAGATATTCTCCGCAGGGATGAACGCTATCGACATGGGGCATGCTTTCAGGGAATATCCCGAAGGCCTGTTGAACATCCCTGCAACAACAGACATATACGACTGGAGCGGACAATTCCTCTACAGTGCAGAGGATATAGAATCATCATGCGTTGATGCGATGGCGCAATTCGGAACGTGCGTAATCATTGTACATCATCAGTTATTTGTCGACCAGTCCGACAACATCGACCCGGATAAAATAAAACTCCTGGAAGATGTGATGCTCTGGGTCAAATCCAAAGAAAGCGAAGGTGTAAGACTCAAGACTCTGGGAGGGAACTATAGCAGCGTCATTGATATCTGTGCGCCGAACTGGGTCATGAACAACACCTGGAGCGCATGTATAGGCAACATACAAAGCCGTAACTACTACAACACAAACGACTGCGACAAGCCGGAAACAAAGCCGGCAGATATTGTCAGCGGATGCGGTCTATCTTTAGATACACTCAGTGTCTTCAGGGACCTGCCACAAAATGCATACATCGGCGAAGAATTCAACGTCAGTCTTATAGTCGACGTCAACGAATCAACCAAGCCATCATTATATATCCTCTATGAGACAATCCCCGAAGGCTTTGAATTGATAGATAACGGCGGCATGATATATAAAGAATCCACGCGGACTCTCAAGCAGTTCGTCTTCGAATCAAAATACTTTGCAAGAGTAGTCGAAGATTACACCTTCACATACAAGCTAAGAATGACCGGACAATCAGCAACTCCATTCGAGGGCTATATCAGATACAATAGCCAGAATCAGTATATCGTGGGTGATGACAGGATTGCCATAGGTGCCGGATAGAGACTATTCAAAATTTGGATCAGATCAACCCAAGAAACCTTTTGATCCCAAGATTCTTCGGCGCCTCATAAGTCTTCCCGACCAGCCGCGCCGCAAGCTTCTTATACTCGATCGCCGCAGGGGAATAAGGGCAATGCGCAACAATAGGCACCTTCTCAAAGATGCTCCTCTTCACATTCAGATCCTCAGGGATGATCGCAAGAAGCGGCAGCTCGCACATCATCTCGACATCACTGGCAGTAAGCTCCCACTCAGTGCCCTTGACCCTCGTAAGCACAACCCCGAAAACATTTTTTTTCATATCAGCCGCAATCCTTGCCACTTTGACAGCATTAGTGACCGTCGGAAGCTCCGGGTTCGTCACAACGATGACCTCATCGCAGGCATCAAGGATAGCAAGCGAATCCTTATCAAGACCAGCCGGCGCATCAAGAATCACAATCCCTTCAAGCTTGCTCAAAGCGAGCTTCATCTTCGAGACATCCGAGCCGAGCGACTCAAGATCAATAGACGAAGGGATATATCTCAGTCCCGTCTGGTGCATGTATATAGCACGGTCAATCCCTATCTCCCCGTTCAGGACATCCTGCAGCTTATTAGGAAAAACATAAAGCCCAAGATGCAGCCCCATCGTAGAAGCAGTCGTATCTCCGTCGACAACCACGACATTCTCCCCGAACTCATGGAGCGCAAGAGCGATATTAAGCGAAGAGACGGTCTTGCCGACACCGCCTTTACCGGAAACTACGCCAATGATTTTAGCCATGATATCACTGATTCTACAAAGCGCCCATAATATTAAATACTTTACGGTAGTTACATATATTTCTATCGGCAACCTATCATCCCCAAGAACTTTTAAGCAGGATTCGCCAAAAACCTCTCATGACAGCCCAAAAAATCCTCTCCGATAAAGAAACGACATTCTTCGACCGTGAATCAGCAGGCGAAACAAAAATCAACACCCTCCTGAAAGCCAATCGCCACGACACATGCGGCCCCTCCCATGACCCGGACCTTGGCGCAATCTACCGCGCCAAAAACAACAATCAAGGCTGCCTCCTCTTCAAGACCCTCTACACAAACGCCTGCTCATTTGACTGCAAATATTGCATCAACACAAGAAAAGAGAAAAAATCAACATACACTCCCGCCGAACTCGCAAAGACATTCATGAGGCTCTACAAGATGAACCTCGTCGAAGGTCTTTTCCTAAGCTCAGCAATCCCGAAAGACCCCGATATCATCATGGAAGACATGCTGAAGGCCGTGGAGCTTATACGCTACGCACACAGATTCGACGGCTACATACACTTAAAAGTCCTCCCCGGCTCAAGCTACGGCACGATAAAGAGAGCGTCATCGCTTGTACAGCGGCTAAGCATAAACCTTGAGGCCCCGACAAAAGACCACTTATCCACCTTGTCAACAACAAAAGACTATAATATAGACATCATAAGAAGGCAAAGATGGCTGAGCCGCATGGACCTGCCCCACGGCCACACGACCCAGTTCGTCGTAGGCGCCGCCGGTGAGACAGACCTTGAGATACTCAAGACACTGGACTACGGATACAATTGCATGAATCTGAAAAGAGGCTACTTCAGCGCATTCACGCCCTGCAGGCACACAGCCCTCGAAAACAGGGAAAAGACACCAGAATATAGAGAAATACGTCTATACAATACAGACTTCCTTTTAAGGAAATACGGCTACAAGCTCAAAGACATAAAAGAAATACTCACCAGTGAAGGCAACCTGAAAAGAAGAGACCCGAAACTGTTGATCGCAGAAAATCAGATAAAAAAGCCCCTTGACATAAACAGCGCAACATACTCTGAACTCATCCGCGTCCCCGGGATTGGTGAACTCAGCGCAAAAAAAATAATCCTCGCGCGCAAAAAGTCCCCGTTGACAAGACGGCGCGAACTGAAAAATACCGGGATGATCCTGAAGCGCGCAGAACCCTTCCTGAAACTCAACGGCTGGACACAGAAACGCATCAAGAGCTATGCATCCTGAACGACACAATCAGTCTCTCAGATCTTTCACATTTCGAAGATCAAGGACGCACAAAATATACTCCTCGCCGGATTTATCCCAGTTGGCATATGTCTTTTTGGCGACAGCGCCGAACTTCCTGATAAGCGACTCCGACCGGTATTTCCGAAAATGGCCGGCAAGCACCTCATAGCCCCTCATCTTTGCGATTCTGATAAACTCCTTCATCATTTCATGGCCATATCCCCTGCCTTGGAAGGCATTATCAATGACGATGTTATACACATAAAGAATCTTTTCTCTATCAATCCCCAAATCAATCTCATACTCCGCCATATCTTCTTCAGTAATCGGGCATCCGATGATATTCCCGATATATTTGGAATCAATAGTGGCGACAAGAGCGATAGAATTCTCACTCATGAGGATTCCCATATAATCCTCCCTTGATGTCCTTATTTGTTCAGGAAAGATCTCCTCTGAGCGCAATATCTGTTTCTCATACCTGCCGAATTTATCGGCTGTAATTTCATGGAATTTTGGTATCATAACAATCATCAGACCAGCAGAAATTTTCTTTCATGATCAGAAAAAAGAAGCATCAATGACCTACATCTCGCGCAGGTATCCCCAGCTGTGCAGCTTGTCGCTGTCCTCGAACCACCGGTCACCGATATCGTCCCTGTAATACATATGAGGTATGCTGATATTCTTGATGCGTGAATAGACCTGCGCCTGCGCCTGCTTCATAGTAAGGCCCGTCCCGCACACGATAAGCACGACACCGGCCGTACCCGTGACAACCCACTCGCCATTGACAAGCTTCACATCCTCTATATGCACCCCGTCGGTCGGCTTCTTGAAATGTATGACCGAATCCTTTGACTTGACCTCAAAAGTTTCCTTATCTGTGAACGGGAACGGCGGCACGACAATCCTCACCCCGATCTGGAAGCCCTGCTTCACCTTAAGCTTCGGCGTCGCACCCCTCGCAAGATCATAAAGGAACTCGCCGATAGGTGTGCTCATCCCCTCCATCTGTATGCTGATGGTCGGATACCCGAAACGCGAAGTCCACTCGAGCGGATATATGCCGTGATTATTGACAATGCAATTGATATCGATATAACCGACATAGCCTTCTTCGGCAAGCTTCTTCTCCATCTTCTTAAGTGTCATGTTGAATATCTTGTTCGGCCCGCTCCAGAACATAGCTGTGCCCATTTCACCGGTCGACGGGCCAAGATTTCCCGGGAACAGTTTCTTATGCTCGAAATTCACATTTATGGGATATATGAACTGCTTCCCGTTGAAGAAAGCTCCGACAGCAACCTCAACGCCTCCGATTCTTTTCTGCAGCTGGAACAGCGGTATCTTGTGGGCCCATGCGTTTTTATAATCATTCAGTACCTGTATGACATCCCTGCCATCCTCCTCCTCGCCGATAAAAAGCAGCCCTTTGAGATTCTGCGCTTCCCCGCTCGGTTTGATGACATATTTCATAGGATGTTCCTTGACATAAATGATTGCCTCATCAAAAGAAGTAAAATCCTTGTAATGGACAATCGGGATACCCACCTTTTTAAGCTCATTCTGACCGAACGCCCTGTCATCTTCGAGTCTGTCAGTATAAGGCGTGCCTCCGACAACGAATTTACCCTGATCCCTGAGTTTCTTGGCTTTCGTGCCCTGCCCCAGTACATCATCAAAGACGATGACATCAGCCCAGTCGACTTCCTTCTCCCAGTCATCGACCATAGTGATGAATCCGGTTGCGACCTCTCTTTCTCCAGAATCCTGCGTATAGTATTTGACCTCATGTCCCTCTTTTAAGATATGCCATGCAAGGTCTCCGCATAGGTTTTCAAGCGTTACAAAAAGAAATTTTTTTGGCACCATGATAGTCATCAATAAATCATACAATAGTAGATGAAACTATTTGAAGTTATCTGTATGTTTCTGATGAGTTTGTGAAGATTTTCAGAGTTTAAACCCCACATTATCAGAAGTAAGTGAACTAGAATACTAGTGGTCCCGCCGAGACCCATACAAAATCAGTTCACTTAGTTACACAATCAATTGATTCCAATTTTTATAACGAGGTTAGTATAAATCTTTAAATATTTATTATATCAATAGATATAACATGGAAACAGAATTAATGAACAAAGACAACATTTTGAGATACCCGCGTCTGGATACTGTGCTGATGGTAGAGGAATTTATAAAGGAACATGATGGCGAATTCAAAAAGAGTAAGCTTTGGGAATCCCTCCCCAAAAGGATGATGTACCAGACTTATTGCGTCATAATTGACTATCTCTTGTATTCGAGAAAGATATCCATTGACTCCGAGAGCAAAATCGGCTGGATATACTATCCGAAACAGGCAAAGGAATATCACGCAAAAAAAGAACTGGGCAGAGACGGATGAATACTGGAATGGCCTATAAGCTTTTTAATGATTAATACGAAATAATGATTGGTGGTAAAATGGCTGAATCTGAGCTTCTAAAAAAAGTAGCTGGTGATGTATCACTTTTAATGACAAAAATGAACGTCATTGAGCAAACAATGAATGAAATAGATCATGACTTGCACAGGGATGTAAATCCTGCGTATCTGCGCAAGCTGGAACGCATCCAAAAGCAGAAGGGACGAAAATTTAAAACTATTGCTGATATGGACAAATATTTAAAGCAAAAAGCTGGAGTCGAATAAAGAGTGGCGATACGTTATGCCATATCATATACTGCTTCAGCCCTCACTGGAGAGGAAATTAACCAAATTGCTGAAAAAGGACAAAAAACAATATGAGCGAATTATCAAAAAAATGAATGAAATTGCCCTTGATCCTTCTACATACAAACCGCTCAGATATAGCATGAAAGGTATAAGGAGAGTTCATATCGATTCATTTGTGCTTACTTTTTCAATCAGAGAAAATGATGGACTTGTTGTTTTCCTG
Source organism: archaeon (assembly GCA_043813875.1). Lineage (GTDB taxonomy): Archaea > EX4484-52 > EX4484-52 > EX4484-52 > B79-G9 > B79-G9. The sequence continues at coordinate 22,850 of JBDRKP010000042.1, read as the reverse complement.
GATTATGATCATCACGACAAAATATATCAACAGAACTAGTTTTTTCAATATTTCCTGCATAAAAATAGAAAATAGTGGTCCCGCTGGGATTTGAACCCAGGACCTTTGGCTGTCTTAGCCGAAAGCCGATAACACAAGTGGTTATCGAGACACAGGCATTACCTGCGCGTCATATAAGACCAACGCTCTAACCAGCTGAGCTACGGGACCGGTAATATAAAGAATTATTCTAATATGACATCGAAACTTTTAAATATATATGAGTCTTTTTACAGCCATAAACCCTCTATGATACAAAAAATCATTGTCCATGCGACTCTGTTTTAACACATATATACTTTATCGTCGATAAATAGCCTATGGCAAAAGATAACCTCGCACTATACAGGATAGTCCTGAAAACCGCCCTCAACCCGAAAAAGATAGCCGTATACGGCATCGCGAACTACGACGACGTCTTCAGCATCTCAAAAGAGCATTTAGCAAACATGAAAATCAACCCCGTCTTTGACGAAATCGCCTCCCGCGCCCTCAAAAGCCAGTCCTACCGCGAATACAACCGCGACATCCATCTCATAAACGAAGCCATAACAAGGCTAAAAGACATCCCTCTAAAAGAAAAAGTAATACTTGGCGGCAACTCCACCAACATATCGCTCGGCCTCACATCACTCGGCAACATCACGGACCTCAACGTAAAAAGAGCGACAAAAGACATGATAAAACAACTGAAATCCGCCGGCGTCAGCACAGTGAACTCCTCATTAGACGAAGCCGCCCACCACCTCATAGTGCAGGTAAAAGAAGACGGCGACAGGTTCATAATCTCGCCCGACTACGGCACAGAAGAGCCGGAACTTGTCGATTTTGTAGATAATGAAAGCGATTTTGCAGTATATTCCGGCGCCCACCTAGACGCGAAGAAAGAATCCGTCCAGAAAGAATTATTAAAAAGAGTTAAGAACATCTCAAAAAAATCAAAGCTCTACATAGAACTTGGCTCCGGCTCCCGCATGGCAGAAGACAACTGCAGGAAAGTATCAAAACACGCCGACATCGTAGGCATGAACGAAGTAGAACTAAAAGCGATGACCGGCGTCACAGGCATCGTCGAAGGCGCAGCCGCCTACCACAGGCACTGCATGAAGCCCTCATCGATACTGCTCATCCACACACTCAAAGGAAGCCTCGCCCTCTCAAAGAAACCATGTCAAGGCATAGAAAAAGCCCAGGTCCTCGGCCACCTTGAAGGGAGCGCGCGCTACATCACCGGAAGATACATGGGCCAGAAAGAATTAAGAAAACAATTTAGGATTATAGAACTCCACAAAGAAGAGATCACAAACAATACCGGCTACAGTATCTCATGGGTCCCGGGCATAAAATACATTGGCGACGGCATGTCAGTCGGCGCAGGCGACGGCTACGTAGCAGGCTTCGTAGCAGGATTGCTCAACTTCACAAAATCCCGCTGAAATCCTTCTTTACACCCGGCTTCTTGACCTTGTCCTTGATATACTCATCAAAAAACGGCACATATATCGGCATCGCGAACTTCGTGAAATTGGACGTCACAAGCGCCTCCCCCTTATCAAGGCTTGCGATATTGCGCTCATCAGTAGAAAGGTCCTGCGAAGCGCACTCGATGACAGACCTCCGCTCCTCAGCCATCTCAATCCCAAGAATTATCTTCGTATTCATATTGGCAAGGATCTCCTTTGGGATAAGGCTCGGGAGCTGCGTGATGGCAGTAAGTCCGACCCTGAACTTCCTTCCCTCGCGGGCGATCCGCGAAAAGATATTCCCTCCGGCCTTGAGCGCATCCTTCCCGATGACCCTCGGCGCCTCCTCAAGTATCACCGAGATCACCGGCTTATCCCGAAGCTCCCCGGTCTGCCTGTAATGCCTATACGTATCAAAAGCCTTTGTGGCGATGATTGACCCCACAAGAATTTCCTGCGCCCCATGCAGCGTGGAAGTATCGATGATGACCGTCTTTGAAGACTCAAGCGAGCGCAGTATGTCATCGGCAGTCGTCTTTCCCGCCTGTGTATCAAATATACCCGTGCATGTGATCTCATCCTCATTGACCTTGAGATCAAGATTATAAAGAAGCCTTCGCACCACCACATCAAGCGTCTCGTCCCTGAAATTGACAGGCACCGGCTCCTTGAGAATGATCTTTGTGATCCACTCTTCCTTATACTCATTGTAATATGCGTAAAGCGCCTCCTTCTGCGGCTCAGAGAACATGATCGCCCCGTCGAAATGCTGCGGCTTGAGCGACTCGAGATTGATCTTGAGAGTGATAGCCCCCGGCGGCGCGCTGTTCGGCGTATAATAGACAAGCTTCTCCCGCGCCTTCGGATGATCCTTCAGCGCCTTCATATTCCTCCCGTAATACTCGTCATGCGGATCCAGCACAAGAAGCGAGCAGTAATCCTCATCAAGCACAGACCACGCGATGATCCGTACCAGATTCGACTTCCCCCTGCCCGTCGTAGCCGGTATAAGCACATGATGTGTAAAGACGCTCTCCCCGTCAAGATACACGTCGATCGGAAGCACGCGAGACCCTGACCGCATATTTCCAAGAAAAAGCGGCCTGTTCGGCTTGGTCAGGAAATTCAGGTCCTCTTTCTTGAGCATCCTAAGCCCCGAAAAGAATACCGGCAGTTTCTTTGGCGTCTTCGCCACATTCCTGCTGATAGTCACCACAGACTTCAGCGATGCAAGAATATAATTCCTTAGCTCCGGCTCCATCAGCTCAAGCGACTCCCCATATCCCTCAAGATTCATCCCGGACATCAGCTCAAGCGACTCCTGCGGAATCTGCGAGCCGTACTTCAGGTCATAGACCTGGAAAAGCGTATAAGAATCTTTTGATTCAGCGACCAGAAGCTCCCCGAGCTCAAGGCTCTCCCCTGACTTCTTCCTGACAAGAATCTCCCCGAACCGCCCCGAGATTATCTGCGCGACACACTCGACATTAGCCATAACCAACATATAGGCAGATATTTTATTTATAGTTAATGCGCAAATGCCGCCTATAAGAAAGACCATCATCTTTATATAACATACCCCATAAATACACTAAAACAAAAATAAAAAAAAGAGCTGATAATAATGGAAATGAAAGACAAGCAATACGGAAACATCACGATCAGGATAAAGAAGAAAAAAGAAGAGACCTCAATCACAAGCCTGAAAGACATAAACGACAAGGAAAGCGGAGTCTATACGATTGAGGCAAAAGTGACAAAGATCATCCAGACACGCGGCCCGACAATCTTCAAGACAAGAGACGATACCGGCCCCCTCGACATAGCCGGCTTCATCTCCCCGGGCGAGCGCTCGTACCCCGAGGTACAGGAAAACGACAGCATAAGGGCAGAGATCCGCGTAGAGATGAAAGAGGGCATAAAAAGAGTAAACATAAACCAGCTGCAAAGGATAGAAGACATACCCTTAAAACTCGATGACATGCTTGACCCCCAAAAACAAGAGGACGAATCATCCATCACCTTCACGATAAAAAGCGAGGTGCTTGACGCCCTGAAAGACAAGTTCAGGAGCGCCTCCAAACTCATAAAAAAATCAATCTACGAAGGCCGCCCCATACTCATCCGCCACCATGCGGACATGGACGGCTACGCAGGAGCCATCGCCCTCGAGAAAGCCATAATGCCCCTGATAGAAGCCCGCGTCGGCGAGCGCGACAAATGGCACCACTTCGACCGCATGCCCTCGACCACCCCCTTCTACGAATATTCAGACGTCCTGAAAGACCTCTCATTCGCAAAAAGAGCAGTTGATCGCTTCCAGAAGATTGAGCCCCTCGTCATACTCGTAGACAACGGCTCCACAGCCGAAGATCTTCTAAGCATAAGGAAAGCGAAGATATACAACATCCCTATACTGGTCGTAGACCATCACTTCACCCCGGTTGAAAATAAGAAATCAGTAGTCGATGACTACGTCGATGTCCACATCAACCCGTATCTAGTCGGCGGCACAAAAGACATCACAGCAGGCATGCTCGCATACGAACTTTCCCGCATCATCAATCCTGCAACAGAGGACCTAAAACAGCTCCCTGCTCTTGCCGGCATCGGCGACAGGTCAAAAGGTCCTGAGTTTGAGCAGTACTTAAAAAAAGCAGGCACAGACACAGAATACCTCAAAAAGATCGCCCAGTGCGTAGACTACGAGGCCCAGTACCTGAGATTCATGCAGGACTCAGGCCTGATATATGACCTCATCAGTTCCGGCGAAAACAACACCAAAGCGATAGACCTTCTTTTCAGCGAAATCCAGGCAAAGATAGCCATACAGATCAATACCTTGTTGAAATACGTCAAAGTCGAGACCCTAAAAAACGGCATGATACTGGCCATCATAGACATAACAGGATCGACACAGCGCGGCGAATACCCTGCCCCTGGCAAATCCATAGGTATCTTAAACGACACCTTGAACGAAAAGCATCCCTCAAAAGACATAGTCTCGATCGGTCATGGCCCTGATTTCATAACAATGCGCTCAAACGAAGGCTGCGAAAAAAAAGGCTTCAACGTGAACCTGTTAGTGAAGCGCCTCGAAAAAGACATCCCGCACGGGATGGTATCAGGCGGCGGCCACGAAGTCGCAGGCTCGGTAAAATTCATAGAGAGCGCAAAAGACGAAGTCCTGGAAAGACTTATCAGCTACATAAAAGAACTCTAGCCCTTTCCGACCATGACTTTTATATAATTTAGTGTCCTAATACTTCAGAAATTAGACTTGTGATTAACATGGCACTGACAATCATCATCTCCGGCATGGCCGGCTCAGGAAAGACCACCCTCGCAAAAGCCCTTGCGAACCACTACGGCCTAAAATACATCTGCGGCGGCGATGCCTTGAAAGAGATAGCGATAAAAAAGGGCTATCATTTCTCAGGCGACGACTGGTGGGAGACAGAAGACGGCATGAGGTTCTTAAAAGAGCGCAAGACCAATGAGGACTTCGACAGGGAAGTCGACGACTTCCTCAAAAAGAAGGCAGAAGCAGGTAATGTTTCAATCACCTCGTGGGCGCTCCCATGGCTCGGCGCAAGAGGCATAAAGATCTGGCTCAACGCAAGCCCGGCCACACGCGCGAAAAGGATAAAGACCCGCGACGTAAGCACACTGGAAAGCGCAATCGTTGCCGTAAAGAAGCGCGACAAGGAAAACATCGAACTCTACAGGCGCATGTACGGCTACACCCTCGACAAGGACCTTGGCGTCTTCGATCTTATTCTCGACACAGACAGCAAATCAGTAGAGGAACTGAAACAGGAAGTAATCGAGTTTATCGAAAAGAAGAGATTGATAGGACGATAATTATACAAAGTCCTCCAAAGTGGCTTGATATGTATTATTCAACAGATTATCCTCAATCAGCATCGCGAAAAATAATGCTTTTCTAACATCATAACCCGCAATTGGTTGTGCATACGTGTAAAAGTCTCTTTTTGTATTATCAAATCTTCTATCAAGCTCTTTACAACCTATCGGTCTTGGATGCATTATGCTCATTGTGTCCTTTGCGTTTTCATCGACAAATCGAGGTGTTAATCCATGGACTATTGCAGGATCACCTTTATTGGTTGACCTGCAGAAATAAAGAACATCAGCATTCTTTATTCCTTCAGCCAATTTCTCCTGATATTGTTTTCTTGAAGATATGAACATTTCTAGTTCATCGCCTTTAATAAGCCATCTATCAATTGACTGCGCATCCTCCTCATTATAAACTTCTAATTCTTTTATATTGTCTATATCGATATTTTCTAACTCAGTAACATAAGGATATGGATATACTTTTAGTTTCACAACATTTTTCAAGCCCCATTCCATTCCCATTGCTTCGCCGCCGACAGGTAAGATATTGCTTACATTACATCTTGTATATTTGGTAAGTCCTTTGACTAATGACTGGGCTGCTCTATATCCGTTTGTGTGGCCTACAAATACGACATCAAGATTTAAGTCTCTTATGTCATCAACATTGGCTTTTTTCATCAGTAAATAGAGATCAAGTAATGCCTGCGTTGGATGCTCTCGTTTATCACCAGCATTTATAAGGCGGGTTTTGCAATTTATTAGTTGTTCCTCTGTTAATTGATATTTCAGATCATAATCTCCTCTGATGACAAGTATGTTGGCCTTATTGGTTTCATACGTATTGACAATATCTTCTAATATTTCTCCTTTTTCTACAGAACTTTCACCAGGGCCAAGATGATTTCCAAACACACCTAAATCATAAGCTGCTCTTTCACTTGAAAGTCTCGTTCTTGAACTAGCTTCTTCAAAATGAGAAAAAACACATTTCTCTTTTAAAATATCATAATATTCTGAAATATCCGGATTTTCTTTGAGTTCATCTGTAAGACCAAAAATATAATTTATCTGCCCTATAGTAAGGTCTTCAATACTTAGAATGTGTTTTGGCAGATCTACTATGTGTCTTTCTATATAATTATGTAAACTCATTCAATAGAACTGGGTGTATTAATTTATAATTCTTTCGTTATGTTGTATCTGAGCAGTAAAAACACTCATCTCAAAACATCAGCCATATCCTTGACAGATCTCTCTAATTTACCCTGATCGTTCCTGATTATCTTGGTCGTCGCCCCGGTCATGACACAATAAGCAATTGCAGCGGCCCGGTTGATATCCTGGTGATACTGTATCTCAAGAGCAGATTCAGCATCCCTGGCGCGTGATGCATCGCTGCTTCTCCTCGTCGCTATATGCTTTGAATCCGCCTCCACAAGGACAATGATATTCGGCATGATCTCCTTTAAGACCCATTCAGGAAGCCCCGGAAGGTACCCTTTCGGCGTATTGATGGTGCAGTGCGTATCGACGATGACCGAAGTCGTCGTAGCCATGGAAGCGATCTTCTTTCCCGCGCTCTTCTGTATCTCCTTCTGCTTCTCAGGCTCAAGCTTTCGCATATCATCCCTGTCCTTTGCGATCCCCATGTGCCTTGCGATATCAAACATCACGGTCCCGTAATTGACAGACTTATACCTGACACCCTCTTTTTCAAGCACAGGCAGCGCAGCATCAAGCACAGTAGTCTTCCCGCTCCCTGGAATGCCGGTAACAATAACGATCTTATTCATGACATCATCTCCTAAAAACAGTTAATACCCTTTTGGAGCCCAGATTTATAAATTTAGCCTAATCATAATGTAGGATGGACATAAGATTTATCGGTGTCGGCGAAGCATTTGACGAAAGCCAGAGAAACACGAGCATCTTCATAGAAGACATCGGGCTCCTGCTAGACTGCGGTTTTTCAGCGATCCAAGGCATCTGGAAAGAAGGCCTATACAAAAACATCAGGGCGATATACATATCCCACTTCCACGCCGACCACACATTCGGCATCCCCTCACTCCTTCTAAGATACCACGAAGAAAAAAGAACAGAACCCCTTACAATCATAGGCGCAAAAGGCATAGAATTATACATCCGCGACCTAACATCACTCGCCTACGCGACATTCATAGAAAATCTAGGCTTTGACCTGACATTCAAAGAGATTGACAGTAAATCTAAGATATCCCTCGGCAAGGCAGAACTCACATTCGCAAAAGCAGAGCACGCAGAATCGTCATATTCAATCCGCATAGACCTCGAAAAAAAATCACTCGTATACACAGGTGACACAGCATATTCAAAAGACATCGCCGACCTTGCAAAAGAGACAGACATCCTGGTACATGAAGCCTATACGTTCCAGAAGGTAAAAGACGAAAAAGGCCCAAAAAACCACTCATCATTCCTCTCGGTCGGCCTGTGCGCAAAAAACTCCCGCTCAAAAACCCTCGCCCTCGTCCACATATCCCGCGAAGTAAAAGACAAGACAAAATCAATAAAAAAAGAGATATCACAAATCTACAGCGGCTACGTCATATTCCCAAAAGACGGCGAAAAGATGACTGTTTAGAGTCTGTCCTTATCCTATGGCCTGCCACGGGACTCACCGTCCACTATTCCCCTAGCGATCAGATGAGCCATCCGTATGGCCTCTGGGATAGCGCTCCTGCACGACGCCTTCAGAAGTATCACCCTGGCCTCATCCTCCGTAATACCAGCACACTGGAAATATATCATCCTCCCGCGCACCTCGACATCCAACACATCCCCCGCGCTATCGACAATCGCAACCCTCTCGTCATATCTGTCAAGATTCTTCAGCGCAGATAAGAACTTCTCCCGGTCAGGCCTGGTGCCCGTCACCGCGATCACCGCCTTCCCGGTAAGAGTTGCGACCTTATGGATATCTATCAGGTTGAACCCGGCGACAGCAAGCCCGTCAAAAAGAATAACGCGCAACTGGTCAAAATGCTTGGAATTATTGACAAGCCCAATCACCTTATCCGTAGCATCAAGCCCGTCGACAGTAACATACGTACTGAGCACCCCGTCAAGATACTCAGAAGCCCGAAGTATGACTCCGACTAAAAGCGCCCTCCCACCACTTTTGTGGACAAACGGCCCGTCGTCGAAGCCGATGACACGAATCTCATTTTTGATATTCATATATAAGTATTGGCGACAAAAAAATAAAAGATGATATTGCGGATGATTCGTTGATAACAGCGCTATATTCAACCTATTTAGCGCGCAAGTGAGGCGATATGATGAAGTCGATCAGTGATATTATAGACCGGAACTATGGAAGCGTCATAATCGACCTGAAAAAGATCACGCTCATCCCCTCCCCTCCATTTAAGGAAGAAAAAAGGATATCATTCCTGAAAAATCGCCTTGAGGCTCTCGGCTACAAAGACGCAGAGATCGACAAGGTCGGCAACCTGCGCCTCACAATCAAAGGCAAGAGCCCACAAATCCTCGTATTCTCAGCCCATGTTGACACAGCATTCCCAAAAGGCACAAAACTTGAGATAAAAGAAGACAAAGACACGATCGCATGCCCCGGCATCTGCGATGATGCTATGGGAATCGCCGCGCTCCTTTGCCTTGCAGGATACATAAAAGAGAACAATATCATCCCGAAAAACGACACAATTTTACTATTCAACGTCGGAGAGGAAGCCCCCGGCAACTTGAGAGGCATCCGCCATTTCTTCGACAGCACCCCAAAAGACAGGATAAAGGCGCACATCTGCATCGAAGGCCACATGAGCGGCCGCCTAACAAAAAAAGTAGTAGGCAGCCACAGGACAGACATCACGCTCCGCGGGAAAGGCGGCCACAGCTGGCGCGATTCAGACACCCCGAACACCATCGTCAAAGCATCAGCCCTCATACAGCATCTTGCCTCGATGAATCTGCCAAAAGACCCGAAAACCACATTGAACATAGGCACCATAAAAGGCGGCACCTCCGTGAACTCGATACCAGAAGAGGTCACGTTCTCACTAGAGATACGCTCGCTGGATCAGGACATCATCGAGACACTAAAAGACGACATCGCCTCGTTGATCAGCGGCATGAGAAAATCAGGCCTGGCCATAGAGACAGCCATCCTTGACGAAAGGCCCGCAGGCGAGATGAAAGAAAGATGGCTCATAGACCTGATAAAAGATATCCACACGGATCTCGGCATAAAGACAATCGACGACATAGGCAGCACAGACTCGAACTATCCCGTCAGCCTGGGGCTGCCGAGCGTCACCATAGGGATAACAGATGCCAAGGGCACCCACTCAAAAGACGAATATTTATACAAAGCGCCAATAAGAACAGGCATCAAGCAACTGGTTATGATATTTCATGCGCTTCAGGAAATATAGAGTCAACGAAATAACTATCTAGTAGTATCAATAACAAAGATTTATAAATATATCTTCCACTTTTATTCTTATTAAAATAAATCGTATGCTAAACTAAGTGATTTTAATGGACTCCGAAAGTAAAATATTATACAATCCAGTTGGTCTATTAAAAGAAAGTAAATTGCTTGGACTTAAAAAAACAATATCATTCGCGACCTTAGATGACTTTATTAACACCGTAAAAAAAGGAAAAACAAATCAGGTAAATATTTCTTTTAAGAAATATCAAATTCTGGAAAAATTATTAGAGACAATGCCTTGTTACAGTAGCCAAGTAATACTCGATTCCGATAGTATAGAATTTGGATTATATAATCACTCTGACATGGCTCTTGGTATTTTGTCTTCTAAAAGCAAACGCATCAGAGGCTTCACTTACGATAATAGATCAGATGAAGTTATATTGAAGGATTATAATAAAATAGTCAAATGCAGAATATACAAAGATGCATTAATAAGTGGTACATTGACGCCTAATAACGAACTTATCGAATGCGAAATATACAAAGAAACATTACAAGAGGGTATAGATATAGCAGAAATACTCGGGCAGTCAGGTCTGGTATTAGGTAAAATGGAAGGAATCCCTTTAAACACAAAAACGATTAATCAAAAAAAGGGGGCAGCTACAAAGTCTCCCTATGACGTCGATGCTATCAGAAATAATATAACCGACTTAAACAATCAAATTAGGGAATTGGATGGAATAATAAAAACAATAGAACCAATAGGATATGCTTTGTCGCCTAGACTCCAATATTTTGCCCCATTACATCAAAAATCGTCATAATCTTCCACATTTTCTCAATAGCTATATGGTATTCTGTTTCCCAATAATTAAGCTCTTCCCCGTCATCTCCTTCGGCTTCTTCATTCCCATTATATCAAGGATGGTTGGCGCCACATCCTTCTGTCCCCCGTCAAGAAGCGTGACCTTCATCAGATTCTCATCTGTTGAGACAAGAATAAACGGCACCGGATTGGAAGAATGCGCAGGCTTTAGCACACCATCAGGATAAAGCTTATCCTCCGCGCTCCCGTGATCAGCAGTGATGATGACCACATAATCATTATTAAGCCCCGCCGAAGCGATCTTCGCACAGCACTCATCGACAACCTCGACGCACCTTATGATCGCCTCCTTCACAGCAGAATGCCCCACAAGGTCGCAGTTGGCGAAATTCACCAGCACGAAATCATATTTCTTCTTTGATATCTGCCTTGCCGCCTCATCTGCGATCTCATAAGCAGACATCTGTGGCTTCTGGTCATATGAACTCACCTTCGATGACGGTATCATGAGTCTCTCTTCACCAGCATTCGGCTTCTCAACCATCGAATTGAAATAATAAGTGACATGAGCATATTTCTCAGTTTCAGCCATCCGCAGCTGCAAAAGGCCGCACCCCGAAAGCATCTTCCCGAGATTATTCTCGACAGTCTCTTCCGTATAAGCCACCAGGCACTCGATGTTCTTATCATACTTGGACATGGTAGTGAAAAGAACATTAGGGCGCACATCTCTTTTGAAATAGTCAAACTCATCAAAGACAAACGCTTTCGTAAGCTGCCGTGTCCTATCGATTCTGAAATTAAAAAATATCACTGAATCCCCGTCATCCACCGTAGCGATTGCCTCATCAGAATCATCGACAATGACCGTCGGCTGGATATAATAGTCCGTCTTGTCCCCGCGCTCATACGCCATCTCGACTGCGTCTTGTGCGCTCTTCGCCCGGAACCCCTCAGCCTTCGTGAGCATGTCATACGCCTTTCGGGTCCTGTCCCAGTTAGTGTCCCGGTCCATCGAATAATACCGTCCTACAATCGACGCGATCCTGCCGACCCCTATTCGCCTGATCTCATCCTCCACCATCTTGACATACTTCTTAGCCGACTTCTCAGGCACATCCCGTCCGTCAGCGAAAAAATGGACATAGACCTCAGTCAATCCATGTTCTTTCGCCATCATGAGAAGTGCGAACAAGTGGTTGACATGCGAATGCACCCCTTCATCAGAACACATCCCCATGATATGGAGCTTTGAATTATTCTTCTTCGCATGATCTATTGCAGAGACAAGCGCCTTATTCTTAAAAAAACCCTTGTCATCGATTGCGTTATTGATAAGCTGATACATCTGCCACACGATTCGCCCGGCACCCATATGCAGATGCCCTACCTCCGAATTCCCCTGCGAGCCGGGCGGCAGCCCGACAGCAGTCCCCGAAGCCAGATTGATGCAGTGCGGATATTTTTTAAGAAATCCGTCAAAATTAGGAGTCCTAGCCATATCAATATAATTTCCCGGACCCGCAGGCGCAATCCCCCACCCGTCAGCCACCACAAGGACGACGCGCTTTTTGACCTTGAAAGCACCTTTTTGAACCATCCTACTTCTTGGTCTCACATATTTTTATAAGTTGGTTATCCACTTAGTTATAGGACATTGATATGACAACTGATCTTAAAATAAGCAAGAAAGAACTGGCTAAAAAAAAGCAGAGGAACTTTGAAGAGCGCCTGAAGTTCATAGACTTCTGGGTAGGCTACATCAAAGAGACTCCAGATGAAGTCTGGAGCGCACAGCAAAAAAAACTTATTGATGCGCAGATCAAAAAATAATATCTGCGGCCTACATCGCCCGCAATCTCTTTATCCTCTCATCGATCGGCGGATGCGTAGCGAAAAGTGAGTTCGCATTCTTCAAAAGCATCGGATTCGAAAAATACATATGAGACACAGCGCCGTTGACCTTCGTATTCACGTTCGTGTTCTTAATCCTCTCAAGCGCCTTTGCCAGCCCCTCCGGATATCGCGTAATGCGCGCCCCGCTTGCATCAGCAAGATACTCCCTCTGCCTTGATGCGGCAAGCTGTATCATCTGCGTGAGGATAGGCGCAAGAATCGCAAGCACCACGCCAAGTACGATGAATATCGCATTCCCCTTGCCGCGGTTATTGTTCCCGCCACCAAACCACAGGCTTCTTAAGAATATCTGCGACGCGATGACAATGATTCCGACAAGCACAGCCATGAACGTCGCAAAACGTATGTCATAGTTCCTTATGTGGCTCATCTCATGCGCGATGACACCCTCAAGCTCATCCCGCTTCATGGTCCGAAGAAGCAGAGAAGTCACCGCGATAAGCGCATGCTCCGGATCGCGCCCCGTGGCAAAAGCATTCAGGTTCTTCTCATCATCGATAATATATATGCGCGGCGCAGGTATCCCCGCTGCGATTGCAAGCCCCTCGACCACATTCTCCAGGTGCTTCCTCTCAAGCGGCGTCGGCTCCCTCGTCTTTGTGACCGCAAGCACAAGAGTATCCGAATTCCAGTAAGTGAAAACAGAGCCAAGAGTAGATATGACGACCGCAACTATCATGAAAACGAATACAAGACCCGGCTCATATATCATGGCAAAGACATAGCCCAGCGCCACAAGCACGAACGTGACAAGAACCACAAGCAGAAACGATTTCCTCTTATTCGCCGATATATCATCTTCCATGCTCATGCATATTCACCAAAAAGTAAAAGGGCAAAAGCCCGCCTAGAATTTGACCTTGACCGGTTCTCTTTCCTTTGCATCAGTCTCAAGATATGGCTTGACTTTCCTGCCAAGAGCGCCTGCAAACAAAGACCCTGGTATCGTGGTCGCAAGATTGTTATACACAAGGACGCTGTCATTATAATGCTGTCTTGCATAAGCGATCTTATTCTCGATACCCGAAAGCTCCTCCTGGAGCATCATGAAATTCTCATTTGCCTTGAGCTGCGGATAGTTCTCAGAGATCGCAAAAATCGTCTTCAGTGCATCGCTCATCATATTGCCTGCTGCCGCTTTTTCCTCCACGGTCCCCGCCTGCATCATGCGCACCCTCGCCTCAGTGACCGCCTTTATGGCCTGCTGTTCATGTTTTGCATAGCCCTTGACAGTCTCGACGAGATTAGGCACAAGATCATTACGCTTCTTCAGCTGCACATCGATCTGCGACCATGAATTGTCGATAATGTTTGCAAGCACAGCAAACCTGTTGATATAATAGACAATAAAACCGATTACCAGAACCGCAACTATAATCAGGCCATAAGACTCAAACACCATATTGACACCTCACATCAAATTAAACATGTTGTTTCATTAAGTTTGATTAAACACGTTATAACTATCAATAACATTAGATTCATAATTATATAAAGTTAAATCAAGAGTAAAAATAATCAAATCTCATCGTCACAACAATTAAATTTAAAAAGCTTTGTGGACACAATATCCTAATAATTAAAACATTAATCATCTCGCTTCTCATCATATTGCTGACACCATAAGGTGTATTGATGGATAAACACAAAGATTTGCCGACAGGGCCTAAACCCCCGAAAATAGTAACCGTGGTTGTAGAAGCGACCAGGAATTCAAAAAACCGATACAATGTAACCGGGATGTTCACAAGACTGGAAAACATGATCTGTACCCCAATTCCATATCCTAGAGAATTCGGTTTCATACCAAGGACAGCATTGGACGATAGCGTGCCATTGACCGCCATGATCCTCACCGAGTACCCGACATTGCCGGGATGCCTCGTAGATGCGATTCCGATAGGCATATTAAGATTCACCGAAAACGGGATACGAAAAGACCTTATCCTCACCGTGCCCGTGAATGACCCCGAATATGGTGAGACCAGAGACGTATCAGGAGTTTCAAAACACGCACTAAAAGAGATTGAGGAATTTTTCAGGACATACAAGGCACCCAAAAAAAACGATATTAAAATAATCGGTTGGGCAGACGCAAAAGAAGCAGAGCGTACAATCGTCCATTCGATGAAGATGTACGGGATAAAAAAAGACTAAAAAGACTATAGAAGGTAATACTATGTTTGAGGAAATGATAATAGACGATTCCGTAAGAACCACACCAGAAAACATTGGTCTGGACAAGAAAGAATCCGTCAGGAAAAGCCTGGCAGCGAAGTACGAAAACAAGATAATTGCAGAACATGGCGTTGTCCTTGCAATCACCGATGCCATGGATATCAAGGGCGGATTGATAGAGATAGAAGATGCCGGCATACACTATGAGGCCAGATTCAAGGCAATCGTATTCGTACCAAAACTGCACGAGGTCATCGAAGGTGTTGTGGTCGACATCACAGAATTCGGCGTGTTTGTCAGGTTCGGACCCATCGACGGCATGTGCCACATATCGCAGATAGTGAACGATTTCATAAGTTATGATCGCAAGACCGGTATCTTATCCGGCAAGGATTCAAGCAAGAATTTAAAAGTAGGCGACAAAGTAAGGGCAAGGCTGATTGGAGTGAGTCTTGACAAGAAAGAAGTGAACAAGATAAATCTCACTATGAGACAGCCGGGATTGGGCGCAATCGAATGGCTCGAGGCAGAAAAGAAAGCGAAACTGAAAGCGAAAAACAAAGCAGACACAGAATCACCTAAAAAAGAAGCGTCTAAGAAAGAAGCGCCTAAAAAAGAGAAAGCAAAAAATAAAAAATGATGATGAAATATGTCCGAAAAAGCATGCAGAATATGTCATAGGATAACCGAAGAGAAAGAATGTGAGGTTTGCAAGAACAAGGATCTCACAAGGAACTGGAAAGGCGTTCTGATAGTATATGAGGCAGTATCCGAGATGGGCACCAAGGCAGATCGCGCAATTCCAGGAAGATACGCTTTGCAGATATATTGAGAAATATAAATAAACGAAAATGGATTGATATTATGGAAATAAACATTATCGACGACAAAAAGAACCCTCTTTTTTCAAGAAGAGAGCTGGTATGCATGGTAACAAAGCAAGGAACCACACCAAGCAAAAAAGACATCAGGACAGAATTGTCCAACGAACTTAAGCTCAAGCCGGAATGTGTCTTCATTGATACAGTCTATCAGAAGTACGGCAGGCATCAAAGTGAAGTGCATGTAAAAGTCTACGACAAGCCCGAGCTTGTACCAGGTTACGAGCCTTCGAAAAAAGAAGAAGCTAAAAAGCCGCAAGACTCAGGCTCCAGCGCCGCGGAAGTAAAAGAGGCGCCAGTTGAAGCTAAAACAGAAGAATCAAAATCCACTGATGAGAAAAAAGAATGATCAGGTGACTATTATCGCAAAAAAAGCAAAAAGCAAAGGTAAAGGAAAGAGCCCTCAGTTATGGAAGAATTACGAGATAAAAGACGGTAAAGCAGTCTTGAAGAACAGGAAATGCCCGAAATGCAAGATGCTCCTTGCGACCATGAAGAACAGGGTATACTGCGGCGGATGCGGCTACACCGAGATCAAGAAATCATGATTTCAGTAATTTCAGTATTATCTAATTCTTTTTTATATATTTCGTATTATTATTAGATTCAGCAAGAACCAACTAACAACTAATATAAACTTAAAACCCCATAAGAATCCCATGCTATCACTTGGAATCGAAGGGACCGCGCACACATTGGGCATCGGCATAGTCGATGAAAAAGGAAACATTCTTGCAAGCAAAAAATCAAGTTTCTTCCCTCCATTAGGCATCCACCCTCGGGAAGCAGCCGAGCATCACGCAGAGATGGCCCCCAAACTTTTGAAAGACGCCCTGAAATCCGCAAAAATCAACATAAAAGACCTCGACATGATCTCATTCTCACAAGGCCCTGGCCTCCCGCCGTGCCTGAGAATCACAGCGACATTCGCCCGCACACTCTCATTGAAACTCAAAAAACCCTTGGTAGGCGTAAACCACTGCATCTCACACATTGACATAGCAAAACTATTGACAGATGCGATTGATCCGATAGTCCTCTACGTCTCAGGCGGCAACTCCCAGGTAATCGGCTTCACCTGCGGCAAATACCGCGTATTCGGCGAGACCCTGGACATAGCGATCGGCAACGCCATAGACAAATTCGCAAGAGACTGCGACCTTGGCTTCCCGGGCGGACCTGTGATAGAAAAGCTCGCAAAAGACGGCAAATACATCGAGCTGCCCTACACAGTAAAAGGCATGGACTTCTCCTATTCCGGCCTCGTCACAGACGTGGTAAGAAGATACAAAGCCGGCGCAAAACTCGCCGACCTCTGCTTCTCCTTCCAGGAACACGCCTTCGCGATGCTGATAGAAGCGACAGAGCGCGCCCTCGCCCACACGGAAAAGACCGAGGTCCTCATAACCGGCGGCGTAGCCGCGAACAAAAGATTCAACGAGATGCTATCCATAATGGCAAAAGAGCGCGGCGCAAGATACTACGCATGCCCGATGGAATACGCAGGCGACAATGGTGTGATGATTGCCTGGAGCGGCATCCTCAACCACAAGAACGGAAAAATAATAACCGCCCTGAAAGACAGCATGATATTGCCAAGATGGCGCGTCGATGACTGATTAAACAACTGGCTTTTTTATATTTAAAATGTTAAAATATATTTTTAGATATGTGTTGTTATTAATAAGTAGTTAACTTTAAATATATTGGAATATAAAATATGTATATGTATGATTTAAAAACAGATCCATATCAGTTGATGAACATATTTCCAAGAGAAATAGCTGATTTGGATGTCGTTGTGCCGATTAATAATTCTGGTGAACTCCTGGTAATCTATATCCAGAAAGAGACAGAGGATAATTATCGGAATTGGGATTCCTATAATCAATGGCAAGAAAGAAGTATGGATGCTGCTGAAAAAGATGAACTCACGATAGACACACCTTTACCCGACGATTTAGACCCGATTTATCACAGGTACATCAGATACATCGAAGACAATACTATATCGCAAAATGATAAGATTGTTCTTGCTTTTCATCTGTATCAGAAGTCTGGCAATATCGTGAATTTAGCGTACATTGAAAGAAACATGGCCGATGATTTCAAAGGAATTGGAGGCGAATGCTATCGAAATATCTTGCCTTGGCTTAAAGATAAGGGCTATGATTTTTTGACTGGCATGCCTGTCACACAAGGTGCGGAAAATTACTGGAAACAGAAGGGTCAGGTATTAGTAGATTCTTTGCCTGACAAAGAAAAGGATTATTTGATTAAATCAGGTATTTCTAAAGAGTCCTTTGTTCATTTGCTATCTTAAAAATGCTTCAAGCTTCATTATTTCATAGAACATTGATCTGTTTGATATTGAGCTGTTATTATCGTTGCTCATCTATTTTTTCTGATTTCCCCCAACCCATCCCTTAAACAAAATCGCATCCTCCTCAAGAACAGGACTCTCAGAAATCAAAGTCACATCATACTCATTCTCCCGCAAGACCTCGGCAAGCAGCCGAAAATCCGGCTCATAGGACGAAAGCGCAAGATGATGCTTCTCATTCCCATTATCATACTTTATCCCCGTCATATGGCAATGGATAGGCCTGACCCCGATCCTCTCAAACCTGTCAAGAATAGCGCGAAAATCATCCTTAGTCCTCAACCCTCCATTCAGGCGCGCATGCACATGCGCAAAATCCACCACAGGAACAACATTCTCACATTCAATAGTCATCCTCTCGACCTCATCAAGCGTCCCGAACTGCTTCTGCCTGCCCATCGTCTCGATACCCAACAGAGCCCGTGAATCAAAATCAGAAACCGCCTTCTTGATCATCTCAAACGTCTCATGAGCTCCCCTCCCCATATAAAACCCCGCATGAACGACAGCGACCGTAGCCCCGCAGGCATCAGCGATCCGGAGCGTATCAGATATATATTTCCTGCTCTTCACAACAACATCATCATCCCTGGACGCCAGATTGATAAAATAAGGCGCATGGCACGACAGCGCCACATCAAGCTCCCGCGCAACCCTCCCCACAACCATAGCAGCCGCGGAATCAAGATAGATGCTTCGCACAAACTCAATCTCAAGCGCATCAAGCCCAAGAGCCGAGACGCACCTGACACCTTCATGTGTCGTTTTCCCCTTGCACGCCAGCGGAATCCCCGCAGGCCCGAGACGTATTGCCATAAATAGAATATGGCCCGCATATATTTATAGTCAACCTTTTAACCTAAATCACGTTAGGGTTGACTATGTGGGAATCCGCATACTATTGAAAGTTTAGCGGATTCACTACAAACTCTGTCACAACGTAAGCCGATATTCATTCAGGAATAAAATATTATTATAGTTGCTCGCATAACTATAGTTCACGCTGTTACTACATTGACAAATATAACCCAAATACAATAGGCGTTAACTATCCGGGCAAATCTCTGATTTGCTGGACAGTAAAAATAGCATCTCTATTTTTACATGTATGGCAAAGACATATAGTCCAAAAAGTTATGTCTTTGACTATATTCACACAAAAATGCGAGCAATCTATATGGAAAAAGCACATTAATTGTAAATGCAATTGTGCTTTTTACTATAAAATTAATATACCTGCCGCCGGCATATATACCCTATGTCAGAAAAGCATAACAGCCCGCAACTGGAAACAACAGTCGTAGGCTCCTACCCCGCAAGAATAGGAATAGGCAGCATCTTAAGCCAGTTCTACTTCAAGAAAGACCCTGGCACAGACGCGATAAGATACGCAGTCGAAAAGCAAAAAGAAGCCGGCATCAACATAATCTCAGACGGCCAGGTAAGAAAAGACATGATATCGATCGTCGCCTCATGCTGCCACGGAATCAACGCCGGCCCAAGGCCGAAAATTATCGGCGAAATAAAACGGAAATGCCTCATAATCAAAAATGACCTCGAATTCATCGGCACCATGACAGATGGAAAAACAAAAGTCAAAGGGATCCTCACCGGCCCCTACACCATCTCCCGTAACTGTACGAACAGCTACTATAAGAACGACGATGAAGTTGCATGGGCATTTGTCGACGCGCTCAAAGAGGAAATACACGACCTCAAGAATCAGGTACACATGATCCAGATAGATGAGCCCTTCCTCTCAGTCGAATATTTTGAACCCATAGGCGACATGATACGCGAACTCACAAAAGACGTGCGCATCCCGGTAGCCCTCCATGTCTGCGGCGACGTAAGGCCCATATTCACGAGCCTTCTCGACCTCAGGATCGAATTCTCGACCTTGAATTTGTGGCGCATCCATACAACCTCGAACCCTTAAGGCAGCACAAGTTCAAAAAGACAATCGGCTTCGGCTGCATCAGCGTGGAAGAAAGATCAATAGAGACAGTAAGCCAGATAAAAGACCGCATAAGAACCGCATTAGACATCCTCCCTCCATCGCAACTGATAATAGACCCCGACTGCGGCCTAAGGAACCTCACAGAGGATCTGGCCTTCGGAAAGCTGAAAAACATGGTTGAGGCTAGAGACGGGATTTTAAAGGAAATGTAACCGACCTAAAAATATAATAATTCAAAAACCCTATTAATACACTTGGGATACAATGGACAAATGGTACTGGGTACTGATATTATGTGTATCGATAGCAGCTATACTGGCCCTGCTCTACCACCACAGCGATAGCGCCCACGCGTTCTGCGAATAACCCCTTTTATACCGGGCGAACTCGGACCTTTATCACACCTTTATCCTGACATCATCCACAGTAATATCCGAAGCATCAACTTTAGAGAACCTGATTTTCCCGATCTTCATCGTGCTCATGATATCCTTCTCGGCAGCCCTTATCTCTTCACCGGCATCGATCATGACCGAATCAAGCGGCGCATTCAGCGGCATCTTCCTCTCGCTCTTGTACTGCCTGATAGCGCTGATCGCCTTCACGGCAAGATCGCCAGCATCAAGCGCCTTCTCATCGACCATCAACTCATCATACACAGGCCAGGAAGAGACATGTATCGAGACATCGCCCTCCTTATCCCTGAAATGGCTCTGGTATATCTCTTCAGTGATATGCGGCATGATCGGCGCAACAAGCTTGAGCACAGAAAGCAGCATCTCATAAAGCGTGTATTTGGCAGACTCGACTTCACTCTTCTCGTACTTCTCCTGGTTATACAGCCTGTCCTTTGCGATCTCAAGATAATTGTCGCACAGTATCTGGAAGAAGAACTTCTCAGTCTCAGCCTTGGACCTCGTATATTCGTGCCTTTCAAACTCATCCGTAGATATCCTGATAAGCTGATGGAGCTTTGAAAGCGCCCACCTGTCGATGGTCGTTATATCCTTCGGCTTCGACTTCAGCTTCTTGTAGCCCTCAAGATGTATCATCGCAAACCGCGACGCATTGAACAGCTTGACAATGAATTTCCTGCCCGTGATGAAATCCTTTTCCTGGAAAGCAAGATCATCTCCAAGCTTTGAGCCGGCTGCCCAGAACCTGAGCGCATCAGCCGAATTATTCTTTATCGTCTCTATCGGATCAATCGCATTCCCCTTGCTCTTAGACATCTTCTTTCCGTGAGGGTCAAGCGCATGACCGGAGATCATCGTATTCTTCCACGGGATCTCATTTTCATGAAGAAGCCCCTTCACGACAGTATTGAACAGCCAGAACGTGATGATATCATGAGCCTGCGGACGCAGATCCATCGGATACATCTTCTTGAAGAACTTCTTGTCCTTCTGCCATCGAAGAGCGATCTCTGGCGTAAGCGACGACGTCGCCCACGTGTCAAGCACATCCCTCTCCCCATCGAACTCCCTTGACCCGCACTTGCATGCCTTTTTAGGAATGTCCTCAAGCGGATCGACAGGCAGCTCGCTTTCTTCAGCGACAATGATCTCGCCGCACTTCCGGCAGTACCATACCGGGAACGGCACCCCGAAATACCTCTGGCGCGATATGCACCAGTCCCACTGGAGCCCGTTTATCCAGTTGTCATAGCGTATCCTCATATATTCCGGATACCACTTGATCTTCCTGCCTGCCTTGATGAAATCATCCTTCAGGTCAAGATATCTGATGAACCACTGCTTCGTGTTGAGTATCTCGATTTCTGTGCCGCACCGCTCATGCACATTCACCGCATGCTTGATAGGCTTCTGTGACACCAGCGCCCCCTCTTTCTTAAGGTCCTCGACAATCTTCTTTCGCGCATCCTTTATCGTCATTCCTTTATACGTGAGAGCATTCTCATTCATGAACCCGTCTTTGGTGATGGATATCTTCATCGGCAGATTATGCGCCTTATACCACTCGATATCTGTCTGGTCGCCGAACGTGCAGCACATGACAGCACCGGTCCCCTTTTCAGGATCAGCGCGCTCATCGGCAAGAATCTTCACCTTCTGCCCGAAAATCGGGATCGTGGCATCTTTTCCGGCATATTTCTTGTATCTCTTGTCCTCTGGATGCACAAACACAGCGACGCAGCTAGGCAATAATTCCGGCCTCGTAGTAGCGATGACAAGATCAGTCCCGTCATCCATCCTGAATCTGATATCATTGAACGTTGAATCAAGCTCCTGGTCCTCAAGCTCCACCTGTGCGATCGCAGTCTGGCACTTAGGGCACCATATCGTCGGTGCCTCCTTCTGGTACTCGCGCCCCATCTTGTATAGCTTGACAAAGGACAACTGGGAAGTCCTCTGGCTCTCATCATCGATTGTCCTGTAACTGATCCCCCAGTCGCAGCTTATGCCGAGGCGCGCCCAGGAATCCTTCAATGACTTCTCAGCCTCGGTCGTCGACTTGAGGCAGAGCTTGACGAACTCCTTTCGCGGCATCTTTGTTGCCCGCACATTCTCCTTCTTCTCGACAAAGCGCTCAGTAGCAAGCCCGTTGTCATCGAACCCGAACGGGTAGAAAACATTATGGCCTCTCATGCGCTTGTACCTCGCGATGAAATCCGCCTGCGAATAAGAGAACGCATGCCCAAGATGCATCTTGCCCGACACAGTAGGTGGCGGCGTATCGATGCTGTATACCTTTTTTTTGCTCGCCTCATCGAACTTGTAGACATTCTCCTTTTCCCAGAATGCCTGTATCTCAGGCTCCCTCACTTTCGGATCATAACCTTGTTTATCATCTTTCTTCTCGTTCTTCTTATCCATAAAAATAACACCTGTCTTCCTTTTTTCTTTCTTGTTTAAATTTATATGTCTTGTG
>JBDRKP010000041.1:0-4916 GCA_043813875.1 archaeon | reverse complement strand
TTGGGAAAAGGAAGAAATATTATCTTGCGCATTCTTTCAGGGACGGGAAGAGGGTCAAAAAGGTCAGTTTTTATCTTGGGGCCAACCTGTCTCTGAAAGAGATCGCTCTGAAAAGAAAGCATGCAGAGAAAGTCATCGAGGAGAGGATAAGAGCGCTCGAGATAATCAGAGATCCTTTTCATACTGTCCTGTCTTCAAAGGAGATTGAGGGGCTCAAAAATATCGGGTCTGTTGCTGATATCAGAATCATGCACCTTTCGGATGATGAGTGGAGAAAGTTCACCAAGGCGTTCACGTATGATACCAATGCGATCGAGGGGTCCAGGGTTACTGCATCTGAAGTCGAGAGGATTCTTGATGATGATCTGTTGCCTTCCGGCAGAGATAAGTACGATATATCGGAGACTTACGGGGTTTCTCTTGCTGTTGAACATATCAGGAAGACGGATGAGCATATCTCGCTGGATCTTATAAAGAAACTGCATGAAATAGTGTTTAAGGACTCTAAGCCTTTTGCCGGCAATTTCAGGGAGAAGGGTGTCGAGGTTGCTGTTGTCGATGGAGCAGGCAATGTCGTGCATCGGGGAGCGCCATCAGAGAATATTATTCCGCTGCTTGATGAACTTGTCGGGTGGTACAATGAAAATAGGGACAGATACACTCCGATTGTTCTTGCTGCTGTCGTCCATAACCAGTTCGAGAATGTCCACCCGTTCCAGGACGGCAACGGGAGGGTCGGGAGGATTCTCCTGAATAATATTCTTATCAAGCACGACCTTCTGCCGGTCAATATTGAGATGAAGAATAGGGCAGAATATTACCGGGTGCTGCAGGAATATGAGAATAACCAGAATCTTGGACCCACTATTGAGCTTATCATCAGGGAGTATAAGGCGCTTGGGAAGATGATTAAAAGATAGACGGGTGACTACAAGGTTTTGTGGGTGTGGTCACCAATCATTACTTTCCGCCTATGATTATTCACAACTTGCGATGCAATTTGAGCTGCAAGCCCGTCTCAGCGATCTTATTCTTTCAAACTCAGGATCCTTGAACCATAAGCAGGTACAGATATTTGGAAATCAGCTGCATCTGTAATTGTAAATGATTCTTTGGAAAGCTCATCTTCAAGCATATCGCCTTTCTTGAAGGGAATATCCAAAATGCTTGTGGTCTGCATGTCACCAAAATTTATCACAACAATGACTGTTTCGTTTTCGTAGGTTCTTGAATAAGAATAAACATTATCCTTGCCTTTCCAGACATCTTTGATGCCGCCATATTTCAATGCAGGGCTGTTATTGCGGATATGAAACACTTTGCTGTAAAATTTCCACAAATCAGAATCCGTATCGTATCTTGACAAATCGACGCTTTTCTTCGCGATTTCTCCGATTTCCTGGCCTGCCCGTATCATGGGAACGCCCGGAATCGTAGAAATCATCACTAAAAGATTTTTGTTTTGGGAGGGATAGACCATTTGGACTCTTTGTGTGTCGTGATTTTCAGAGAAATGCGACCTTGCCCGGTTGTATTTTATGTTCCCGGGTAATAAGTAATTCACAAGGTCATCTGATGTTGCTTTGTTCGTCACAACTTTGTCAAGGAACCCGTTTTTATAAGTAATCAATCCGACAGGAATTCTTGTGGGGTAATCAAGCCAGCCGGAGAAATACCAATTGTAGGATGCTTCGCCAAATTCATCAAAGGATGTATCACAGTCCAGAGGATCTGTTTCACATAGAGGTCCGGGCATTTCCAGATACAAAATCGCATCGGGATTTACGCTTGATATCTTTCTTTTAACCTCCCTGACAAGTTCCGTCGCTCCGTAATTGGAAGGTATCTGCTTCCCGTTGCCAAGCAAAATGCGCGATTCGTCTCCGGATTTTATGTTCTTCTGCGGCGCGTCAACCCGCCAGCCGTCTATGCCTAAGTTCTGAACATAATATTTTGCAGTATCTGATATGTTTTCTATAAATCCCGGGCTTGTCTGGTCCGTCGAATAGCCCCATCTCCATAAGTATATCTTATCGTCGGGATAATGCAGGAACCATTCAGGATGCTTTTGATAGTCCGCACTTTCTGCCGGGCGGTAGCTGATAACCAAGTCAAAAATTATCTTCATATCGTTTGCATGCACGGTGTTTACAAGCGATTTGAGTTCGCTTTCTGTTCCATAATCAGGATTCAATTGTGAGTAATCAAGAATGCTGTACCCTGACGTTTTATATTGCGAGGTTTCAAGCGAATTCCATATGGGTGCGAGGTATATTGTTTTAATGCCTAGCGCTTTGATCGTGGGAATCAGGCTTGCAAGTTCTGAATATGTTCTATCGGAATTAAAATTCGCTATATTTACATTATAGATAGGCCCTTCGTTAAGCCAGCTTTTGTTAATCAATGCATCTTGTTTTATGTCCGAAATCGCGGCATCGGCTGCATTTTGCCTGGAAGCAATGCCACTGGCCTCTTCGATAATTGCCTGGTATTCATAAAACACCAGCGTTCTTTCTCCAGCATCAACAGTTGACTGAAGTTCTTTCGGATCGGTTCCATAATATACAAATTTTCCGGTATAGAACGGAACAATCGCCTTCATGTTGTGCCTCTGTGCATAATATGTCAGGACTCTCACCCATTTGGCATCAACCGGCTTCATGAATTCCTGCACACTCATAGATGTCTGAAAAGCCCCTATATTTGCCGAGGTCCATGTCTCCAGTATCCATGTCTCTTTTCCTTTTTCGTTCGCAAAATCAATGGAGTTTCCTACTACATCGCCTTTGCCTAAATATCCTGAGTATCCGGGGTAGATTCCTTCTGTGCCATATATGTTGAAACCGATGATATCCACGGACTCAAGGCCTGAAGACATCTTTAAAAAGTTAAGCTCCTCTTTGTGCCCGTCAGCAACCGTTTTCGTAGCCGGACTTAGCTGTTTTGACAATTTCGCAATCCTGTCAACCAGCGCCGCCCATTGCTCGTCGGTTGCATCGAAATTGTACATTTGCTCCATTGTCATTGGCTCCATGACAATCCCGAAATAGTCCGGCTTTACCGCTGCAATAATGCTTTTCGTATAATTCTCCAACGCATTGCCGTATCCGTTGAAGTCCATTTTTACGTCATCAAACCGGGCGCCTATAAACAGCTTTTTGCCGTCTTTTCGTATTCTGTTTATGAGGGCGTCGTATCTTTCTTTCTGTGATAAGTAACTTCCCGGCCGGATGTAGAGTACGACAGTATCCGGGTTCACTCCCTCGATGGCATCCAGCATTTTAATGTCAAAATCTGCATTTGATTTCACGAATATATTGTCGCTTGCATATACATGATACACTCCGAAATTCATCGGTTTGTACTCCGCAGGCTTCCACTCAAGAATCCTTTGGTCAAGCCATGTGTTAAGTTCATTGCATTTTGATTTATAGATTATGGATACGTCCGCGCAGGGATCTTCCTGACTGACAATCGATTCCTGCATAATTCTATGCTTTATAAAAACAAAAGAGATCAGTATCAGAAGCACTATGCCGATTATTATGATTTTTTTAGTCATAATATTTATTGTTTCGTCGCTTTAATAAAGCTTTTGCAGTTTTTGACGTTCCAGCTTCGTGACAAATCACAGATTTGATATCCTGCTCTTCATTATACTTACAACTTTGTCAATATCTTTCACATTTTCATAGACTTCTAAACTCTCCCTTACAATTTTGTCGATCCTGTACTCGGATTTCATGCTGCGGCATATCTCACCAATTGTCTGCTTAGATTCTGTTTTATCATGCTCTGGCATCAATTTGATGTTTTTCAATATTCCGTAGTTAAGCGAAACCGCAGTCAAATGTCTTATTATCGCATTTAGTTTCGTAATCTGATAGTCTCCAAGCCCGAGATGCTGTTTTGCATCTCTGTAAAAGACCTCTATTGCCCATCGTTTTTTGTAAAGAGCTATTATTTCGTACATATTCCATTTTGCATTGGAAGCCAATATTATCCCGCTTACTGAATTACGCCGCTTTTTCAGCAGCACAAGCTTGACACGACCAAGCGCATTTACATTAACCCATACAGATGTAACCCATCTGTATCTCGATTTACCGAATTTAATTTTAGTATGCCTGAAACGTTCTTTTGGAACCAGGCAGAAGAGCAGCTTAGCGGGCAGCTCTTTAGCATGATATGATACAAGCCAGTTTATCTTTAGCCTTGAAACCCATTTTACGTTCGTTGGTAGGGAATCTATCAACGGTTTTTTCAAATACCACGAATCAAATACAATTGCCTTTGGAGTTACAAATTTCAGACACATTTTCAAAAGCTCTATGCCTATGTCGATTTTTGTTTTGAAATGCATATTCATTTTTGACGCCTCCGTCTCCCTCATATAAAGATCAAGAAACATAGGCATAATTCTACCAAAACCGACATACAATGTGGACACCATAACGTGATAGAAGCCGAATTTTCCTTTCACATAATCTTTAAGCTTGCTTACGCCTTCAGTATGATCTGTTGACTTCTCATTCTTTGTGTCATCAAGAATCAGAATGCCTCCACGCCGAGAGGGAGCAAGTAACGCAACAAAAGAACATAGCAAATTCATCGCATTCCATTTTGATGTCGTCAGAAATCGATTCAGAGAACTCTGACTCTTTGTCCCAGTGATTTCTGATATGTTTTGAATGTTCTTTTTATCTTTTTCAGCAACAATAAGGCCCAACATAAGCGAAAGCAGATGAATATATTGTGGCTTGCTAAAAAAAGATTTAAACATCAGAAGACTATTTGGTATTAAGTTGTATGAATTCATTTTATCTCCCCCGGATTGTTTTGTTCCAAAAAACGTATGGGGAGATAGAATATATATGTGCTACTAAAGATTAGCTACAAAAAGTGCAAAAGGTCTA
>JBDRKP010000040.1:0-27712 GCA_043813875.1 archaeon | reverse complement strand
GTTACGCTCAACCGTAACAAAAACCCATAAAATGTTACGTTACACCGTAACACAAAAAACATCAAAACACATCGGCCACATAAAAATATTCCATCACCCCATAACAATCAAAAATGATAACCATAACCACCCAAAATATTTATAAACACAAAAAGCCATATAATCATACCATGAAAACAATAGACATCCTAAAGACAATAGAAAAATACCCCCTGATAACCTTCAACGAATTCATAAAAATAACAGGCACAAACCCAGAATACGCCCGCACCTACTTATCAAGACTGAAAAAAGACAACCGCATATACACAATAGAAAAAGGCAAATACACGACACACGACGACCCCCTACTATTCTCATCATACATAGCCACACCATCATACATAAGCTACTGGACCGCCCTAAGATACCACAACCTCACAGAACAACTCCCAAAAGACATCATGATAGCCACCCCAAGATCAAAAGACACGATCACATTCCAGAAAACAGACATACGCTTCTTCAAAACAAAACACATGTGGGGCTACAGGAAACACAGATACAGGGACTTCGACATATTCATGGCAGAAAAAGAGAAAAGCATCATAGACTGCCTGTCAGGCAAAAACACCCCCTTCGACGAGATCATAAAAGCCATAGCAACAAAAGAATACGACCATAAAAAAATCATAGAATACGCGCTCAAAACAAAAAACAACTCCCTAATAAAAAGACTAGGATACCTCTTAGAACACTTCGGCATAAAAACAGGCAACTTAAAAAGCCACATAGACAACAACTACATCCCGCTCGACCCCGGCATGCCAAAAAAAGGAACAGCAACAGAAAGATGGAAAATAATAATAAACAGGCGATTAGATGATATCGATTGACGAAATCAAAAAAATAGCGCGTCTGAAAGGAATAAACACCCTCGGAAACGCAGAAAAAGACTATCTCTTAGACATAGCGCTCCTGTCAATCTCAAGAAACACAAAAGACGAACTCATCTTCAAAGGCGGAACATGCCTCTCCAAATTCCACAAACTGGACCGCTTCAGTGAAGACATCGACTTCACACTCAAAAAAGACATTGACATAGAAAACCTCGCAAAAAAAATCATACGAGACTTCAGTTCCTTCGGCATTGAAGCACAGATGAAAGCCAAAAAAATAGTCAGGAACTCCACAATGATAACAATAAGGACAAAAGGGCCATTATACACCGGCACACCCCAGTCATACTCATGCATACGGATAGACATAAATCACAAATCAGAAGTAAACCTCGAACCAAAAATCAAAAAATACATCTCATCTTATCCGGACATACCATCATTCACACTAATCACAATGCAAAAAAAAGAGATCCTGTCAGAAAAAATCAGGGCCATAATGACCCGAAGCAAGGCAAGAGACATCTACGACCTCTGGTTCCTGCTGGAACTAGGCACAGAAATAGACACCACCCTAATAAAAGAAAAACTAAAATACTACAAAGAAAAATGGGACAAAGATCAATTCATAAAGCGTCTGGACATAAAAGAGATCGCATGGCAAAACGAGCTAAAGCCGCTAATAACCCGCGTCCCCGACCTCAAAGATACAAAAGACACCATAACAGGCAAACTAAAACAGGCATAGCATCCAAAATCCATCCTCACGCGCCCAGAAACAAAAGACTCGCAGCAGTAGCAGCAAAAAACCCGGCAACATACCACGGATACCCATATACGATAGCAACAAGCATGACCCCAAAAAACGCAATCCTCCCCATGCACACAGCGACCTCCCTGAACACGATGAACTCAGCAACCCCGACCTCCTTCGCCCTCTCGATAGTATCAGCAAAAAACGGGATATGCACAAGCACGATCACGAGCCCGGCAAGAAACGACAAAGCATATATATCGACAGGAAAAGAACTGTTCGCCCGAAGCACCCACGTCACCGCATAGACAATCGCCCCCACCTTCAAAAAAGCCGGCACAGTGCAATTAGAAGACACAAACCTAAACAGCCCGACAAAAATCCCTGTCCCCACAGCCACAAGCGCAACCGCAAGCGCAACCCCCATCACGTCACTCAGCGCAAAAAACACAAACAAAGGCCACAAGAACCACTCCGCAGCCGAAACGACTCCGTACGCGAAAAACACAAAAAGATAACGCACATTCCCCCTGTTAAAAATCCTGTTCATCCGATACCTGAAACTCTCCCGGTAAACCTTCACCTGCAAAGCAGGGATCAGCGAAAGCATCAAAAGAAGTATAGCAAACCCGAACACAAGCTCAAACCCGTAATTGGCAATGACCAGCGCCCCAAAAACCGGCCCGAACACCGCAGAAGACTTAAAAAAAGAATCAAGCGCCCCGATATTATACCCCCTGTGCTCCTTCTTCGTATTGAGCGCAAAATCAAGATTAATCGCAGTAAAATAAAAGGCCTCACCTATCCCCCCGAAAAACGCGATGACATAAGCAGGAATTACAAACCCCTCGCCCATCTTATATATCAACGCAAAAAAAATGATACTGAACGGCAGCGAAATGATGACAGTATTCTTAAGCCCCACCCTTTGCGCAACAACAAGAGCCACAGGCGAAAAAACCGCGACAGACATAAACAGCAACAAAAAAAACACAATTATATACTCAATGCTCATGCCGATACTCAAAAAATAGATAGGAAGAAACACAGAAAGAATCGAAAACGCAAAAATCCTCAGAGCCAGATTCGAATAAAGATCCTGCATCTTCCCGCACAGGTTAGAAAGCTTATGCAGATCCTCATAAGTATGAACCATAAAAACAATATGAATAAACCACTATATATATTTAATCAGCAAACAATCTCCAAACACCAGATATAGTGAATTCAACAGGCATTTGGCACATGGGTTGAATTCCCACATCATGGAACCATAGGGTTCCAAGCTTTTGAACTGACGTTCAAAATACTCACCCGCAGTTGATTTTTAAAGATATGATGTCATCGAAAGTAATGCGGTTGACTATATCAATATAAAAACCTTGAAGAACAGAAATAACCTATTCACAAAACAGGCGATATCATGAACATCCCGTCAAACGGCAACAAAAAACTCGAACAAGTCCTCTACAAAGTGAACAAGAACATAAAGCTGAACACCCTCTGGGAATCATCAAACACCATGGCAGTAAAACGCCTGAAGATGACCGACCACGGGAAAGTCCATGTAGCCATAGTCTCAAACATAGCATTGAAGCTCCTAAGGAACCTGAAAAAATCAGGAATAACACCCGACTCAGTAAAAGACCATAACCTCGAATACGACGACGCAGAAGTCATTGTCTTCCTCGCATCAGCCCTCCACGACATCGGGAACGCAATAAGCCGCGAAGACCACGAGCGCATGGGAATAGCCCTCGCGCCGCCGATAATCGAGGACCTCCTAAAAGACATCTACCCCGAAAGAGAGCGCACAATAATAATGACAGAAATCCTCCACGCCATGCTCTGCCATGACACCAACGCAAAAACCCACACCACAGAAGGCGGGCTCGTGATGATAGCAGACGGCCTAGACATGGAAGAAGGCCGCGCAAGAATCCCCTTCGACCTCGGCAAGATAGACATCCACTCAGTCTCGGCGATGTCAATCGAAAACGTCAACCTCTCCTATTCAAAAGAAAGCCCCATCGAGATAGAGATAATCATGACCAACTCCGCCGGCATCTTCCAGGTCGATTACCTCTTGAAAAAGAAAATAGAAGCAAGCGGCCTTGAAAGATACGTATCCGTGACAGCAAGAGTAAAAGACGGCAAAGAGAAGAAAATAATAAAAATATACAAGCTGAATAACCACAACAACCACGAGAATGGTGACCAAAGATGACAGACTGCATATTCTGTAAGATAGTATCAGGCGAAATACCCTCAAAAAAGATATACGACGACCCGAGATTCATGGCATTCCTCGACGTCAACCCCAGGGCGAAAGGCCACGCCCTCGTGATCCCGAAAAAGCACGCAGCCACATTAAGCGACCTATCAAAAGAAGACGCAGGATCCATCTTCCAGATAGTCCAGTACATCGCAAAGACTATAACCGAACGCCTCGCTGCAAAAGGCTACAACATAGGATCGAACAACAGCGAACCAGCAGGCCAGGCAGTGCCTCACTTCCACATCCACATCATCCCAAGATACGACACAGACAAGCACAAGTCCGGATTCGAAGCCGCATTCCAGGTACAAGAGCCCCTGAAAAATGATCTCGACAAGACCATGAGCCTTCTCACGCGCGGCAGCCTCCTACCGGCAATAACCACATCACAGCCGCAAAAAGAGGCAAAAGTTGCTCCAAAAAAAGAAAAAGGAAGCGAAGAAGAACACGAATGGAAATTCAAAGACGCCGAAGACATAATGGACGACAACATAGAAAACTAAAAACCAACAAATATAAACAAAAGCGCAAGAAATATTTCATGGACATAAATAAAAGGCGCTTACTCTACGTCATACTCTTCTCACTCGTCTGGTCGCTCCAGATAATCATCAACAAATACGCACTCAATATAGGCATAAATCCATTAGCCTTCGCATACCAGACATTATTCGGCGCAACACTCATATCTTTCACATACCTGCTGCTCACAAAACCTCATGAACTCACGGCACTAAAAAAGGCAGCCATTCCCCGCCTCGCCGCAGTAGGGATACTAGGCAGCAACCTGGGAACGATAGCCATGTTCTACGGCCTCAAATACTCCACATCCATAAACTACGGCTTTCTCGTAACATAATCCATATGCTTGGCGCCCTCTTGATACTCGTCTCAGTCACAGACGTCCACAGCTCAAAGATATAGAAAAAAAACAGACATAACACCGTGATAATCACAAAGACATATATATCTGTGAATATATAATATACTCAAGGGCAGATATTTCCAGACAAACTAGGGGTGGTTTAGTATGGGAATCATGCAGGAATTCATGGACTTCTTGAACGATTACAAAGTGATTGGCTTGGCGATAGCCTTCATAATCGGCGCTGCGGCGACAACTCTTGTAAAATCGCTTGTGGACAACATAATCATGCCGCTGATAGCGCCTCTGTTGCCTGGCGGGGCATGGAAAGAAGCAGTATGGGCAATAGGACCATTCAGATTCGGCACAGGCGCATTCTTAGGCGAACTCATAAACTTCGTGATAATAGCCTTCGTAATCTTCATGATAGCAAAAAAAATGCTAGGCGAACAAAAAGTCACAAAGAAATAAGCTCACACTTTTTCTTTCCTTCTTCTTTTTTTCTTTTTCCAAAAAAATATTATCGGCGATTAATCCCAAAACCTCACAAAACTATATAAACATGACCCGCAAAAATAAAAACAGACAGGTAACCATTATGCAAAAAACGCAAAACACCAGATCAACAGCAACAGCTGATTCTATTAATCCCATTGCCATCAAAACAACAGGCATTATTATCAAATAAAGAAGACCCGCGATTACATTCTTCTTCCGGTGGGTCGAAAAAAAACAATTACTGCGAGGTGCGAAAATATGAAAAGAGATCAGACAACAAAAACAGGTGGCTGCTTTATTGCCCGATAACAGGAAAGACAAACAAAAACCAAAAGAACACAAAACAAAAAAGAACATAGAGCTCATGGACTCCACGCTCCGCGACGGCGAGCAGACAGCAGGAGTATCATTCAACCCCAAAGAAAAAGAATCCCTTGCATTCGCCCTATACGAATCAGGTATCAACAGGATCGAGATGGCAAGCGCCCACGCATCCAGCCAGGACATGTTGGCAATAAAAAACACAACAAAAGCATTCAAAGACGCAGGCTACAGAAACCCGGTAGAATGCCTCTCATTCATCCTCAAATCCCACATCGACTGGATAGTAGAATCCGGCGCTACGACAGCAAACCTGCTCACAAAAGCATCGACATCCCACCTAACCCAGCTAAAAGGAAAGACACCCGGATCACACATCAGAGACATCCTTGATATATCAGACTACGCAAAAAAGAACGGCCTGAAAGTCAACGCCTACCTCGAGCACTTCTCATACGGCATGCAGCACTCAAAAGAATACATCTATGAACTCATAGACAGCCTCAACAAAGCAAAAATAAATCGAATCATGCTCGCAGACACAATGGGCATCCTCAACCCCGAAAAGACAGGACAATATGTGACAGAACTGGCAAAAAGATACCCAAAAACCTCATTCGACATCCACGCCCACAACGACTACGGCCTCGCCACAGCAAACACCCTGGCAGCAATAAGATGCGGATGCACAGGCGCCCACGTCACAGTGAACGGCCTTGGCGAACGCGCAGGCAACGCCTCACTAGAGACCGTCGCAGTATGCTTAAAAGACTTCTATTCAATAGACACCATAGACGAAGACAAGCTCATACAACTAAGCAAGCTGACAAAAGCGCTCTCAGGCACGAAAATAGAGCCCAACCACCCTGTAATCGGCAAAAACAGCCACATCCACAAAGCAGGCGTCCACACCCACGGCGCTGGAATCGGCCTCTACACAAACCCCCTCCTCGAAAAAAACAGGTTCAACAAGATCGTCTCATACGACCTCGGCAAGCTGTCCGGCAAAGCATCCGTCTCTGGCGAACTCGAAAAGATAGGCATAAAAAATCCGGACCCATCAACCGTAACCCAGCTAGTAGAAGACATAAAGACACTCTCAGAAAACAAGAACATAATAACCACAAACGACCTCCTTCTGCTGTACCTGCAGAAAACAAAAAAAGACGAGAAAGGCTACAGCCTAAAAACAATCCGCTTAAAAAAGACATACACAGAAAAAACATCCCACGCAGAAGCAGAAGTAACACTAAAAACAAACAGCAGCACATACACCGAAACATCACACGGCGACGGCGGCTTCGACGCCATAGCAAAATCCATAAAAAAGATCACCGGATCAGAACTCAGGCTGAAAGACTACCATGTGACAATCCCGCCAGGTGACGGGACATCATCGCTCGTAGACACAGCCATAGAATGGGAATACGGAAGCGAAAGTCTCAAGACAAGAGGCATCCACACAGACCAGGACATCGCGGCGACACTGGCCATGCTCAAAGCCATAAACCACATCAGCATGCTGAAGGATTTCAGGAAAAAAGAAAAATAAAAGAAACAAAAACAATTTTCTTCCCGGATTAACGTTCATGACTGATTTTCCGCAGTCTTCGTAAACGCCGACATAAGAGCAGCAGTCAGAAGCTGATCCTTATTCAGCCTCATAGCGATAGCAGGATATTTCCTCTCAAACTCATTCACAATATGCTGCGCTTTATCGTATACATTCTCTGTTTCCATAAATCTCCACTTCCCTTTTAATCTTGATTTTGATAATTAAAATTTGCAGAACAGATTTATTACACAATCAAGTATATAAAGTTAATCCATAAACGACAACATGTGAACCCAGCCATCACAAAAGTGATATTTGTATGGATATCCATAATACAAAAAAAATCAGCGGAAACATCCATCCACATAAAAAATCATGAAATTTCGGTATGATTGGGGGATTTCAAGCTTTTTAAGCAAAGATTAAAAGCTTCGAGCAAAGCGAGACGATTTTTATTGACTCTGTATACTTTATGTACAATAAAAAATACATAACATACGGCGAACATTTTAAAAGTTAACCGACATAACAAATAAAAACAACCAAAAAAACAATGATACAAAAATAACCGGCAAAAAACATGCCAATAAGACAATCAAAAAACCAACTCACGTGATTCACATGGAC
This sequence comes from archaeon, assembly GCA_043813875.1. Lineage (GTDB taxonomy): Archaea > EX4484-52 > EX4484-52 > EX4484-52 > B79-G9 > B79-G9. Next base: position 19,936 of record JBDRKP010000040.1, on the reverse strand, counting down.
AACATGAAAAACATCGAAGACGAGATAACACAATACTGGAAAAAGAACAACATCCCAACAAGATCACTCACAATAAACAACGGCAAAGAACGCTTCTACTTCCTCGACGGCCCCCCCTACGCCACCGGCTCCATCCACATGGGCACCGCCTGGAACAAGATACTCAAAGACTACTACATCCGCTTCTTCAGGATGATGGGCTACGACGTCTGGGCGCAGCCCGGCTACGACACCCACGGCCTGCCAATCGAAAACAAGGTCGAAAAAAAGCTCAACCTGAAAAACAAGGACGAGATCGAACAGCTCGGCATCGAGAAATTCAATTCTGAATGCCATAACTTCGCAACAGAGCACATAGAGACCATGAACACCCAATTCAGGAACATCGGCGTCTGGATGGACTGGGACAACCCCTACCTCACACTCCACAACTCATACATCGAAGGCGCATGGTACACCTTCAAAGTGGGCTTTGAAAAAGGCTTCCTCTACAAAGGCACATACCCTGTCCACGTATGCTCCCACTGCGCAACCGCCGTCGCCTACAACGAGATAGAATACGAAAAAGCAAAAGACACATCCGCCTACGTAAAATTCCCAATAAAAGGAAAAGACAACCAATACTTCGTCATCTGGACAACAACCCCCTGGACCCTCCCCTCAAACACAGGCATCATGGTCCACCCCTCACACGAATACGCCTACGTAAAGACAGGCAAAGACACACTCATAATCGCAAAAGAGCGAGTATTGACGGTCATGAAAAAAGCCCGCATAAACCCTGTCGACTACACCATAAAAAAGACAGTCAAAGGAAAAGAATTAGAGAACATGCGCTACGACCACCCATTGAAAAGCATCCTCCCGATCCAGAAAGACATCGAAGGAATAGTGATAACATCCCACCAGTACGTCACATTGGACGACGGGACAGGCCTCGTCCACACAGCCCCCGGCCACGGGAAAGAAGACTTCAAAGTAGGCGAAGCAAACAACCTCAAAAAAATATGCCCCGTCAACCTCAACGGCACATTCACAAGCGAGGTCGGTAAATTCAGCGGCCTCTACGTAAAAGACGCAGACAAGCTAATACTGGAAGAACTGGAAAATATAGATGCTCTCCTCGCACAGGAACCAATCACCCACGACTACCCGAAATGCTGGCGCTGCAAAACCCCCCTCCTCCAGATGGCAGTCCCTCAATGGTTCTTCAAAGTCACGGCAATAAGAGAAAAACTCCTCGACGAAAACAAAAAGATCAACTGGGTCCCGGCCTGGGCAAAAAAAAGAAACAAAGACTGGCTCGAAAGCTTAAGCGACTGGCCCATCTCAAGGCAGCGCTACTGGGGCATCCCCCTCCCCATCTGGACCTGCGAAAACGAAAAATGCGGCAACGTAAAAGTCATCGGCTCAAAAGACGAGCTGAACGCCGAAATAAAAGACCTCCACAGACCCTACATAGACAAGATCACATTCACCTGCGAAAAATGCAAAAAAACAATGAGACGCATCCCCGACGTCCTAGACGTCTGGTTCGACTCCGGCGTAGCCTCCTGGGCATCCCTGAACTATCCAAAGGAAAAAGCCCTGTTCGAAGAGATGTGGCCATCGAAACTCAACATCGAAGGCCCCGACCAGATCAGAGGCTGGTGGAACTCGGAAATGATAACAAGCGTCATAACCTTCGGCAGGATGCCCTACGAGACAATCCTCATGCACGGCTTCGTCCTCGACGCAAAAGGCATCAAGATGTCAAAAAGCCTCGGCAATGCGACAGGCCCCGAGGAAGTCATAGAAAAATACACCCGCGACATCCTAAGATACAACCTCTTGTCAAGCGCCCCCGAAAACAACTTCTACTTCGACTGGGAAAAAGTGAAAGACACCGCGCGCTTCTTCAACATCTACTGCAACACCTACAACTTCACAAAAACATACTGCACACAAAAATCCGGCACACCAGACCAGAAACTCCTCACAAAAGAAGACAAGTGGATCAGATCGAAAGCAAACACCCTCATAAAAAAATGCCGCGACCACAACAAAAAATACCACGCATACAAGTCCTTAAACCTCATAGAAGAATTCATACTAAACGACTTCTCAAGATGGTACATCAAGCTCATAAGGCACCGCGTATCCAAAAACTACACCGGCCCGGACCAGAAAGAAGCATCAGGAACAGTATGGTACGTCATGGAGATAATCACAAAGCTTCTTGCGCCATCAATCCCGTACTTATCAGAAAAGATATACCTTGACTCCTTCAAGAAAAAAGAGAGCATCCACTTCGAAGAATTCCCGAAACCCGACACATCAGAGATTGACAAAGAACTCGAAGATGACATGGAGACCGCAAAAGCCATCACAGAGTCAATCAACAGCGCAAGACAAGCCGCGAACGTCAAGCTCAGATGGCCCATAAGATCAGCGACAATCGTGGCAGACAAAGCCACAAAAGAATCAGTAGAAAGAACAGCATCCATAATCAAAGAGATAACAAACACAAAAGACCTCAAATTCGGCGACATCGCACTCGAGCTGAAAATCACCCCCGACTTCAAGAAAATAGGCCCTGCATTCGGCAAAGACACAAACAAGGTAGCAGACCTCATAAGAAAAGAGAACCCAGATACCCTCGCTGCCAGTCTGAAAAAAGGCACCGCCACACTAGGAAAATATAAGATAACCCCGGACATGGTAACGATAAGCGAATCGATACCAGAAAACGTGGCTGGCGAGAAATTCGCAGGCGGCGCAGTCTACATCGACACCACCCGCGACAAAGAGCTATTGGAAGAAAGCGCCGTACGCGAACTCACAAGAAAGATCCAGATAGCAAGAAAAGAAAAGAATCTTGAAGTCACAGACGTGATAGACCTCTACATAACCGGAAACAACGAATTCTTGAATAAATGGAAAAAAGACATAGAAAAAGGCACGACCTCAAAACTGCACATCGGCGACCTGAAAGGAAAAAAGGCGCTCGACTTCGAATTCGAAGACATAAAACTGAATATTGCATTCTAAAGAAGACAAGCAAGCTTAGTGATATTGTGGCTGGCAACATGAGTATATATCTGTGTCGTCTTTAAGTCCCGATGTCCAAGAAGGCTCTGGATATACCTGATATCCGCACCACACTCAAGCAGATGCGTAGCAAAACTATGCCTCAAAGTATGCGGCATAACATTTTTCTTGACATGAGCTTTCTTTGCTGCTTTTTGGGGGTTTTTGCAGTATTAATTAGTTTATTTGCAATAGTGCTAATGATAAAAGGAAAAAAAAGGAATTCGTTTTTGAGTGTGCCCCATAATTCTTGTAAGTGTATCACATTAGCTCTTTCGGTAGAACGCCCTCTTTCTCGACTTTTCCGCTCCTCGCTTCGCTGCTGTGCTTGACCGCTAAGGCTTTTGATTACGGGAGTTAACATAGAATTTTACGATTTCGCTTTGCTTCATCCACATTTTTCTTTGGAAAACGTCGTAAAATTCCAGAGTTAAATACAATTGATGCTCCCCAAACCTAAAGGTTGGGGATTTCTAGCAAGCGAGCATTTAAATTTGGAGTTATAAAATAATATATATTTTTGTTATCCAGAATATACATTGTATATTTCGTATACAAACTCAATTCATTTATAAAGATAGCAGATACTTTTAAATATATGTATACACCATATACATAATATGCGACATATAACAATAAAATCCCTAAAAAATTCAGATGACAACTTTAAGAAAATATTAAAGCAAAATATCCTGAATTCGATTAATGAAAGAATGGGCTCAAATAGAAATACTCTAGATAATTTGGACCCGGTTTATAGAAACGAAAGCATACATGATGCAATAACTACAATTAGAGTATCATTTGACACAAAAAATAAATTAAAGAAATATCTGAAACCGAGGGAAACATATGAAGAAGTTATTAGGAGATTAATGGAGAACAATGAGCAATTAAGAGAAGAAAGCTCTTTTTTAAAAAGTTTAGAAAAACAAAATAAAAGTCTAATAAAATACATAGAAAGTGGATTTAAGAGAGAACAAAAAACTTTCATATATCATCCGGATCTAAAGATTGAATATTCATATAATGACTCAAAGGCAAAATCACATGACGAATTTTCTTTTAATCTAGAAATTGATAATTATTTACTACAAGGAAAACCTGTTTCAGAGGAAAAGGGAATTAGGACTATTCAAACGATTGATATTCTAAAATCTCTAAAGAACATAAATTTAAATTCTGACCCGAAAGAGATTATCAGGGAAAAAGAATTTCTGCTTGAAAGTAATGTAGATTACATTAAAACGAAGTATTTTGTTTATTTTAAAATTCTTCATTTCATTATTAACAAGAAATTAGATAAAAAAATCAATGAATCTAATTACTTTAATTTAGATTTTTGGAAAGACCGGTATGATAGCCATAATATTTCAAACAATTCATTGAATGAAGATGTTGTACAGAAGTTAAATAAATTTGAACTTGAATTAGAGCAAATAAAAATAAATAAAGAGAGAAGCATATGGACCATCAGAAGCCGAAGATAGTAGGTACGCCCAATTTTAGGCTTATTGAGCGATGTCTTAATGAGAATCGCATGTTTGAGGATAGTGATATCGAAGTTACTCTAAGTGTAAATAATTCACTTGAAGATTGTTTTGAGATTGTTCTCTCTGCAAAAAAGAAAAACACCCCCGCATATTTTAGAGTAGAAACAAGAATTGCATTAGAGCAACATTCGACAAAAGGACATCAATACCCTCACCTCCAAATTAATAATTTCGCTTCTGATGAAAACTTAATGAATAAAGGAACATTACACATTACATTGTTAGCTGAATCTAAGGAGGAACTTGAAGAATGTTGTAATGGTTTTATGTATAATATCTCAGAAATTATAGACCTAATTGAGAATACTTTCGAAATTGAGAAGAAGCTTAAAGATTTTTTCTTTAATTCAGAACCCCTCAATAATCTAAGTGAATATAGTAATAAACTACATGAATTAATCTACCGTTCTTTTAAAGTGAATAAATTAAAATATAAGACGGATAAAATTGAACTCATTCAGTTTAAAGGAAAAAAGAATGAACCAACAGTTGATACAAAAGATTATTTCAAGATATTGCAAATATTACTTAATCTTAAATTTCTCAATCCCATTCTATTGGATCCTCTCTTGAAGTTAATAAAAGAAGACCCACAAATTACCAGTAAATGTCCCGATTTAAATCTAATCGAATGTAAAAAACAATTGTTGAAGAAGGATTCTTCAGATTTAAAACATTATAATAAGGCGGAATTTATGAAAGAATTCAAAATATAACAAAAGCCCATTAATTCTGCGTCTTATTGCTCTATTTGTTCGCTTGATTGATGGACCCTAAATTTACTTCCCAATACCTCGGACTTCGCCTCGAAGTACTCGACCGCGTTGCACTCTCGCTTACGGCTCGAAGTATTTAACTTGAATTATCGGCCCACGAATGAATTGGTAGGATATGTCACATTATTGAACGATTCTATCAAAATTAAAGGCACAACCATGCATGAAGCGTTCTTAAAAAAAGGTATCGGATATCATTGGATGCCCGCACTAAAAATAGGGAGATTGGCTGTTGATCTGAAATATCAAGGAATAGGCGTTGGAAGCCAAATAATCCTTTTTGCTATAAAGATTGTTGAACGGTTGAATAAATATGGCACTGGGTGTCGATTCATCACCGTAGATGCAAAAAGAAACGAAAGTGCTGAAAAATTATACAAAAAAATGAATTTCATAATCACAAAAGAAAGTAAAGGAAACGCACCAACGCCCATGTTTTTTGATGCAATTAAATTTCTGAAAAAAGAGTCTACTTGATATTGCAACGAAAATTATTAAGAGCTTTTGCTATCTCTTTCTCCCTTTTGGTCATCGGGCTTCTCTCATTCGCTTTCATTCGTTTCAAAAATCTTTCTGCATCTTTGCCCGTTAATATGGGTGTCGTAGGTATTGGTTTTGCCATATATATCACTCGATAGTTATCCGTCATTTATTAACAATTATTAATAATTATGAATAACAATCTTTAAATTTGTCACATCATTTAATGAGTCTTTATAAATAATATATTCAAATTTTCGAAAAAAGTCTGAATTGTGTTTGATTTTGAGATGTGACATATTTCAAGAATAAACAACAAAATCAAAAAAAACAAAAAAAGCCGGAAAAAATCCGGCACTCAGAATCAAACAAATAACTTATTTCTTCTTTTTCTTCTTGCCAGCATCAAGTCTCTCGATACCGACTTTCTTCACTGATGGTTTCCACACTTTGTCTCCCATCCAGGATGGCGCATTTGATGGTGCAGCAACTTTTGTGCGGGCTCCCTTGAACAGATGTACTTTCTTGGTTCCCCTCTCTCTCAATCTGATATCTGTTATGTTTCTGTTAGCTGCTTTCAAAGCTGCCTGGCGAGGTGCTCTTCCTGTAAAAATAGAGTCTGTATCCTTGCCACCTTTCATTAAAACAAAGTTTCTTTTCTCAGCCATTTCAAAACCTCCTATTTCGATAATATTCCCAAAGACTAAAAGAATCGCGCGAACGTCAACAAATAATCGACTCGCCCAACCCCAAAGCCAATCCGTTTCAGCCAGTCTGGCGCACTATTTTGCACACCGGATGAAACAGACCATACTGTAATTGATTTTTCAAATATATAAAGCTTCGCACAATCATTACAAAAAAGCCCAGAGCAGTATACCTGTTTATAAAGCGAACATCCGGAATAAAGACACCAACCGTCACACCCCCGCCAGAATCAAAGATATATATACAGCAACACCATAAATAATATAGTAAAAAGCACAACTCCATTTACAGATAATTGTGCTTTTTCCATATAGCAAGCAACTATAAACAAAAACACAGGTGATACTATTGAACATAATAATCGCTGGCGGCGGAAACGTAGGCATAAACCTGACCAAAGTCCTCTCAAAAGAAAGACACAAGATAACACTCATAGAAAGAGACGTAGAGATAGCAAAGCAGATAGCATTCGACACCGACGCCCTCGTGATCAAAGGCGACGCATCTAACATGGTCACGCTTGAAGAATCAGGCATCGAAAAATGCGATGCCATCGTCGCAGCGACACAGGACGACAAGACGAACATGATGATATGCGAGATTGCAAGAAGCGTAGGAGTGCCGCGCATCGTCGCAAGAGTCAACGACCCTGGAAACGAAGAACTGTTCGTAAAACTCGGCATCCACTCAATAATCCCGGTAACACAACTCGCAGTCACATCGATCTCAAACGTCCTCCTCGGCGCAGGCGAACGCATCGTCGCCCAGATCAGCGACGGCAAGGCCCAGATACTGGAGCTCGTCATTCCGCAATCAAGCTCACTCAGGGGCTCATCAGGCACAAGAATAAACGGCGCACTCCTCGGCAGCGTATACCGCAACGGGACAGTCATCATCGCAGACAAGGACACGAAACTGGAAGCAGGCGACGTGGCGCTATTCATCACAAAGACAGAAACCATTCCAAGACTCATACAACTCGTCAAGGGAGAATGAATTGAAAAACATCCTTGCATACATGGGCATACTACTCGAAATATTCGCAGTATTCCTCATACTGCCGGTGATAGTCGGATTGATATACAACGAACCCGTCACGATCTTCTTCATACCCATGGTAATCTCATTATTCCTCGGCATCATCCTCGACAAGAGCTTCACGCGCGACCGCCTGAGCTTGAACGAAGGCCTCATGCTGACCGCCATAACATTCCTCGTCTTCTCATTCATCGGCTCCATACCCTACTACAGCATATTCACAGGCAACCCCGCAACAATAGCTCTCGACACATTCTTCGAAGGCATCTCCGGCTTCACCACAACCGGCCTCACAGTGATAGAAGACCTGGCCACCGTCCCAAAAAGCATCCTCTTCTGGCGCTCCGAAACCCAGTGGCTCGGCGGCATCGGCATAATCGTCATCTTCCTGTCAATATTGAGCCGCCTCCGCACATCATCAACCGCCCTCTACGAAGCCCAGGGCTACACAGAAAAACTAGAGCCCACCATCTACGAGACATCCCGCAGGATGATGAAAATATACTTCACATACTCCGCGCTAGGCATATTCCTCCTCTACCTCTCAGGCCTCGACCCTTTCGAAGCAGTCACAACGACATTCACATCAATATCAACAGGCGGCTTCACAGTCAATGACAGCATATTCCCACGCGCCACCGACTCCACCCTCGCCATCATCAGCATCCTCATGCTCATCGGATCGGTGAACTTCATGATACACGACAAGATATTCAAGATGCGCCCAAAAGAAGCCCTAAAAAACATCGAAGTCCAGTCAATGGCAATAATGATACTGATCGCCTCACTATCCATCTACATCCTGACAGGCACAGCGAAAATAGCCATATTTGAGACCATCTCAGCGCTCACAGCCACCGGCTTCACCATAACCGAAATATCCCTCCTGTCCACCCCCGTCATACTCATCCTGACAATCCTCATGTACATCGGAAGCTCATCCGGCTCCACCGCAGGCGGCATAAAACAGATGCGCTTCCTCATCTCGCTGAAGACCATCCCATGGACAATCAGGAAGATGACACTGCCCAGCAGCGCGATAATCCCGTTCAAGATACGTGGCAACCCCATAGACGAAAACACGATACGCCTCACAGGCACAGTCATATTCACATACACCCTGAGCCTCGCAATAGGCACAATGATACTGATATTCGCAGGCTACACGCCGATAGAATCATTCTTCCAGGTGACATCAGCGCAAGGCACAGTCGGCCTTGACATAATCGGCATCGCATCCGCCTCTGCAATAACAAAGATGACACTCATCGCAAACATGCTCCTCGGCCGTCTCGAGATATTTCCTATATTAATACTGATAAGCAATATATTCAGCAGGAGATAACATGATAAAACTAAAAGCTCACTTCATGGACTTCGAACCAGGCATACCTGTAGTCATAATGAACGCAGAAGATGCGCATGAACTGGGCCTGAGGCCCTACGACAGGGTAGAGATCACCTACAAAGAGACGACAAAAACAGCATACATAGAGACAACACACACACTGGTGAACAAAGGCGAGATCGGCTTAAGAAAAGAATCAAAAAAATACGGCATAAAAGAAGGCACAATAATAAGCATAAGACCTGCATGTAAACCGGAATCATTAGACATAATAAAAAAGAAGATGGACTGCATAGAGCTCAAGAAAGAAGAGATAGAGATCCTGATAAAAGACATAGACTGCAACCGCCTGACAGACATCGAACTGGGCGCTCTCGTCGCCGCCATCTACATGCAGGGCTTCTCGGAAAAAGAGATAATAAACGTGACAAAATCAATGGTAAAGCACGGCAAGCAGATGGAATGGCCGCAAAAATACGTCGTAGACAAGCACTCCATCGGCGGCATCCCGGGCAACAGGACAACACCGATAGTAGTCCCCATCCTTGCGGCAGCAGGCCTCACCGTCCCGAAAACTAGCTCGCGGGCGATAACATCCCCCGCCGGCACAGCAGACACCATGGAAGTATTCTGCGAAGTATCATTCACACCAGAAGAGATAACACACATAGTCAACAAGACAAACGCATGCATGGTCTGGGGCGGCTCACTCGACATCGCGCCCGTCGACGACAAGCTCATCCGCGCAGAATATCCGCTGTCACTCGACCCCGAAGGCCAGGTCATAGCATCAGTCCTCTCGAAAAAGAAATCAGCAGGCTCAAAATACGTACTGATCGACATCCCGTTAGGCGACGGTGCCAAAGTCAGCAGGATAGACAAAGCCCGCAACCTCGGCCGCAAATTCAAATACATCGGAAAGAAACTGGACATGGTTGTCGAATGCGCAATCACGAAAGGCGACGGCCCGGTAGGCAGAGGCATCGGCCCGGTCCTTGAAGCCATAGACATACTGGAAGTCCTCGAAGGCAAAGGCCCGAAAGACCTGAGAGAAAAATCAATCGAGCTTGCCGGCATCATCCTGAAAATGACAGGCCAGGGCGATGAAGAGAAAGCAAGACAGATTCTCGACTCAGGCCAGGCCTTAAAGAAATTCAACGAGATAATAACCGCCCAGAAAGGCGACCCGAAAAAAGACATAAACAAGCTCATTGGAAAATACAAGCAATCGATATGCGCAGAAACATCCGGCACAGTCCAGACAATCTCGAACACATCAGTAGCGAAGATAGCGCGCCTCGCCGGCGCCCCGAAAGACAAAGGCGCAGGCATCTACCTCTACTTCAAGAAAGACCAGAAAGTGAACATTGGCGAAAAGCTCTTCGACATATACGCAGAAGAAAAACACAAGCTCAAGCGCGCACTCAACGAAGAGAAGCACCGAAAGGTCTACATAATAAGGCCAAAAGAAGACATGCTGATAGAAGAGATATGACCATGACACATGACATCCCCTTAGACACCATAAGAAGATACGTGCCCATGATAACAGTAGACGGGCTGATAATAGAAGACAAAAAGATACTTCTCATAAAACGAGCGACAGACCCATTCAAAGGCTACTGGGCGCTCCCCGGCGGCTTCGTAGAGCTTGGCGAGACGCTCGAACATGCCATATCAAGAGAGATTTTAGAAGAGACAGGCCTGAAGACACGCGCAACAAGATTAGTCGGCGCCTACTCCGGCCCGGATCGCGACCCAAGAGGCCACACCATATCGATCGCCTACCTGATGGAAATAATCGGCGGGAAGCCGGGGCCTACACAGGAGGCAAAAGAGGTCAGATACTTCGATCTGGACAACCTCCCGAAAGACATCGCCTTCGACCACAGGAAGATGATCTGGGACGCAGAACGCCTCATAGGCGGCATCGAGAATAACGTGAATAACGCGCAGTCCTGACGATAGCCACCACCACCCAAAAGCTTATAAAACCATAAATCCAATACCATACATATAACATAAAGAATTCCGTAAAAAGTATTCTTTATGCAAAGTTAATATAGGAGAGAATATACATGGGCGACTTTAATAGAGGACCACGAAGAAGCAGCGGCGGAAGCGGTGGATTCGGCGGAGCACCTCGTGAAATGCACAAAGCGACTTGTTCAGAATGCGGCGAAGAATGCGAAGTTCCATTCAAGCCAATGGAAGGCAAGCCAGTTTTCTGCAGAGAATGCTACAGAAATAAGAAACCACAGAGATATTAATATTTTCAACATATTAATACCCGACAACAACAGATAAAGCATCTATTTCTTTTTTTTATTTTTATTTCATCCAAATAGCTTTCAGTAAGTAGTTATTGCTATACTCAAGACATGAAATAATCTAGCTCACCATCCAGAAAGAAACACCAACAACTAAAAAAAACCAGACCATAAGCCCAAAAAAGTCAAAACACCCGGGAAACAGACACTTAAATCCCTTTCTTCCCTGAATGCTTCTCATTGAACCCGTAAAGCGCGATAATGAACATACTCTCCGCCCACCCCAGCGGCGAATTCACAAATTTCTCTGTATTCGAAAAATACAGTTCCGGTATCTCCCCTCGCTCATTGATCGTGCCGATCGCCTTATCGATATACTCACGCGCCTTCCTCTTCTTTCCCATCCTCTCATAGATGATTGCAAGCCACGAGAAGCCGAAAGTCCATTCAGCCTCCTCAGAATACCCGTCCTCATTCTTGTTGTAATAATGATCTCCCTTGTAGCGTATGATGCCCTTCTTCTTCAGAAGATGATACTCCACATTGGTCAGTATCTCATTGCGCTGCCTGGCAGTCACCACATCATACGGATAGATAAGCGAAAGGAGCGCAAGATCGACGAACTTCCTCTTCGACTCCCTCGGCAGGAGTGCCGAAAGCGCCTTCTTGCCCGCGATAATATACTCGCGGGGAACAGGTATATCCGTATGCTTGCCGATAGCGATAAGTCCTGCGACGCACGCACCGACAGAAGAAGCGTGTATCTCCTCATCCTCCTCCCACATTCCGCTGTCAGGATCGCACCAGTACATGGTAGACCCCAGATACTCGACAAGCTTCCTGACGATCCTCCTCTCATCATCAGTCTCGACAGCCTTCACCTTATAGACTCCCTCAAGCATGCCTACACCGAACAGCACCGCCCCGACCGCATCATGCTGCTTGTTCCCCCAGTCATCCCAGAACTCGTCAAACGTATTCGGGTGATACCTGGCGTGTATATACTGGTACTTATGCTCCGGCTTCATAGCGATTGCGTGATCAAGCTTATACTCGTGCTTAAGGAAAAGAGCAATAAGCGCCTTATAAGTCTTCCTTGCAGTCTCGTAATCGCCGACCATCACAAAAGCAAGGCACTCATAGAAATTATCGCGAAGCCACGACTTCTCATAACCGGTCTTCGAATCCTTCGATGAGGCAGCAAAAAGCCCGGAATCATACTGTAAGCTTCGAAGGACACCCATATGCTGCCCGACAAGCATCTTATAGCTAAGTTTCTTTCTCCCCGTTCTACCAGTCAAAATATATCACCGCATTATATTGCGCAAAACATCCTAATATAGTTTGACACATGAAGGGCGCATGAAAAGAAAACCGGACAGAGAAAAGGCGCCAAAAAAGTGCGCTTGACCCTCAAAAAAAGAGCAAAAAGCGGACTTTTTGTTCGTTTAATCGGAGTTAAACCCCCCATAACCCAAAAAAAACGCTCACATAAGCAGTATGCTAAAGCAAAACCGCAACACACCAGAAGCACAACCATCAATAACGTAAACAACCAGTGACCTAAAGCGAAATCAGAATGAAAATAGTGTGCTTGAGCGAAGCGAAACACACCTAATGATCAACCTTTTAGAAGGTTGAAGCCGCGCTTTAGGTCGCTCTGATGCTCAACCTTTCTGAAGGTTCTTACACAAAAACAATCAAAGCCCTGATAAACGCGAACGAAACAAAAGCCGAAAGAGGCACGACAAAAACCCACGACCCCGCGATCTCATATATCACATTCCAGTGGATCATCCTCGCCCCCGAAATCAGCCCCACGCCGATGACAGTCCCGACAACCACATGGACGCTCGACACAGGCATACCGAAAAAAGTAAACAGGAGCACGATGATCGCAGCCGATATCTGTGAAACGAAACACATCGCCGGATCCATGGCGACAATCCTCGAAGAGATAGTCCTGATGACCCGATACCCCCACATAGCCATCCCCGCGCCCACACCTACGCCGCCAACCACCTTCATCACAAGAAGCGCGCCAGAAGACAACAGAGGGACAACCCCCGAGAACACGCCGACAATCGCAGCGATGCTGTTCGCCCCCTGCGCGAACGCGAGCATTGCAGCCGACGCGACCTCAAGCGCAACAAAAACCCCAAAAATCATCCTCACCTCATCCATATTCAGGGCATCCGAAAGAAAATACCTCCGGACAGCATAATAGCCGACAAACCCGAACAGGATGCCGATAAACGGCGAGATGACCCAGCTCAGGGCAATCCCGAAGACGGTCCCCCAGTTAAGGATAGACGAAGTTGCCAAAGCATACCCGACCACGCACCCAACAAGAACCTGCGTCGAGGACATAGGCACCCTAAAAAAAGATGCGAGTGTGACAAACCCGCCGACAAGAGCCATGACCGCTATCGCCTCGACCAGTCTCATCCCATAGGTCCCGATCATATCAGTCCCGACCGTCCGGGCCACATTCCCCCCATAGAAGACAACACCCAAAATCTCAAGCACAAGAACGATCATGACGGCGCCCCTTAAAGAAAGCACACCCGACCCCACCGGTATGCCCATGATATTCGCCGTATTGTTGGCACCGACATTCCACGCCACAAAAAATAGCACACCAAAAGCCAACAGCAACAGCAACATAGACATATATTAAGCATTGAGACATATATATTATTATGAGATTCTGGATACCCCCCTTCCTCGCAGGCAACGAAGACAAGATACAAAAACAGCTCACCCACCTCATGGACATGATAATAGAATCAGTGAACTACTTGGACATATCCGTAAAGAACTTCGCAAGCAGCCACGACGAAGACAGCCTGAAAGAGACCATAAGAAAAGTCGATGACCTCGAGACCGACATCGACAACTACCGCCGCGACATAGAAAAAGACATCTACTCAAACCGCAGTATGGCATTCAACAAGCAGGAAAAGATAGAGCTCCTTGAATCCCTGGACGACATCGCAGACTACGCCGAACTCGCATCACAGATAATGCTCATAAAAAAGATAAAAGTCCCAAAAGACATCGCAAGAGACCTGGTAGAACTCTCATCGACGACAAAGCGAAGCGTCGTCTCATTGAGACACGCAGTGGTCGAGCTCTACAGCGACTTCAGGAAAGTCAAGGAATACGACCGCCTCGCAGAAGAAGAACGCAACAAGGCAAGAAAGATCTACATAAAGATAGTCACGAAGCTGTTCTCAGGCGACATGGACATAAAAGACATCCTCATACTCAAATCCCTGTCAGACAAGATAACCCGCACAGCAGACATGGCAGAGATAGCAGGCGACAAGGTGAACTTCATGGCCTTGAAATACACGAACTAGACATTGATGATCTCAAGCAGCTTCTTCTTATAGCCGAACCGGCGGATGAGCACAGAATTGTCCGCTTTGCCATCATCCTGCTCGCGCGAAAGCTCTGCAAGCTCATAATCATAAAGAGCGATGCCAAGAGCTATTATCATCCTCCTCAGCCGCATGACATTCCCCTCGTTGGCTATATCCAGAATAAGTCCGTCAATGACCTTATCGCTTCCCGGTTCATAAAACGTGACAAGCCGCGGCTCAATAAGGTTCAGCACATCCACAAGCGACTCATAGCGCGGGTTAGCGAATATCTCGACAAGCTTTGACACGCCGAAATGATATTTTGTAAGATGCACGATCCTGAATATATCGCGCACCACGCCGATCCTGGTGAACATGTAATTGCCGAACGCAAAAAAAAACAGGAAATAAGACACGACAATCACCATCTGCTGCATAGTATCAAAAGAGATAAAACCCGCATATAGCGGCGCGAACACCAGAAACATCGCGATGAAAAGCAGCAGCGTATAATTCACTACAGGAGACCCCTCATCCGACACATAGAACCTCTCGACGCTCCTGAAAGCCACCCACGCGATAAAAAGATTCAAAATACCGGCAGCGAAAAGGAACCCGAAAATCACAAGCAGATTAAGAGAAAGCAAGGCGAATGTGAAAGAAATTGCAGCGATGAAGAAATAAAAATAATGCAGCGCACGCAGATACTCCGACCTCACATTCAGGACATCCATACCATATATAAGTCACAAGGTATATATTTAACTTCCCTTCCGAAAGACAGCGATCTCCGTAAACCCCAAAATGCGCCTCTCTTTTAGCCGGAATCCCCCTGCCTTCCCGACAACAGTACAGGAATCAATCGGCCTGTTCAGGAGCAGATTTGGAAAACAGCGCGACAAGATCACATAGAACCCCGAAAGCAGATAAAACACACCGCTGCCGCACGTATTATTCACAAGGACAAGCACCCCCTCATCATCAAGCACCCGCCCGAACTCACCGATTATCCTCTTCTGCTCTTCAATTGAGAAAATATCAACCACAAAACTCGAGAACAGGACATCAATCGAACCCGTACGAAAAGGCAGACAAAAACAATCACCGGCAGACACATGACCCGGTTTCATACCTTTGGCCCGTCTCACCATACTCAAAGAAAAATCAACACCAAAGACCTCACAATCAGGGCAATGCATCTTCAGATAACCCAAAAGAAACCCGCCCCCGCATCCCGCATCAAGGAACCGCCCTCCATACGGCATCTTGAGGTCACGTACAGCCATCCTCTTGTAATAGTTATCAAACAGCCCGACGATATCATAATATTTGCTCAAGCAGTCATAGAAGCGTCTTCTATCCATACAATAATATTCACAGCAAAAATATTAAAACAGAACAAAAGCCTTACAATACATACGAGATAGACATTGTAGCCCTTGATGAAGAATCAAAACATATCCTCTTTTGCGAATGCAAGTGAGAGGACTGGTTGACAGACATTGTATATATGATAGCCTCAAAGAAAAAGAGGATTCATTCTGGCATCATAGAGGAAAAGAGCGCGTTGCGATCATAACAGATCCGGCTTCACCGGGAACCTGAAAGCGATTTCAAAAAAAAGAGAACCCGATACTCATCACCCCGGAAGACATGAAAAGACCATCAAGATAGCCAAATCTAAGGGCACATAGTGCCCTCCGGACAGCTCTTGCAGGCAAGACATATGCACCTGGAAGTATTGCTGCTGCACCTCGTGGCAAGCTCCGCCTGGCAGCGTATGCTAAGGGCAGACGTATCGATTGTCGCCTTGGAATTGCCAGAAAAGCCGCTCATCGATTTGTTCACGACAGATACGACAGAAAGCGCAATCACCAGCATGACGACGATTGCGACAACAACTACAATCCCCACGCTGATGCCTTTCCTCACCATAGAGACAAATTGGCAGATGCAATATATATATCTTTATCAAAAATGATCAGAAATATATTTCACGCCGTCACTATAGTTGATGTCGTTACCAGCTGGACAAATATGACCTATGAACCGAGAGACATCAATCTATCCTGGCAAATCCGTGATTTGTTGGATCCTAAAAATCGTAGATTTTTAAGGATCCGGGCAAACCAAAGGTTTGCTGGACAGTAAAAATAGCATCTCTATTTTTACATGTATGGAAACGCCATTATTTTCAACGAAGTTGAAAAGCTTGAGACGCAGTCTCATGAGTCTATTTTGAAGACGCAGTCTTCGAAAGCTTCGAATAAGCGAAGCGAATGAGATGATTTTGAGAGCGAATCTCTCGAAAGCTTGGCATTTAAGTGCCATGAAAATGTTATGGCGTTTACTATACATTGACAAATTAAAATAATAACCATCCACTATATCGCCATAACAACATAAAAATATGATATGATTGAAACATATCAACATCAACCTTTATATCTGCATACAGCGTATAATACTTAGCTTGTTCTAAGACGACTATCCGGGATAGTGATACATCACTATATGAATATATAAAGATTTCATTCCAATATGTAACTGGATTGGAGTTTCGGATTAACCTTTGTGTTGATTCATATAGTGTATTGAAGGGAGATAAGTTTCAGCCTTATAGCTAATCGTCTCGAATATTAGCATGAGATGATTAGGTTGCGCAGGATAAAACAACTAGCAGATAGGTGATTTCTGCCGCAACAGTGAGGCTGGTTAAACTTCAGTTCAGGGTTTGTAGGGAGATAGGACATAAACCTTGAATTGGTCATTTAATGGGGAAGAGAGATAAAAAAGTCCCATACGATTGCTCTTCACAGAAGAAATCGCAGGGGAGCGCGGTCAGCGGAACGTTCTTCATAGCTTTTGCAGTGTTGTTTGCCTGTTTTAGCCATAGCGCTTTTCTCGATAATTTTGATGCATCCTCTAAAACTAAAAGAAGTGCATGTGCTGTTTGCAGAAATTCCGGAAAAACAATACAGGTGCAGTGAATGGATAAGCTTTTGAATTTAATCCGGCGTGGAGAAACACAGAATGTCGAATTCAAGGAGTCCCTTAGCCTGAAAGATGAGATCGGAGAAGAAGTCTCGGCATTCTCAAACAGCAGAAAAGGCATAATACTTGTAGGTATAAAAGACACAGGAGAAGTCATCGGTATAAAGACAGGAAAAAAGACGCTTGAGGATCTGGCAAACTACATCAAGACGCACACAGACAACCACATCTTCCCGGAAATATCAACAGCAGAAATACACGGCCAAAGATGGCCGCCAACCGATGAAAGATGATGTTTAATCAAACGCCAATATGTCTTAGCAGAAACTGTCCGAAAAGACATGGAAAAGACCGAAAACTGATGGCGCAACCAGCGTAGCAAATTTAACAGAAAAGTGATGATGCATGAACGAAAAATTATTGGAACTGATAATGTGGGGGGAATCAGAAACACTGGAATTTAAGCCGTCTTTATCAGATTTAAACAGGATCGTTGAGGTTGCCTGTTCATTTGCCAATAAGAGAGGAGGAACTCTCTTGATTGGCGTCAGCGATAAAATGGGCACAAAAGCAGCAGAAAGAATCCTTGGCATCCAGACCGGAAAAGATACTATTGAAAAAATCACAAACAAAATAACAGACAATACGGATTTTCCTTTGTATCCCACAATTACTGTAGAGAAAGCAGAAGATAAGAACATAATCAGGATTGATGTAAAAAAAAGCAATAAAAGACCGCATACTGCTTTCCACAGGCCATTTACAAGAGTCGGCAATACAACAAAGCTAATGGATAAAGCAGAATATAAAGAGCTTCTGCTGAAACGAAAAAAAGACGATTATGATATCCGGCCAATTGAAGAAGCATATTATGGCGATATTTCAGAGAAAGCACTTGATGAATATAGAAAAAAATACGAGTTTCTTAACAAAAAAAGAATTTATGCATCGAACGAAGAACTGCTGAAAACCCTGCATTGTGTTGACAAAAACCTAAAACCAACTCTTGCAGGGATATTATTGTTTGGGAAAGACCCGCAGAAATTCCTGATAAAAAGTTATATAACCATCGTAAGATACCCGGATACGAAAGTTACTGACAGGCACATAGACTCAAAAGATCTCTATGGAAATTTATTCGAGCAGGTAGATGGCGCAGATGCATATATCCGGGAGCATCTGCAGGTTGTCTCCAAAATACCAAAGCTTGGCTTGAAAAGAGAAGACATGCCTGTTTATCCTTACTTTGCTGTCAGGGAGCTGATCGTAAACGCTGTAGCCCATAGGGATTATTCATTATATGGCTCAAGAATATTAATCTCGATGTTTAAAGACAGGATTGAATTTTTTTCTCCCGGCTCATTCCCTGATGGTGTTACCCCGGAAAATATTGTTAGCGCCCAGTTCTCGAGAAATCCGGTTATTGCAAGAGTTTTTCACGATGTTGAGTATATTGAGGAATATGGCAATGGCATCGACAGATTGTTAGAGGAAGTTAAAAATCATCCCCTAAAACCGAAAATGCCGCGTTTTGTGGACATTAAAAGTGCTGTTATCGCTACCCTGTACAAGCCGGATGTAGAGAAGTTCAAGCTTGAAGCGCTTGGTTTAAACGAGAGGCAAAAAAAGAGTCTGGAATATGTTGAAAAATACGGCAAAATAGACAACAAGACACATCAAACTTTGTGCAATGCAACAAAATCTACAGCAACCCGTGACTTGCAGGAACTAACGGAAAAAGGTCTGTTAACTAAAATAGGCAAAAAAGGAAGAGGTACGTATTATGTGGTGAGCCAATTATGAGCCAATTATGAGCCAATTAGATTTTTAAAATAATTTGGCAGGCTTTAGCAAAGATAAGACATAAAACATGAATAGGTTATCTGATGGGAAAGAGATATACAAAAATCGCTTGCGGCAGCTCTTTTTGTGGGAAGTCGCAGGGTAGCGCTGTCATCGGAACGTTCTTCATAGTCTTCGTGCTCCTGTTCATCTTCGTGACGCACGCATCGTCAATCGACATCTTCCGCATCTACACAGAAAACACGGCAAACACAGCAGGCGAACCCGTAAACATATATGTACAAGGCCCAAACGAGACATCCTACACCATAAACATCTACACCAACCAGTCACTCATCCTAAGCGAACAGGCAGCCACGTCCTCCGCAGGAAGAAACATCCACACCCCTAACTTCTCAATCCCCGGCCGCTACACGGCAAACCTCTCAAAAGACAACTTCTCACCCATCTTAGCATCCGCATGGTTCGACATCATAACCCCAAACATCTCAGGAAACAACTCCCCCTTCTTCTCCAATCCCGCGCTCCG
>JBDRKP010000039.1:0-41055 GCA_043813875.1 archaeon | reverse complement strand
TATATGCGCAGGGGAATCATATACGGTCACCGGGATTTCAGGCGTATCGCTCAAGCGATGAAGAACAAGAAGCCGTTTATCATGCTTACCGGGCTTATGCCGTCGGGGAAGATGCATCTTGGGCATAAGATGGTGGCTGACGAGATGGTGTATTTCCAGGAGATGGGGGCGCATTGCTATGTGTGTGTCGCTGATGTGGAGGCTTATCTTACGCGGGGGATGGATGCGAAGACGATGAAGGAGCTTGCTGTCAATGAGTATCTGCTGAATTATATTGCTCTCGGCTTGAAGCCTGAGAGGTGCACTTTCTATTTCCAGAGCGATTTTGTGAATGATTACAATGTGCTTTCAAAGTATTTCGCAAAGAAGGTCACTTTCAATGAGCTTCGCGCGATTTATGGGGAGCTTACTACCGGGAAGATCGTCTCTGCGCTCACCCAGGCTGCTGACATCCTCTATCCGCAGATTGATATGGGTAAGCCTACGCCTACTGTCGTTCCTGTTGGGACTGACCAGGACCCGCATCTCAGGCTGACGCGGGATATCGCTGCGCGGTTCAAGAGCGAGTATAATTTCATTTTGCCTTCGTCCACTTATCACAAGTACCAGAAAGGGCTGACCGGCGCGAAGATGAGTTCCAGCGACCCGACGACCTATATAGCTCTTACTGATACGAGAAAAGATGTGGAGAGCAAGGTGAAGAGGGCGCTTACAGGCGGGCGGGACACGCTTGAGGAGCAGAAGCGGCTTGGAGGGCAGCCACAGAAGTGCACTATTTTTGATCTCTACAAGTTCCATCTCGTGGATGATGATGCGGAGCTTGGCAGGATATATGATGAATGCGCCAGTGGCAAGATCATGTGCGGCGAATGCAAGAAGCGCTGCATTGATTATACTGCCCGATTTTTGGAAGAGCACCAGAAGAAAAGAGAGAAGGCCAAAGAGCAGATTGATAAGTTTCTTGTCAAGTGAATTTTAGAGTGACAAGAGGATGAGTCCGCATACGACTGAGACAACTCCTATCTTCTGGTTGAGTTCTAGTGTCTCTTTTAAGAATATTCTTGCAAGGATTATCGTGACCATGGGGAATGATGCTGCAACCGGGGCGACTATTGCAGTGTATTCTTTGGTGATGCCGATCCCGTAGGCGAGAAAGCCGATGACTTCAAGAATGCCTATGATGGCGAGAAAGGATGCGCTGTTTTTTGGGAATGATATGTCTTTTTTTACCGTGAATGCGTATGCCAGTAAATAAAATACTGCTGCTGCCCTTATTAGAAACATTGGCAGGAACCAGCCAAGTTCTGCTACGATGATATCCATCAATATGAATATTATTGCAGTTCCCAACATTGTGAATAATGCGTATCTTATGCCTGTCTCGAATTTCCTTGCTTTCAGTTTCAGGATGTCGCGCAGACGGAATGATGAGAGTATCGCGCCCAGTATCGCAAAGAAGACACCTATTGCCTGATGATAAGCGAGTGATTCGTTGAGAAAGATCAGGCTCAGGATCACTGTGACTGCTGCCCAGCATGCGACAACCGGGCTGATTATCGATACTTTTCCTACTTCGAGGCCTTTGTAGAATGCAAGATATGAGACGACGCTAAGAAGCCCCGTGATGAGGATCAGGATGATTGTGGTTTCTGATATTGATGGTGCTTTGAACATGAATGGGTATACGAGAAGATAGATGATTGCGCTGATTGCCTGGCTCCAGAATACTGTCCTGAATACGCCTGCGGTTCTTGATGCTTTTGCGGCGAAGATGTCGGCTGCTCCCCAGCTGATCATCGCGATTATGCCGAATAGTATGCCTGTCGAGATGTCCATGGAGTTATTATCTGGATTACTCTATTTATATCTAGAGAAGATGGCATTTCTTCTAACTGTGCGTTTTGAGATATGGAAATGTTGGCTATATCTCTGAAAGGCCGTATGTTATTCCGGTTTTTTTCTTGATTGCCGTGATTTTTCCTTCGCGGCTTAGCCAGCCTAGTGCAATGTAGACGTCGTTTGGTTTGAGTTTTGTCTCTTTTGCAAGCTCTGTTGCTGATTTGTCGCCTTTGCTGTTCAGTGCAGTCCAGACTTTGCCTGCGCTTTCGCCGAATTCCACTTCAATGTTAATTTTGCCCATATGTTTCACCTATTATGATTTGATTATAGTCAAAGACATAACTTTTTCATGGCATTTACATGCCAAGCTTTTGAACTGACGTTCAAAATGGACTAATGTCTTTGCCATACATGTAAAAATAGAGATGCTATTTTTACTGTCCAGCGAATCTTTGAGATTCGCCCGGATCATTAAAAATCGTTTTACGATTTTTATGATTCAGCAAACTCGAGAGTTTGCCAGAATCCTTAAAATCACCTTGCGATTTTAGGATCCAGCAAACCTTTGGTTTGCCCGGATAGTTAACACCTATTGTATTTGGGTTATATTTGTTAATGTAGTAACGGCGTGAACTATAGACATATATTGTGCTTATGGAGTATATAATGATTTCGATATGATGCGCTGTATACTGGTTAGTGGTATAATGGACTGGGCACAGAGAATGCGGGTGTGATGGATGGACTCGGCGGGGTTCGAACCCGCGGCCTCTGCGTTGCGAACGCAGCAATCTGCCAACTGATCTACGAGCCCATGCGGTATATTATGTCAATTCATATAAAACACTTAAAAACCTATGCGTATATAGTTTTTCATGTGATGATATGACTCTTAATCTTCAAAGCCATGAAGCAGTCCTTCTGAAGGCTGTGCAGGATGGCAGGGAAAGGACGCTGGATGAGCTTGCTCTTCTCTTAAAGTACGATCAGTCTGCGCTTGTCCGGGCATCTCTTACGCTGCAGAAGGAAAAGCTTGCGGATATGATTGAGAAGGAGACGTTTATCGCAAAACTCACGAAAGAGGGGGAAGAGGCTTTACGGAGCGGTCTTCCGGAAAGACGGCTGGTCCAGCAGATAATCAAGATCGGGCCTGAAGCAAAGCTTGAGTTCATCAAGTTCGACGGAAAGAATGTGGCGATCGGCTATGCCAAGAGGAAGGGGTATATTGATCTTGATAACACGAACAAGGGAATAATCGTAAAAATCACGAAAAAAGGCACAGAAGCTGCAGGAGAGCCCAGCCCTGAGGAGCTTCTTTTGAAGAGGGCAGTCACTACGCAGAAAGTGACGCGCGAAGAGCTTGAGCTTTTGAAGTCGCGAAGGCTTATCGAGTACGGGTCAAGGATCATCAGGAGCGTGAAAGCGACACCCAAAGGAATGGAGGTTGCGCGACTGATCAAGATTGATAAAGAGGTATCGAGGCTTACTCCTGAGCTTATAAAGTCAGGGGAGTGGAAGAATGCCAGGCTGCGCAGGTATAATGTTGCTGCGGCTGTCAAGCCGGTGTATCCCGGGAAGCGCCATTTCATGAATCAGGCGCGGGAGTATGCGCGAAAGCTGTGGCTTGAACTTGGGTTCAGGGAGATGACGGGACCGATATTCCAGACGTCTTTCTGGAATTTTGATGCTTTGTTCATACCGCAGGATCATCCTGCCCGCGATATGCAGGATACCTTTTTCCTGAATGCGGCTCCCGGTGAGTTGCCGGCGAAAAGGCTGGTCGATAGCGTGAGGAAGATGCATGAATCGGGTGACGACCAGTCGAGCGGATGGGGATACAAGTGGTCAGAGCCGATTGCACGGAAGGTAGTTCTGAGGACTCATACGACTGCGCTTTCTGCAAGGACGCTTGCGGCACTTAAAGAGAGTGATCTTCCTGCGAAATATTTTTCGCTCGGGTCAGTGTTCCGCAATGAGACGATGGACTGGAAGCATCTGTTCGAGTTCGATCAGAGCGAGGGCATTGTCATAGACGAGAATGCGAATTTCAGGCATCTTATCGGCTATCTCAAGGAGTTCTACAGGAAGATGGGTTATGACAGGGTACGGCTTAGGCCTGCTTATTTTCCTTATACGGAGATGTCGACTGAGATTGAGGTGTTCCATCCGGTCAAGAAGGTGTGGATTGAGCTTGGCGGAGCAGGCATATTCAGGCCGGAGGTTGTGAAGCCGCTGCTTGGGCGTGATATACCTGTCCTTGCGTGGGGGCTCGGGTTCGGGCGGATTTTGTCTGAGTATTATAAGATTACGGATATACGCGATCTTTACAAGAATGATGTCAAGCAATTGAGGGAATCAAGGCAGTGGATGCGTGGATGAGATGAGAAAAATAATTGTTCCAAGTACTGGTCCTAAACGAGAGATGAAAATGAAAAGAGAATATTTCACTGAGTTTGTATTGGAAAATGGAAAAATAACGGAGCAGAAAATAAGTAAGAGAAAGGCAATATCTGAAATAAACCAACTGCTTAAAAAAGACAAGGATTTTCTTAAGATAATGGCGAATATGTGATGTTGTAAGACTGCAAGTGGATGTGTGAATTAAATGGCTGATGCTAAAGCGAAGGAATTGTTTGACATGTGCGCTGGAGGATATGATGAGTATCTTCCTCGTTTTCCTGTATATGATAAAGTAATGGATATCATTCTTAAAAATACCTCTATCGCCTCCGGCGCAAAAGTGCTTGATGTCGGTGTCGGTACCGGGAATGTCAGTCTGAGAATATTCAATATGATTCCCTGCAAAATTACGGGGATTGATGTCTCTTGCGAGATGATGAAAATCGCGGGAAAAAAAGCACAGGCTATTGGCGCTGATATGGAGTTTGTCAATGTATGCGCCTCTGAAATAGGCCTTGAGGATACTTTCGACCTTGCTGTTGCTGCATTTTCTATCCATCATCTAAAGGAGGATGCTAAGGCAGAGGCATTCAGGCGGATATATCGCTCTCTTAAGGGTGGCGGCAGGTTCATACTTGCTGATGTTACTGTTGCAGTTGATGGTGATATCGGAAGCGTGAGGCGCCTTAAACATATTATCGACAGATGGAGCTATGAAGCGCAGAATGCTTTGAAGTATATTGGTCCGCGGGCAGTTGATGCTGCTTTCAGGGGCATGCGGGATGTATATTACAGGGACGGGGAATATGTCGAGACTCCTCTTAAGTTGAAGTCTATGCTTAAGGAAGCAGGGTTTAAATTAGTCAGACATGAGAAGCCTGATGAGAAGACAGGTTATCAGGTATTTGTCTGTGACAAGGTGTGAATTATGCCGACTGTGACGTTAAATAAGAAACAGGTTCTTCTGATCCTGGGCAAAAAACTAGATGACGATAGTCTTGCTCTGAAGATCTCTATGCTTGGGACTGATCTTGAGGGGATTACTGATAATGAGATTGTTGTCGAGGTGTTCCCGAACAGGCCTGACCTGATGTCTGAGGCAGGCATGGCGCGTGCGCTTCGCGGATTTATGGATATTGAGACGGGTCTTTTGGAGTGCAAGATATATAGTGACAAAAGTTATGTTGCAAAAGTGGATGCATCTGTCAAGGATGTCCGGGAGCATACGATGTGTGCGGTCGTGAAGGATGTTGATATTGATGATGAGTTGATAGTTGCGCTCATGCAGATGCAGGAGAAGCTTCATATGACTCATTCGCGGAACAGGAAGAATGCGTCTATCGGGGTGCATGATCTTGATGCTGTGAAGTTCCCTGTCACTTATACGACTGTCGGCGGGGATTTCAAGTTCGTGCCGCTTGATTTCACCAAGGAGATGACTATTGGTGAGATACTTCTTAAGCATCCTAAAGGAAAGGCTTATCGGCACCTTGCTCTCGGGAAAAAGTATCCTGTGTGGCTTGATGCAGATGGCGAGGTCCTGTCGTTCCCGCCCATCATCAATGCGGCGAAGACTATTGTCACGGCAAAGACCAGGAATCTCTTTATCGAGGTCACTGGCCTTGATAGGAAGGCTACTGAGCAGGCGCTGAATATTCTGGTGACTGCGCTTGCAGATGAGGGCGGAAAGCTCTATTCTGTGAAGCTTGATGGTGCTATCAGCCCCCGACTTATGCCTTCGGAAATGGGGCTATCTGTGGATTACGTCAATAAGCTTTTGGGGCTTGGGCTATCAGGGGATGATGTCGCCGGACTGCTTCTTAAGATGCGCTACGGAGTAAAGCCGTCTGCTGGCGGCATGCTGTCTGTTCTTGTTCCTGCTTACAGGACTGATATACTGCATCCGATTGATCTTGTGGAGGATGTAGCTATCGCTTATGGTTATGAGAATTTCAGGGAGGATATGCCTAAGATTGCGACTGTCGGCGAGGAGTCGAAAGAGACTATACTTGTGAGGAAGGTGACAGATGCGGCAATCGGTTTTGGATTGCTTGAGTGCATATCGTATCACCTGGTGAATAAGGAGCATCTTACGCGGTTCGTGCGAAAGGAAGACGATGGCATCATTACGACTGCCAATGCGGTGAATGTTGAATATAATGCGCTGAGGAATGCGCTTCTTCCTGGTCTTTTTAAGATACTTTCCGAGAACACGCGCTATGAATATCCGCAGAGGTTGTTTGAGGCCGGGAAGGTCATAGTGCCTGATAAGTCGAGTGAGACTAATGCCCGTGAGATGCTGAGCCTTTCTGTTGTGATCGCGGACACTACTGCCGAATTCACTGAGATCAAGGCTGTGCTTTCTGGTATTCTTGATAATCTCGGGGTGACATTCACGATCAGGGAAGCGTATTGCCCGTCTTATATTGACGGCAGGTGCGCCCAGGTAATTGTTGATGATAAGAGTGTCGGGTATCTTGGGGAGGTGCATCCACAGGTGCTTAATAATTTCAATATTGAGGCGCCTGTCAGCGCGTTTGAGATACAGATCGATAAGCTTGGTCTTTTGTGATTGCTATGGATATTGATTATAAGAAACTGGGGTTCAGGTGCGGGATCGAGATACACAGGCAGCTTGCGTCTAAAAAGAAGCTTTTCTGCCGCTGTGCCAATGAGAAGAGCGATAGTTTTCCTTTCAAGATAACCCGGAATCTTCGGGCTGTCGCAGGTGAGCTTGGGAAGGTCGACCGGGCTGCTCTCCATGAGATGATGAAGGGCAAGACTTTTGTCTATAATTACAATCCGGATACATCCTGCCTTGTGGAGCTTGACGATGAGCCGCCTTCGAACATAAACAAGGAGGCGCTTGAAATTGTTCTTACGATATCGCTTATGCTTAATATGAAGGTTGTTGATGAGATGCATGTGATGCGGAAGACTGTTGTCGATGGGAGTTCTGTTTCCGGGTTCCAGAGGACTGCGCTTCTTGCTTATGATGGCTATATTGAGACCAGCGAGGGGCGCGTGGGTATTGTCAACCTGAGCATTGAAGAGGATTCTGCGCCCAAGGTTCTTGAAGAGGGTGAGTCTGTCCATTACAGGCTTGACCGGCTGGGTGTGCCGCTTGTGGAAATAGGTACGGATACTGATATCGTGTCGCCTGAGCATTGCCGCGAGGTTGCAGAGAAGCTTGGGATGATCCTTAAGAGCACGGGCAAAGTCAAAAGGGGTATCGGCACTATCCGGCAGGATGTGAATGTTTCCATCAGGGACGGGGCGAGGGTCGAGGTCAAGGGAGCGCAGGATCTGCGTATGATTCCTGAGCTTGTGCGCCTCGAGGTTGAGCGGCAGAAGAGTCTTGTTGATTTACGCGATGAACTTGCTTCTTTGAAACTTGGCGGGCATAAGTGCGATATGGCTGATGTCACTGATATTTTTTCCAAGTCGCAATCCAAGATTGTGCGCGGCAAGAGTGTCTATGGCATGAAGATTGCAGGATTTTCCGGGTTTTTCAAGAAGAAGCTTCATGCGCACAGGACTTTGGGCAACGAGGTTGCGAATTATGCGAGGGTGAAGGCGCATGTGAAGGGCATTATCCATACTGATGAGGATATTGATAATTACGGGCTTGTTACTGAGTTCGAGAAGCTCGAAAGCAGGCTGAAGGCGGGCAGGGATGATATGCTTGTCATTGTCGCGGCTGATAAGGATACGGCAAGGCGTGCGCTTGAGGCTGTATGTGACCGGGTGAACGGGCTTGCTTCTGGCGTGCCTGAGGAGACGCGTAGAGCGCTTCCTAATGCTGATAGCGAATATATGAGGCCGCTTCCCGGCGCGAGCAGGATGTATCCTGAGACTGATGTGAGGTATGTCGCTATTCCCAGGGATATGATTGCCGGGATAAAGATGCCTGAGACTATGGATGAGAAGCAGGAGAGGTTCCAGAAGGTGCTTGGGCTGAATAAGGAGCTTGCGATGCAGATTGTGAATTCGGAGTATCTTGAATTGTTTGAAAAGAGTGTTCTTCTTGGCGCAGAGCCGAAGCTTGCATGCAATGTGTTTGTGAATGTGCTTTCGGATCTGAAGACACGGGAGAATGTGGATGTCGGAAGCATACGGGATGATGTCTTTTTTGAGATTTTTGGTCTTGTGCGCGAGGGGAAGATCACGAAGGATGTGATTCCTGTAATCCTTCGCTATATTGCCGGTTCTGAGTATTCTGTCCTTGAGGTTGTAGAGAGCAAGGGTCTTGGGCTTATGAGCGAGGATGAGGCGCGGGATGTGATCAAGGGCATCATCAAGAAGGTTAGGAAGGAGAAGGGTGCGCAGATGAAGCAGATCATCGGGAAGTGCATGGGAGCGCTCCGCGGGAAGATCGATAACAAGAGGATTGTTGAGATCATCAAGGATGAGATGGGTGAATAGGAGCTGTTTTTAGATATTTTTTTGTAGACGCGTGTGATATCGTAACTTGTTCTAGAAATTATGTGTTGTGGCGCAAATCGTCATTTTCAGGGCAAAAAATGTAATAGTTCAGGTTATTTAGACACTTTCAATAAAAATTTGCTTAAATAAATTATGATTGTAGTTATCATAAAATATATTGCTACACTAATATATATGGCATAATTATAAGGGTTGTTAAAAAACAAAAAAATCAATCTAGAACCTGCGATGCCCAATAAAAAACCAGTTGTGTATCTTATCTGGTTATTTCCATTATATATTTTAGTCTTAGTCAAACCCCAATCAATAAACGCAAAAGAAGGAAGTAAATAGATAATCATTCCGTCAACAGGTAGCAAATATTCATTAATAAAGATGTATAACCCTAAGAAAATAAAGAAAGATGAAAAATACCCTAAGCACCGTGCGCATAGATGATAAACCTTTCCTTTTAATCTAAATGTAATACAATGATTATACTCCTTAGGATAGTGATGACTTAATAAAATGTGGGTCATATATTATTTCCATCTGCGCATAAAATAATAGATTATCGCAACAGGCCAAAAAACAAGTATCCAAAAACACAGCCAAAATCCACTTCCTCGAGGTTTATCTGAGTCTGTATGAGCAGACTGCTGATTTGTTGTCTGTTGGGTTATTACTATATTTGGTTGTGCTGAACTCTTTTTTGATTCTGTTTCATTATCTTTTAGCTTTTCACTAGCGCACTCTTTACACATATTTTTTCTTCCGACTTTTATCATGCAATCGTCACAGAATGGATTTCCACAACCAGTACAAGTAGCTACTGAATCTTTATTTTTATGATTTTGACATTTCATTTATATTCACCCTGAAATTCCAATTAAGATAAAAGATAATATTATAAATATTATTTTAAGCCATAATGGAATAGTAATCTTCAATTTTTCATTTATCCAACTTTCAAAAGGTGGTAACCAAATTAGTGAAACTAATAACAAGAATAAAAAAATAGGTGTTCCCTGCTCAAGATAAGTAAAAGTTAAAATGGCATAGAAAATACTAACAAAATATTTGAATATTTTTTCCATAGTTTCTTTGCTCATGTGGGTTTCTATATCTTCAGTGTGTGATGAGGGTGTTTGAATATTGGTTGTTTGTTGCGTTATTACAATCCCATTATGTTTTACTTTATTTAATGTTAAACTATTTGATTCGTCCCCTTCTTTCAATATTTCAGCAGCACATTCTTTACAGTATCTTTTTCTCCCAACTAAAAGGATGCATTGGTCACAGAATAACTTGCCACACTCTACACAAGCTCCAGTTGATTTAATTTTTGGATGATTTATGCAATGCATATTAGTTAAGATACATACTTACATATATAAATGTTTTTGTTACCATTTTGAGTGTGTATCCTTCCGTTTGCGTTTTTAGAGTTAAATCAGTATATTATTATTGAAACAGTTCATACGGATTGTAATGCCGTAACTTATTTTAAAAACGATTTGCTATGGCTTAAATACGGTGTCTCAAGGCAAAAAATGCAAAAGTTCAGTTTTGCAAAGATATTTAAAGTTTATTTTGGCATTAGTTTTATTGCCATTATGCTGGTTAACTTAACCAGATGTGGTTGATTGATTTTGATTTTTTTTGGAAATGAAAGCAATCCGATTATATTAAATCTAATCTAATCAGATCAATCAAATTGAAATGATGCGGATAAAAGAAGGAAAGGTGGATGGTCATGATTCATAAGATTTTTGGGGTTATCGATATTTTTGTTGCGGCGCTGCTTTATTTCGGCGATGTCCCGGGGCCGTCGTTTCTTGTCAATGCTATCATCTTCCTGCTTTTGGCTAAGGGCGCTGTGTCTTTGGTGTATATGCCTTTCCTTTTCATACCCGGGATTGTCATGAGCCTCACCGATGTCTTTGCTGTCCTGCTTCTTTATTTTGCGGCTGTCCCTTTGGCTTCTATCAAAGGAATACTGATGGTGATAATACTTATCAAGGCGCTTCCGGCTCTTTTGATGGATATCGCGAAGATACTTGGATGAATGGAGCGCTTAAGAATGAGTGGCTTCAGCCATTATTTTATCTGAAGATGTCTTTCAGTTTCTTTATGCTTGTCGTGGCGTCTTCCAGGGAGAATGCTTCAAGAATCACAGGGCCGGTGTAGTTTATGTTTTTCAGGGCCTTTTGGGTCTCTTTGAAGTCTATGTCGCCTTTGCCGATGGGAAGGTGCATGTCTGGGTGGTTTTTTATGCCGTCAATGACATGGACTTCTTTTATGTTTTTTCCAAGATGGGCGATGAAGTCTTTTTGCTCGTAGCCTGCGCAGTTCGCATGGGATGTGTCGTAGCAGTAGCATGTGTTTTCCATGAGCGCTAGTGTTTCCGGGCTGCTGAAAAGGTCGCCGGGGTTCGGGAGATTCTCTATGAGGATTTTTACCCCAGTGTCGTTTTTGCTGTGTATCTCGGCCATGGACTGGATTGTGTTTTCCATGATGCGCTCGAGGAAAAACATGTCAAGGCCCATCGGCCTGTAGGCGTGGATGACGATGTTTTCTATATCCATTGCCTTTGCGAACCGGATGTGTTCGTTCAGCAGTTTTACGGACAGCTTTCTCCAGCTTTGGTTTGTCGCTCCGAGGTTTATCTCGAATATGGGTGCGTGGTATGTGTATCTAAAACTGTACGCTGAAAGCATGTTTTTGAATCCGGACTGGTCTATGTCTTTTATGCTGTAGGGATCGAGTATCGATAATTCTACGTATTTCAGCTTGTGCTTTTCTGCGAAGTCCAGGGCAATCTGCTGTGTCAGGAATAATTTTTCTTTCATGGTGAGATATTCCTGTGA
This sequence comes from archaeon, assembly GCA_043813875.1. Classification (GTDB taxonomy): domain Archaea; phylum EX4484-52; class EX4484-52; order EX4484-52; family B79-G9; genus B79-G9. The sequence continues at coordinate 29,521 of JBDRKP010000039.1, read as the reverse complement.
ATATATCTCGCCGGTAGAAATTGTTGTGCTAACGCCCAGTTTCAATCAAATCATCATCCTATGCTATAAGTTTATAGTGAAGGTTGTCAAGACATGGTGGTTTTTGTTGTTGCCTCGTTTGATCTGCCGAGCCAATAGCTTGGTTTCTCTTCGATTATTTCTGCTATTCTTGTCTCGCCCAGAGTCGCTTTCTTCAGGATGATTGGCTTGTATGTGTAGTTTCTTGCAAGATACATGCCCATGACTTTCTGGGTGACGACCACTTCTCCCTGCCAGTGGAGCCATGACTCTTTTCTTGATTCTTTGATCTTGTCGTAGACCTGGTCGAGTTCAATTGCCCAGGTCTTGATTTTCCACGGGGGTATCTGTGACTGGCCTGGTTTTGTGAATGGTCTTGCGCTATATGTGTAGGTGTTGATTATGTCTGGTTTTGTCTCTTTTATCAGTTCTATGGTCTTTCCGAAGTCGTCGTCTGTCTCGCCCGGATAACCTATCATGACGTCTGTTGAGATTGTGATTTCCGGGTATTTTTTCCTGAAGGCTGAGACTATCATCTGGTATTCTTCTTTTGTGTACTTCCTTTGCATCTCTTTTAGTATCCTGTTGGAGCCGGATTGTACGGGTATGTCCAGGTATTGGTAGACTTTCGGGTGGTTGTATGACAGTATCAGGTCGTCAAGGATGGGAATGACGTTTGCAGGGTTCATCTGTCCCAGGCGTATCCTGAAGTTTCCAGGGATGGATGAGATTTTTCTTATGAGGGCGGGTAGTTTTACTCCCTTGTCATGCCCGTATGATGCGATGTCCTGGGAGGTCAGCTGCATCTCGACGCATCCGTCTTTTAGTGCATTCTGTACTTCTCTGATTATCTGTTCAGGTTCGTAGCTTATGAGGCTTCCTTTTGTTGTCCTGTCAACGCAGTAGCTGCAGGCATCAAGGCAGCCTTCTGCTATCTGGATTGTCGCTATCGTGGGGTATATCCTCAAGCGTGGCTGGTTTATCAGGAGGTTGGGGTTGTCTCTTATACGTGTGACTTTGAAGTTGTTCTGGATCTTTTCTATTATCTCGTTGATTTTTGTGACTGAGTTTGTGCCCATGATCGATGCTCTTGGCGCAGCTTCCTGTATCTTATCTTTCTGGACTTCTGTGAGGCATCCGGCGACGAGTATTTTCTGTTTGCTGTCATCCAGTTCTTTTAGTCTTGTGATTATCTTCTTTTCTGTTTTTGATTCGAGTGCACATGTATTCAGTATGGTCAGTTCTGACTCATCTTTCGGGACCAACTTATGGCCTGCTTTTGTCAGGAGCGCCGCCAGTACCTCTGTTGCGTACTGGTTGCTTTCACACCCGTATGTCTCTATGAATATTTTCATGTGAGTCACCCTCATTTTCATTTTAAAGTAAAAGTCATAGCCTTTTGGAATATGTGACTTTTACATATCCTTAAAATTGTTTTGCAATTTTAGGATTCAGCGAATCTTTTGGATTCGCCAGAATAGATTGACATCTATGGGTTTATTGGCCATATTTGTCCAATGGGTAACGATGTCAACTATACTATGTTTATTGTTATGATTAAAGAATATAACTTTATCCCTCTCTGAAGGTTTAAGTTCTTTTGAGAATATATATAAGTCTGACTGTATAAGTGTATTACGTACATTGTTGAATTATTGTGATTTCGTGATATCATGGAGAGGATGAAAAGTCATTGGATAGAGGGATTGGTCGCGGGATTAGCGGCATTTTTTGTTGTATGGATACTTATGTTTCTTGAGATTGAAGCGGGTCTCATACAGATCAGGACGCCGCTTGTCGAGTATATGTTCACGTCTTTGTTTTCTGCTTTTTTTATGGGTGCTGTGATTGGTCTTTTGTTCGCATATGGAGAGAAGTTTATCCTGTGTGAAAGATGTGTATTTCGGGGAATGGTGTTTATTGCGCTTTTCGAGATGATTAGCATCATGATCCTGTTTTTTGTACCGTCCACATGGAATAATATGATGGAGATGTATAGTTCTATTTATGCTTTTCTTGCTGATGTTTTGCTGACTGTGGTTCTTGGAGGTTATGTTATCGGGGCTGCTTATGGTTATCTTGTGAGAAGGAAAGTCATTGCCAAGCTCAAGCGACCGTCCGGCTTGCTTTTGATTGTATTGTTTTCTGTGTTTTCTGCTGCTTTTTCTGTGCTTGAGACCGCTTTGGGGCTGGTCAATGAGTTTGCCGGGGTCATTGTGCTTTTTTCGTTTGTGATGGTGGCGATATCGGCTGGATTGTATTATTTTAAGAAGTGGGGTCTTTATGCCGCGTTCGGGTTCTATCTTTTTGATGTTGTGGGTATTTCTATGATTGCCTATGCCGGTGATTTTTCTCTTGTACCTAGCGGGATTATATATTTATTGATATTGTGCTATCTTTTTTCTAATAAAGCGCTTTTCAATAAATAGGCTTGTGTCAGGTGGTTTTTATCCGTGTGAATTTAGATGGAAATATCAGGGAGTACCGGACTTTGTGGATGGAGGGTGCGTCTGTTTTCATGATAGATCAGCCCAAGATCCCGCACAGTTTCGAGATTGTCGAGCTTAAGCGCTATCAGGATACTGCGCGCGCTATCAAGGATATGGTTGTGAGGGGTGCCGGCGCGATCGGGGCTGCAGGTGGTTTTGCGATGGCTCAGGCTGCGATTGAGGCGTCTGAAGATAATTTTCTTGATGATGTCTCCCGGGCGGAGACGGTTATCAACTGTACACGGCCTACTGCCCAGGATCTTTTCTATGCTACGGCGAGGGTGGCTCGTGCCATCAGGTCTAAGAAGGATGCGCAGGATGCGAGGAAGGCGGCGATTGCTGAGGCACAGAAGATCGCTGATGAGAATGCGTCGGCCTGCGAGATGATAGGCAGACATGGCGAGAAGCTGATACATGATAACATGCGTATCCTTACGCATTGCAATGCGGGATGGCTTGCTTTTGTCGATTGGGGGTCGGCGCTTTCGCCGATCTATGCGGCGAAGCGTCAGGGTAAGGGTGTGTTTGTGTATGCGGATGAGACGAGGCCGAGATGCCAGGGAGCGCGCCTGACTGCGTGGGAGCTCGGGCAGGAAGGGGTCAATCACGTTGTGATTGCGGATAATGCTTCAGGATATTATATGAGGAAAGGAGATGTCGATCTTGTTATCGTGGGGGCGGACAGGATTGCTCTTAATGGTGATGTGGCCAATAAGATCGGTACTTATGAGAAGGCGGTTCTTGCGCATGAGAATGGGATTCCGTTCTATGTGGCGGCGCCTATGTCTACGATTGATATTAGCTGCAAGAATGGGGATGGTATCCCGATTGAGGAGCGCTCTCAGGATGAGGTGCTTTATATGTTCGGGTGGTCGGATGAGCTTGGTCGGATGTCCAGGGTGAGGATTGCGCCGAGGACGAGTCGTGCGCTTAATCCTGCTTTTGATGTGACGCCTGCGAAGTATGTTACTGGGATTATTACTGAAAAAGGTATTATAAAGGCTAATGAGAAGTCGATTCGTGGATTGTTTTAAGTTGTGATTGTTTGGCCAATAAAATAAAAAAAAGATGAAATAAAAAAAGAAAGAGCTGGTTCATATCAATGAACCAAGATCTACGTCTGTTTCTGCACTCAAGTCTGGCTCGTCTATCGCAATGCCTTCTTGCGGGATGACTGTTGGGATATCGTTAGTTGGCATGCTCACGGCCGAAGCAGGTTTAGTCTCAGGGGCTGCGGGAGCCGACGTTGGTGCTACAGGCTTTTTTGATGCGCAGCCGCTGACCATGACAGCGAATACCAGCAACACAATCAGGATAATCATTGCTTTCTTCATCTTGATCCCCTCCTTGTCTTGACTGAGTCGCGCAGTTCTTGGAACGCCTCTTTTGCAGATTCCATGTCGGCTATTGCTGCCTCGTAGTCGCCGTTATTGTTATTGTTTTCGGCACTGTCCACGAGTTTTGAGATCTCGTCCAGTTTTGCTTTTTCGACACTCACGTCGATATTACGGCTTTCTGCACGCTCGAGTGTTGTTTTCCCATTTGCGATGATATTTCTCCCGTTTTCGATGGCATTTGCTATTTTGTATTTCATGCCGACGTTTTTTGCAAGTTCCCTTAAGTCTTTGTAGTCCTGTATTATCTCGTCGCGTACTCTAAAGTATTCCTGGGTTTGTGTTGTGTTGCAGCGGAGTCTGATGCGATCTTTGCAGGAATCAATAGCGTCATCCATTACCTGGACAAATTCAGTCCGCTTTTGTTTTATTTCGTCCAGTGCTGCCTGAAGCTCGGTGACATCAATTCCTTTCGATACTCCTTCATCCAATTTTGATTGAGCTTTTTCGTTCAGGTAGTCAAATGCTTCCAGGTTGTGCTGTTTGTGTACTGCTCTTGCACTCGCGATCATGTCATAGATTGTGTTCTCGTTTTCTTCAACCGCGTTTTTTATTGCATTTAATGCGCCAGTCCTGTTTTCTCCAACGTGGATTCTTGCTTCGTCCCTGAAGCTTCTTACGATAGTTTTCATGTCGGATATGACCGGGCTTAAGGGCTGGTTATTTTCTGCAACTGTTTTAAGTTCGTCCTGTTTTGAGATCAAGTCGTTTTTGTATGCCTCCAGTTTTGCCGTGTCTTTTCCCAAATCAGTCCCGATATAGGTTATGAGTGCATCCATTCCGATTTCGGCTTCTTCTATACGCACAAGTGCGTAGTTGTAGTTTACCCATATTTTTGTTGTTTCGAGGACCGGTTGCGGAGAACCTGGGTTTTGTGCAGACACTGGCTGTATTGCTGTTATCATGGTGAGTAGCATAATAACAGAAAAAAGAATTTTTGTTATTCTTTTCATTTGATTGCACCTCCAAATTATTAATAGTTCTTTATATTTTTCTTGGTTTATATAGTTTTTGTGTACTGATTTATTGCCTGTATATACTTTATGTACAATAAAAAATCATGAAATTTAGATGCTGTTGGGGAATTTCAAGCTTTTTTATTGTCTTGGAATATACTTTATGTACAATAAAAAATTTTAAAAAGCAGGTTGCTCTGCTTCAAATTCTTGATAATTCTGGCTCTGATATGTTCATTCTGTCGATTCTGCGATATATGATGTTTTTATCCATTTTGTTGCCATGTAGCCGGATACTATCGGGTCTGCAGATGTTTCGAATGTTATTGTGTTCTTTTCCCCATATATCAGGTCGTCATGATCAACAGGCGATTCAATTAATCTCGCGCTTCCTGGGCCTACATATACAGTCTGGTATTTTTTGCCGTTTATAAAGTAGGTAAACTCGAGCGTCCTGCATGTCGGGTTTGTTACATACATGTGTATTTTCGCTTTTTCTGGCATGTATCCGTAATTTGTTAAGTCATCCAAGAATGGATATACTTCTTTAACTCCGTTTTGCGGTATGTATACAAAACCCTTGTTAAAGGTTATTGCCTTGTCTCCGTCACCTATAACGCCTCTCCATGCACTTGCATTCGGTGTTATTAACAGAACTGCAAGTACTGCCAGAAGGGACAAACAACTTATTTTTTTTATATTCACATTTCTCACCTCTTATTTTGGCCTGATCCGGGCGTTATATCACCCGGAAACAAAGCCTGTAGTCTGATATAGGTGGAAACAATATAACTACTTGTTGGAGAAACTATGGAAACCGAGAACAATAGATGCGATGTGTTAATAAATGGGCTATTTTTTTGCGCGTCTTCCCAGATATAATCTATTCGTTTTTCCGTATTTTTTCCTTGTTATGATTTCTCTTATCTCAAGTCTTGTTATAATCTTGCTTATTGCGGATTTCTTATAGCCAAGTTCATCCTGAAGTTTGTGTTGGGATATCCCTTCATTTTTGATTATGAAACTGACAATATTCTTTTCGTTTTCGCTTAATAGTTTTACTGAATCTAGCAATTTTTGTTTGCTGTAGTTACCTGAGATGTAAAGGAAGAGAGTCGCCACTATTATCAGAGCCATAATTATTTCGGCTGTGAGTATTGCCATTGACAGCCAGTCTGTGTATGGTAGCCGAAAACGGACCAGAAATACCTGCGGTTCCCGTTCTTTTAAGTCGAGGTGCCAGATGTATGCCAATGTATCGTAGTTTTTGTCCTGTACTGCTTCGGGATAGATGATTCTTAAGTCACTTTCAGACGAATAAAGTTTTGCGTCTTGCGGCAGTTTGAGGAGGTGCTCGAAGTCAGAGATGTTGTCTTTTGGTGTAAAAACCAAGAGATATTCGAAGTAATCGCCTTTGTATGTTACAAGTTCTTTTGTCTCTATTTCTATCATCAGTGTTCTCTTGCTGTTCGAGGATAGCGGTTTTTTGAAATAGAGGTTTACCGCAATATTGTCGCTTTTTGAAACGTCGTATTTGAGCGGGCCGTAGGTGTCGCGGATTGAGGTTATTGCCGATTCCTTTGGCAGGTAGATTGTTGCCGAGTCTATATCGTGGTCAATGTTGTTGGCAAGCGTGATTACGATGTTCTCGTTTACTGTATTTTCGTCGATGACTTCAGTTATTATTTTGTAAGATTCTATGCTGGACGCTTGGACGGAGGATATTAATGCAAGCAATGCCAATATGAATATGATTTTTGTTTTCATGTTATCACTACGTGATAGCTTTATTTATCGCTTCAAGTTATTAATGTTTTGTGTGGGTGTGCTAATTTATATAAACGTTTGACTATGTAATTATGGTATGGTTGAGTATCATTATAATCCTGATAAGAAGAAGACCAAATTAGGTTCTTCTGAGGATAAAGTATCTCATTTTTTTGAGCCTTTATCGAAAAACAAGCTGGGTGTCGCGATTGTTCTTGTGCTGCTTGCGCTTGTCGTCTCTGTCGGGCCTAAGATTACAGGAAATCTGTTTTATGAAGATCCGGAGTATACAATGCTATCACAGAATCCAGATTTTCCTCACCTCTCAAAGCAGAATGCGAATATTGAGCTGTATAAGCTAAGGGATGGTTATTCTAATCTCCAGTCGCGCTTCGACGGCTGTGAATCCGGCCTTTCCAGTGCGCAGGAGCTTTATAATACGTGCAATACGCAGAAACTTGATGTTACGGGCCAGCTGCAGATAATGAATGATAATTATAATACTTGCCAGAGTGCTTCGGCTTCCCTGAAATCTGATCTTGATGCGTGCAATTCAGAGAAGTCGAGCACAGGTGTCAATCTTGGTGTCTGCAATACAAACCTGAATGATAAGGAGGCGCAATTGAGGCAGCTTGAGGTCGAGAAGGCGGCTATCCTTTCGAATTATGCAAGCGGTGTGTGTTGCACGCTGAAGCAGTTGAGCAATCCTGCGCTTAGGTATTACAATGTCGTGAATAACCGGGTAGTCTGTTCAGAGACTGAGGGTAATGAGTTCAGTTGCTAGAATATAACGATTTGCAGATTGCGCTAGAGTTCTCTTATTTCTCTTAGATGAGCGCGTTCTTCAGTGCGTCTCTGCATGCGCAGGTGCGTTCTTTGGGTATCGTTTCGATCGCTTTTATGAGCAGGTTTTTTACTTTCTGTTCGTTCTGTTTCATCGTGTTTATTATGTCTTCTATGGAGACGTTGTGGTCTTTCCAGCAGTCGTAGTCGGTCACCATGGCGATCGATGCGTAGCATATCTCTTTTTCCCTTGCAAGGACGCATTCAGGGACGAGCGTCATATTGATGGTGTGGGCGCCCCATGCCTTAAACATCAGCGATTCTGCCCTTGTCGAGAAGCGCGGGCCGTTTACGCATACCTGGGTGCCTTTTTCGTGGACGGGATAGTCCAGTTCTTTTCCTATTCTTATGAGGTGGCTCTGCATGTCTTCACAGAAAGGGTCTGCGACTGATATGTGGCATACCTGTCCTAAATCATAGTATGTGGATGCCCTGCCGTGGGTCCTGTCTATGAACTGGTCCAGTATCACAAGGTCTCCGGGCATGTATTCCTCTACGAGGGATCCTACTGCTGTCGCTGAGAGGATGCGGGTGACGCCTAGTTCTTTTAGCGCGTGGATGTTTGCGCGGTAGTTCACCATGTGCGGGGGGATCTTGTGGCCTGGACCGTGCCTGTTGAGAAATGCTACTTTTTTACCTCTGAGTGTTCCGATGATTATCCTGTCTGACGGTTTGCCGTAAGGTGTGTCTATTTCTATTTCTTTCTTGTCTTTCAGGAGCTTGGGGTCGTATACTCCTGTGCCGCCAATGATACCAATTTCTGCATTCATCTGAGATCCCTCTTTTAACTTTTTTGTTTAATTTGTATGGTTATTATTATAAAGTTATCAAGATAATTATTGTGCAGTATATATTGGTTTTTAGGTGATGTATATGAATTTTGATTCGAGGATAAGGAAAATACCGGATTATCCGAAGAAGGGGATACTCTACTATGATATCACAACGCTTCTTAAAGACGGGCGCGCATTTAAAATGGCTCTCGATAAGCTTGAGAAGCATTATGAGGACAGAGAGATTGATCTTGTGGTCGGCATCGAGTCGAGGGGATATATGCTCGGCGGGGCGCTTGCGGACAGGCTTGTTGCCGGCTTTGTGCCTGTAAGAAAACAGGGAAAGCTTCCTGCACAGACTATCCGGGCGACTTACACGAAGGAATATGGAGACGACGGGCTTGAGATCCACAAGGATGCGATCACTCCCGGCCAGAATGTGCTTATAGTTGATGATTTGCTTGCAACAGGAGGCACTCTTGCTGCTACTGTCGAGCTTGTCGAGAAGCTTGAAGGAAAGATTGTCGGGATCTGTGTCCTGATCGAGCTTGCGGCGCTCAAAGGGAAGGATAAGATCAAGTATCCTGTCTATAGTCTTGTCAAGTACGGGGAGTAGAGTGATATGGTTGACTTGGTTGTTGTGGGTTCGATTGCTCTTGATTCTGTCAAGACGCCGTTCGGTGATGTGAAGGATATCCTGGGTGGCGCTGCCACTTACTCGTCTGTCGCTGCAAGCATCTTCTGCAGGCCTGGGCTTGTCGGTGTTGTGGGTGAGGATTTCCCGCGCGAGCATATTGATTTTCTGAACAAGAGGAATATCGCGACAGACGGCCTTGAGGTCGTTCCCGGAAAGACGTTTCGGTGGTCTGGATATTATGAGTTTGATATGAATCAGGCGCATACGACTGATACCCAGCTGAATGTGTTTTCCAGTTTCAGGCCGAAGATACCGCCTAAGTATCTTGAGGCAAAATACCTGTTCCTTGCCAATATCGATCCTGTGCTGCAGCTTGATGTCTTTTTACAGTTGAAGAATGCGAAGTTTGTTGCGCTGGATACCATGAATTTCTGGATCAGTACCAAGAGGGATGAGCTGATGAAGATCATCGGCAAAGTCAATCTTCTTTTGATCAATGATGCTGAGGCAAGGCAGCTTATGAATACTCCAAATCTTGTGCGTGCTGCGCGCATGTTGTTGAAAGTGGGGCCGGATGCGGTCATAATAAAGAAGGGAGAGCATGGAGCGCTTCTTTTCACTGACGGCATGTGCTTTTCTGCGCCTGCTTATCCGCTTGAGGACCTGAAGGATCCGACCGGTGCGGGTGATTCGTTTGCGGGAGGAATCATGGGATATCTTGCCAGCACTGATGATGTCTCTGTCGAGAATATGAGGAAGGCGATAATATTCGGGAGCTCTATAGCGTCTTTCAATGCAGAGGATTTCAGCCTGAACAAGCTGAAGAAGATTACCAGGGATGATATCTTGAAGCGGTATAAGGAGTTTGAGAGACTGGTCGAGTTTTGAGTAATGGCTTTCTTCCCGATATTTAAATGAAGCTTTTTGAATCGGCCTCTTATCTTAAAATATAGTAAATGTCATAACTTTTTCAAGGCTTTGAGTGTCAAGCTTTTGAACTTACGTTCAAAATCATGATCCTGACGTATCAGGCTTTTGAGCATATCTCAAAATGGACTGATGACATTTACATCTAGTTAATGTCGTTTTGTTTTTCGGTCAATTTGTCCATTTTTTAACGACATGAACTATAATTATTTTTCATTATGTTTTTGCATCTGGTGTTTTATGTTTCTGTAAGATTTATATGTAGTAAAATCAAATATTATGTATGGTTTATTCTCGAGGAAAGATTGTGTTTCTAATTGTATTTTTGATGGTTTCTATTATACTTATCGGCGCTGTTCATGCTGATTCACCGAAGCCGAAGATACTTCTGGTCGACGATGATGTGAACATCGGTGGTGATTATATATCTTATTTTAAGAGCGCTATTCAGATTCTTGGATATTCGTGTGATACGGATATTGGTACGGGGGATTGTGATATTGTTCTGTCAGTTCTCTTTTCGCCGTATAATGGTCCTGGTTATGATACTATGAAGAACTATGACATTGTTATATGGTTTACTGGTAATACTTATAGTAATACTTTGACTTCGGACGACAGAACTAATCTGAAAAAATATTTAGATGGCGGAGGATTTTTGTTTTTGACAGGTCAGGATATTGGATATGATATTAGTGATGAAACGTTTTATCGTGATTATATGGGCTCTAGTTTTGTAGTTGATAATGTTTTATATGATTATGATTCTTATTATCTGGATGTTCTTGAAGCCCTACCGCGCGGTATAAATGATGATCCCATTACAGGAGGTCTAATGGATTTAAGCATAATATCATCTGAGGGGGCGAATAATCAAAGATATCCATCAGAAATTGCGCCATCAGGTTCATATGCAAATCCGTCATTTTATTACTCTTTTTATCTGAAGCAGAGAAGTTCAATCTCCAATTCGTGGATTTATGGATACTTTCCGAGTCTTTTAAATGCTGCCATGAGGGTAAACAATGGCACATATAAATTAGTCTATTTTGCATTCGGATTTGAGGCGCTGGGATATAATGATAGAAATGCGGTTATGCAGCGAGTTGTTAATTATCTATCTCCTCCAATGTCGAAAAGTGCAGTTATCAATCCTTCTACCACAAATTCGAATCCAGTTCTTAATGCGACCTGTCAGGATAATGAGCTTTATTCTCATATCAATGCTTCGGAGTATTTTGTCAAGAGCTATGGTGCTGATTCGCCTCTGAAATCAGAATATGGTAATGGAATTGCATTGAATCCGGATGACGGGGGTTTTGATGAGGCAGTTGAAGCTGTAAATGGGACGATTGATATTTCGGGTCTTGATGATGGGAATTATACTGTCTATGTTCATTGCCGGGATAAGTCCGGATACTGGGGCAAGTTTGATAATTTTACTTTTACTGTCGATAAGACGCCACCGGAACCGCCATTGTTTGTTGTTGCCGAAAATAATGATCCTTATACAAATAAGGCATTCCCGGATATTACAATTGTGCCGCCAACATATAATGTTCCTGATTTTATGGGATTTTCATGCGATAACATTAACTATACTGATTGGATTGTTTTTGGCGGTAGTTTTGCCAGTTTTAATGTCGCTGATCCTTTTTATGGATGCTCTTTAGGTGATGGTATCAGGTCCGTGTATGTACGTGTGAAGGATTATGTAGGGAATATCCAGACGGAAGTGAAATTTGATGATATTATTCTTGACAGGCTGGCTCCTAAGTACGTTCCTGATGATTTTTATCCGATGAATAATTCTTATGTTCCTGTCAATGTGGGAATCAACTATAATATCACTGATGACTGGAGTTTTCATCATTTGACATATAATGCCGGGAATAGTAATGTGACGATATTTTCAAGCAGTGGCTCTATACTGACCGGGTGGTCAACAGGAGGTGAGAAACACCTTGCTCTTTGGGCTTATGATGAGGCCGGTAATGTGAATCATACGTCTCTTACCTATATTGTTGATGTGAATGCGCCTTTTTTTGATCCGGTCGAGCCGATGAATAATTCTTACCTCAAGACTGCTGATAATGTGACTGTCAATGTGAGTGATGATTATAGTATATCTTCATTTTGGTATAATGCTAATAATGGTTTTGGTAATATTTCTGTTGATGTGAATTCGAGTTTTGATCCGAACTGGACAAGTGAAGGAGAGCATATTATCGATGTCTGGGCAAATGATTCTGCGGGAAATGTGAATCATGAAATGTATCGGTTTGTTGTCGATAATACTTTGCCGGGAATATTCAGCATATCCTATGAGAATAAATCGAATGTTACGTCTGTCTTTTCTTTTGTATTGAATACGACGGACAATCAAGAAGTATATTTCAGGTATTATAATAATGGTTCTGGTGCTCTTAACGGGACATTTAATGATCTTGTGCCTTTTGTGCCGGGATGGATAGATGAGGGATGGAATGACTTGTTGCTATGGGTGATTGACGGGGCCCAAAATGTCAATCATCCGGTGTATTCTTATTTTGTTGATAATACAGCGCCGTCAATTGTTTCGGTTGTGCCTTCGCCCGGGTCTGTGATACGGTCTGTTTCTAATATCACCATTGATGCAGATGATCCGGGCGTCGGTGTTTCAGGGTTTGTCTATAACAACGGAAGTGTTATGAATAAGACGTTCAGTGATAATGCCGGCTTTAATCCGGGGTGGTCTGTTGAAGGCACTAGATATCTGTTTATATGGGTTAATGATACTCTTGGGAATGTGAATTATAGCTATTATTCATATGTTGTTGATAATACGCCTCCTGTATTTGCTTTTGTGAGCCCTCAGAACGGATCTTATGTCTCTTTGAGGACTAATATCAGTATAGGGATCCATGACTCAAATGGTGTTGCCTGGTCGTGGTATAATAATGGGTCATTGAATTATACATTCGATTCTCTCTTCAGCTTCAATCCGGGTTGGAGTGTTGAAGGGAGCAATGATCTTTATGTCTGGGCGAATGATTCTGCAGGGAATGTCAATGGGACTTATTATCGTTTTGTACTGGATAAGTCTCCCCCTCTTATCAGCGTTAGCTCACCGCCAAACGGCAGTTTTATCCAAAGTGATGATATGGTTGTTTTAAGTTCTACAGATGGCGCTGGTATAGGGGTTGATAAATTGTGGTATTCCAACGGGAGCGGAGCAAATAAGACGGTTTCTATTGGCACAGGTTTTGTGCCGGGATGGAGTGTTGACGGTAATTATACTCTCTATGTGTGGTCGAATGATACGCTTGGGAATATCAATTATACTACCTATGGATTTTATGTAGATATGACCGGACCAAATACGTGCAGTAATTATACTTATTCTGGCTGGGTAAATGAGAATCAGGATGTTCTGTTGATATGTGATGACGGAGGTGGCGTGGGATGCAGTGTCACGCGTTCTTGTCTGAGGGATTATGGTTCTGCAACGTGTCTAACGTATTATGAGCTTGATGTGGTATCTGTGACATGTGCTATCGGGAGTACGTGCCGTAAATATCTCTCTTTTCTTTCTAATGACTCGCTTGGTAATGTCGGACCTGTTAATCAGACCAGTGTTATAAACATTGATAGAGGGGCGCCTTTAATAACGATCCAGAATCCAGCGAACATGCAGGTTGTTTCGGGAATGGTTGATATTTTAAGTGAGGTTTCTGATTCGGGGATTGGTGTCAATGCGTCATGGTATGATATTAATGTGACTGTCGCTAATGGAACTTTGAATAATAGCTTTGGGTGGGATGCAGTCTGGAACAGTTCGGATGATCCTGATGGAGATTATAATCTGACTATTTATGCTAATGATTCTTTTGGATATACCCGTTCAGTTTCGGTTCTTTTTAAGGTAGATAATAATTTGCCGAATGTGGTGATACATTATCCAAGAGAAGTGTATATTAACGGCGATTTTAGCCTTGATTTGCGGGCGGCGAGGGTTGGCGGGAATCTGACTAATTGCAGTTATTATATTTACAATTCTACAGATGTTTTAAATTCTTCTGTAAAATTTGTCAGTGATTCTCAATGTAATTTTTCATGGGTGGTTGATACGTCTTTGTGGGCCACTGGTAATTATTCAATCAACTTTACTGCTCATGATGGGATCGGCAATAATGCTACTGATTCTGAATGGCTTGTTTTTGATGTTGATGGCCCTGTGATTTATGTTAATAGTCCTTTGAGCGATGAGTGGACTAAAGGCGAGATCGGTGTTAATTATTCAACAACAGATGAGTATATTGATTTGTGTTATTACAGATATAAAGACGGACTGAATCCTTTCAGCGGATATTATTCGGTAGATTGCGGGAGTTTGTTGGGATTTAGTTTTGATACAGCAGCTTATTGCTCTGATACGAAAAATTCGGATTGTTTGATTGAAGTGAATGCCAGTGATAAAGCAGGCAATTCGAATATTGTTAATGTTTCGTTCAATGTTGATAATTCGCCGCCGGTTGTGAGTATATTGGATCCTTTAGCGGATGCCTGGTTTAATGGTACTTTTGGTGTTTCTCATTCTGAAATCGACCCCGAGGGGCAGACTTGTGGCTATCGAATCAGCGGTTCGGATGATAGTCCATGGGCCGGAACTGCCTGCAATGGTGTCCTTTCTGTTGTTGTGAGTTCTTATTGTTCAGATGAAGGTGTGTCTGTCTGTACTGTGTATGTGAATTCGACTAATAATGTCGGTGATGCCGTGACTGTGAGCAGGAATTATTCTATCGATTTTGTTGCGCCTTATTTTGTTTCTGTAAGTCCCCCAAATGGATCGTTTTTGAAGTCGAGCACCGATATCAGGGTTGATGTGAATGATTCGCTTTCCGGTGTGTCGCAATTGATGTATGACAATGGCAGCGGACTGGAAAAGGCGGCAACGGATAATGTGTATTTCAATCCCGGCTGGACGGGCGGAGGGAATAGGTCTCTTAATCTTTGGGTGGCAGATGCTGCCGGTAACATCAATTATACGGTGTTGTCTTATTTTGTTGATGATACGCCTCCGTATATTGCTTCGATCAGTCCTGTCAACGGGTCGAGTATGAAGCTGGACGGGAATGTCACTGTTGATGTGGCAGATGACGGGGCGGGTATCGGGGAGCTTAAGTTCGATAACAATGAGTTTATTGTCAATGAGTCTTTTGCAGATAATGCGGGATTTGACCCGTGGGATTCGGGAGGGAACAAGACTCTTGATTTGTGGCTTAAGGATTCTTTAGGCAACCTGAATCATACGGTCATCAGGTATTTTGTTGATACGGTTGCACCGAATGTATCTCTTTCTCTTTTGAATGGCAGCTATCTGAGGTCTCTTGATAATATTACTGCTTATGTGGAGGATGTGGGTGTCGGGGTGAATTCCAGCTGGTATGATAGTGGTCTGGGTTCAAATAATAGTTTTGTTACCGGTGTCTCTTTTAATCCGGGGTGGGTCAGTGAAGGGAGTAAACAAATGATATTTTATGCAAATGATTCTTTTGGCAATATGAGGATTGTGTTGTATAAGTATGTGGTTGACGATAGCGCGCCAATCATAAATAAGGCGTGGGTCAATGCAACTGCTGTGAAGGATGGCAGTCATGTCCTTGTTTCGGTCAACGCTACAGATGGATATAGTGGTGTTGATTCTGTGTTTGTTGATGTGTTGAATACATCAAGGCAGTATGTTGGTCGGGTAAAGCTGAATTATTCTTCATCTTTGAAGGTTTATCGGGGGACTGTTGTAATCAACGGCGTGGATACTGGAAATTACACGCTGAATGTTTCTGTGAATGATACTGTTGGCTGGACCAGCTATGGTTCGTTGGATGTTGTTGTTGATAATCTGCCTCCGGTTATCTATAATGCTGCTTTTGATGTTGCTTATGATTCATTCTATCTTGACAGGAGGCTGTATACGAATGAGAGTGTCAGATTTATGGTCAATGTGAGTGACAGACTGGTCAGCAGTGTCGTCGCGACGGTTGATGCGCCTTATGGTGCGATTAATTATTCTCTTTTGCCTCTTAATGGAAATTATTCGGATGATGGATGGAATTTTACGTTATATAATACTAATATGACCGGGATTTACAGGGTATCTCTGGTATATGCCATTGATGCTTTGGGCAATGTGAATGTCACTTCGGATCAGGATGAGTTTATTGTCGTAGGCGGCGGATTTTTTGTGTCGCTTGGCGGGGCGAGTTATATATCTGCGAACCAGAACAGATCAGTTAATATCTCAATCGATTTTAACAGGACGTTGAATTATCCAAACCTGACTGTGTATGTACCTCTGAACAGTCCATGGAACAGTTCAAAGGATGTCTATTTTTTGAATAATTCTGTCTTTGCCTGTGCGTACGGGGTCAAGGGGTGCGGTATCAGTACCGGTGTTGATGGCTCTTCCAGGGTTGCGTATATGAATGTTTCAGGTAATTCGACCGGATCTCTTGTATCTCTTTATTCTGCATCTCTCTCTGCTCTGTATCCGTTGAATGATTCTAATGTCACGTGGTATCTGAAGGTTTCGGATCGTGTCTATTCAAACAGTACGCTGATTCGGACACCCTATCTTAATCTGAGTTCTGTTATGTGTAATGATGCTTTGAGTTGTGTGGTGAACCAGAGTGATGAGTTTGCTTTGAATGTCACGTTGGATAATGTCTATCGCGTGGGGAATAATACGGGGGATGCTTATGGAGTGGTTATTTATACGAGTATCGGGTCTGTTCTGCAATTGAATGATACTTTGGGTGATATTGCTTCCGGGTCGGGCAGAAGTGTTGCGCTCGCGGTCAATGTCACAAGCGCCGGTAATTTCACTGTTTCGCTTGTCGCAAGAGATGCTATGTCCAGATATAATTCGTCTGTCCTGAATGTCTCTTTGGAAGTCAAGGATACAGAAGGGCCAACTATCATCAATCCTTTCGCGGATGGCCCAAGTAGCGTCTATATAGGTGAGAGCTTTTCAGCGGGTGTCTGGGTGAGTGATAATCTTAATATCTCCGGTGTATGGGCGCCTGTCTTGATGCCGAACGGTACGTATGAAAACCAGTCATTCTATCTGGATATTGGGAGTCATCATATGGGTTTGTGGAGACTCAAATATAATCAGACTGTCCTGGTCGGCAATTATAATGTCACTGATATATTTTCGAATGATACTTCCGGGAATATGGCACGGTTGCCTTGGGGTCATGCATTCAATGTACTCAATCTGTCTGTTCTGATTGGTTTTTCCGATACTGTTTTGAATGTCACCAATAATCTCTTTATATATGCAAATGTGTCCGGGAATGCTACAACTATCGGGAAGGTTGAAGCGGTCATCAGCAAGCCGCGGGGAGCGGTTGATGTCAGGACACTGAGCTATAAGGGTGACGGCTCTAATGGAACTTATTTTTATGAACTGGATTATAGCAATGTTTCGCGCTCAGGGAATTATTCGGTGAATGTTACTGTTTATTCTGGAAGTGCTGTATCCTCTCTTGAGAATTTCTCTGTGAATTTCGGTGCTGTCGATGTGATGTATTCTGGGTCTGATGCTGTTATTGTTGTGCCTGTCAATCGAATATTTAATATAACCTGGTTTGTTGTTCCTGCGGGTGGTGATGTTTTAGATATAAATTCATCGCTATCTATTGAGAATCTTTCGGTGATTAATCTTACAAACGGGAATTTCAATGTGTCTGTCGGGGATATAAATATTGAGGATTACCCTTATGGCCGTAAGATGAGCTGGACTATCAATTCTTCAGGCATCGGTTTGAGTAATATGACCCTGATTGCCGAGTCAGGGGTTATGGGCGGCGTGGATAGCGATAATATTATTCTGAATGTAACTGATGAGGATGTTGTTTCTCCTAATATCACCGGGTCTTATGCTCAATATCAGCTTGTTAATCTGTATGAGGTAAATCCGGTATATGCAAATGTTTCTGATAATTCGCTGATCGATAATGTATCGTTTGAGATTTATTATCCGATGGGTGCTGTTATAAATCATACGGCTGAGATTGTCAGCCCCGGACTATATAAATTCGATTTCCCAGGCATCAATGAGACTGGTGAATATGCCTGCAAGATATATGCTTATGATGTCTCTGGAAATCTGGCGTACTCCGACTGCTCGTTTACTTTCAATGCCACGGACATGTATGATGTTTCGGTTTCTACAGACCATGCTGTGTATAACAAGGGAGAGACCATATATTTCACGGTGGCTGCGAATAATGTCAATAATAAGACGGTTGATGGATATAATCTGACTCTCATCCTGAATGATTCTTCTTCTTTGGTGTATCTTGTTGATGATGAAATCAAGAGCAGTTCTTACAGGGAGATACTGGGTACTGATATGCCGGTAATTTATAGTACTGACGCAACCTACACTGTCAATGCATCTGTTTTGAAGAACGGTAATAGCGGTATTAATTCTCTGAATTTTACTGTATCTAATATTCTCGTTACAAAAGTAACGACTTTTTCATATGGGGATTACTTTAAGCCCGGAAATATTGTGCCGATAAATGTGACTGTCTCAAATAAGAGGGGTGAAGGCGTGACGGATGCCAGGGTCACTGCTACTTATATATCTACAGTATATGAGCTTGAGCGGGTCACTTCTAATATGTATGTATACATGGATGATTTTCTTGCACCTTCACCAGTTGAAAATCCGTCATTCGGGTTTGGGTTTGATGCGATAGACAGTTCAAAGAATGGCGGATTCAGCCAGGTGCTTCTTACGACTCTCGAACCGGTGTTATCTTCAGGTCCTTCTGATTCTGGCGCTGGCGGCGGTTCAGGTGAGGTGGATATTGTTATCGGTAATGCGAGTGAAACCGGGGGTGAAAGCAAGCCTGGTTCGGTGGCGATGCCACGCGAGGCTTTTGAATTTACGCTGAAAGATACTGATATTGAAGTTTATAGTGGCTTTAATATTACGTTCTATGGATATGTAGAAAATATAGGTGAAAAACCGCTGGTTGTAAACTCAAGGATTTCAAAGGAATGTTGTGCTGTTTCTCTGGATGATGAGTTTGTGTTGCCTGCCGGGAATGCTTTTGATTTTCCTATAAGCGTTCATGTTCCTTTGAATGAATCTGAGGGTGAGTATAATATAGGCATCCTGCTTGTGGGTGGTTCTCAGGAGAAATTGAAAACAATCCGGTTACTAGTTCTCACAAATCAGAATGTATTGGCACTGGAGAGATTAAGGAATATTGTGAATGATATTAAGGCCGAGATTGAAATGTATGAGTCGGATGGTTTTGATGTTGTTCAATTGAAGATTAAATTGAGGGAGGCTGAAAGGTTGATTTCTTCAGGAGAAAATGCGATTGAGAATGATGATATTTCCGGACTGAATGATGTTATTTCTCCATTGCAAATGAATACAGAATCTATTCTATCTTCACTTTTCTATATCAAAGCCGAGAAATTTGTGGTTGATAATAAGTGGATGATTTTATTGTTCTTAGCAATGCTTTCTTTCTCGGTTTATCTGATTTTTGAAATAATTCTTCCTTATTTCAAGCTGAAGGATGCTCTTATCAGGCTTAACAGGGAGCGAAGAATTATCGAGGAGACGAAAAAAGCGACTGAGAAGCAGTATTTTATGCGCAAGATAAGTGAGGAGGTGTTCAACAGGATAATGACTTCTGAGCAGGATAAGCTGATGAAGACGAGAAGCGAGATTGCAGAGATTGAGGAGTATATGGCTGTGTTGAAGAAAGGGAGTGTCAGCGGGTTTAAGCGCCTTAAACATGAGAGGCAAGAAAGGCGTAAGGATGTTTCGAAGATGCAGGCTATGGAGCGCGCTTTGAATAAGTCTACGGCTGATTTCATGAGGGAGAAGCTTGAAAACAGTAAGTTGATGCTCTTTGTAGAAAGGCTGAGGCGGATGATGAGGAAGGGCCAGCCTCAGGAGAGAGCTGATGATTCTTTGAACAAGATGGTGCGCCAAAATGACGGAAAACCAGAGGTTTCTTTTGAGAAAAAGGAGGAAAGCAATTCAGGGGATGGAGAACTCAGGGAGGCCATCGAGAGGCTGAAGAAGGCGGTTTCTGAGATGGATGAGGATGAGAAGAAGGACTAATGTTTTACATCTTTTTCGGTGCAGGTATCGCGAGGAGGTAGAGGCCGTTTTTTAAGACCTGGAGCGTCGAGTGTACAAGCGCCAGCCTTGCGTTCCTGAGATGTGGCGTAGCTTTCAGGACCTGATGCCTGTGGTAGAAGGTGTTGAAATCGTGGGCGAGTTCCAGGAGGTAGGTCGCTATGTGATTAGGGTCGTAGAGTTCGGTTGCTTCTGTTATGGTTTTTGGGAAGTATGACAGCTTTTTTATGAGGTCCAGCTCTTCTTTTTCTTTTAGGAGAGCCGGGTCGAATACTTTGGCGGGTTTTGTCTTCCTTAAAATCGAGTGCGCACGGGCGTGTGTGTATTGGATGTAGGGGCCTGTGTCCCCTTCGAAGTTCAGTGCCTCTTTTGGGTCGAATGTTATCGGCTTGTTTGGGTTCTGGTTCAGCATCCCGAATTTTAGGGCTGCAATCGCGATGTTTTTTGCTGATTTTTCTGTATCTTTTCCTGTCCATTCGGGGTGTCTTTTGTTTACTTCTTCTTTTGCATAGGCGAGAAGCTCTTTTTTCATGTCTGAGTATAATATGTTCTCTCCTGTCCTTGAGCTCATCCTGCCGGTGGGGAGGCGGACTTCGGCGAATGAAAGATGATGGCATTTGTCTGCGTTCTTGAATTTCATGAGTTCCAAGGTCTTGAATAGCTGTTTTAGGTGGAGTGACTGGGCTGCGCCGACGACGTAGATACTTTTTTTGACCTTGTATTCGTTGAATTTCTTTTCTGCGAGCGCTATGTCTTTTGCCGAGTAGAGGCAGGTGCCGTCTTTTCTTAAGAGGACCCATATTCCGAGGGTGTATTTTTCAAGGTCGATGATTGTTGCGCTGTTGTCTATCTTTGCTATGCCTTTTTCTACAAGCTCTTTTGAGACCTCTTTTGCCCTTTTTTCCATCTGCTTCTCGAAGAAGTAGTGGTCGAAATGCGCGTCGAGGTCGTGGTAGATGTCTTCGAAGCTTTTTAAGCTCCATTCTCTTGTCCTTTTCCAGAGGCCTGTCAGTGCCTTGTCTTTTTCGTTCTCGAGGGCGCTGTTTACTACGTCTGCCTCTTTCTGGAGGTCGGGGTTTTCGTTTATCCTTTTTACTGATTCGACGTATATGGACGCAATCCATTTTTCGCTGTCTTTTTCTGGCGGGGTCTCGTCTTTGTGGTATTTCTGGTAGCACCAGAGCCATTTTGCGACGTGGGCACCGGTGTCGCCCTGGTAGTTGGCCTGTATCACTTCGTGGCCTTCTGCTTTCATTATGCGTGCGAGGGATTCGCCAAGCGATGTGCCGCGCACATGGCCTACGTGGAATGCCTTGTGGGTGTTGGCCTGCGAGTATTCTATCATGACCTTTTCGTTCTTTTTTTGTTTTTTGCCGTATTCGTCTTTTGTCTTCATGATGTTTCCGATGACCAGTCCTGTGTATCTTTTGAAGTCTATGTAGAAGTTGAGGTATGGGCCTTCTGCTTTTATTTCTTTTATCAGTGAGCCTTTTGGGATATTGAGTTGTGATGCGAGGTCTTTTGCGATTAATTGTGGGGCTTTTTTCATCGCCTTTGCTAATGGGAATGTCGGCATGGCGAGGTCTGCATCTATGTTTGCGGGAGGGATTTCGAGGGTGGCGCCAACAATGCTGTGCTTTTTTAAGAGGGATTGTATTTCGCTTCTGAGGAGTTCGTGCGCGTAAGTTATGTCTTTTGTTGCCATTGGTAATTATTCTTGCTCTGATTTTTTATATTTAGCGGGTGGTTTGTTATTGAATGTTTCTTTGAAAAAATAAAGTATCATTACTCGCGGCTTTCAGGTGTTGGATTCTTCATTTCAGCTGCAATTGGATTCGGAAGCTATTGATATTTTGCAAAATCTTCTTCCTTGACTTTTGCGAGTTCAAGAATACATTTAAGAGTACCGATTTTTATTTCTTTATGATTTGGTATCACGGTGCCGATTTTGCCATTTGGTGTATTTTTTGAAAGAATTATATGGCTTCCTTTTTGGCGTATCACGTTAAAATCGAATTTGTTGCAGAGAATTCGAATACATTCCTTGCCGGAGATTTTCTTAAATTTTGGCACTTTCAGCGACCTCGAAAGTGGTTAAAAGAGGATGCTTTTTTTCCTTTAGAGGAAATTCTTCTAAATATAGTTCTGTGGCTTCTTTCAGGTTTCTGAGTGCTTCTTCTATTGTATTGCCCTGGCTTACTGTTCCGACTTCAGGGCAACGGGCTACGTACATATCTTCCTCTTTTTCCAATATTGCGGTAAATGTTGCCATATGCTTTTATGGTAAGATTATATATTTAAATTTACTTGCGTTGTTGTTTGTTTTTTGTTCTTTTTTTATATAATATTTTTATATATTTCAATAAATATTACAAGTATTTGTCGGCTTTATGCGCTCATCTGGGCGGGAAAACGCACTTTTTCTTCTTTATGCGCTG
Organism: archaeon; assembly: GCA_043813875.1. Lineage (GTDB taxonomy): Archaea > EX4484-52 > EX4484-52 > EX4484-52 > B79-G9 > B79-G9. Next base: position 7,120 of record JBDRKP010000039.1, on the reverse strand, counting down.
TTTCTGGACAAAAGGCGCACTTATTAATGTTTATTTCTGATTCTGGACAAAAACAGGTTGTTTTGTCTGCTTAGTTCTTTTTTCGATTTATTTATTGTGAGGTTACAGTCTGTGTGCAGATGTTCTCTATGCATCTGATCTTTAAGTTACCGGCTATGCCTGTGCAGAAGTCAGGGCACTGCTTATCTGTGTCTACATAATCTCTGTTCCCATAGAAGCAGTCTCCTGTGGTCTTGTGGACACCGCAGGCGCAGTCTTCGTCCTTTTCGCAGGATGTTTCGGATGCCATTTGTGTCTCTGGGCATGTGCTTTCGCATTCAAATGCCTTACTTATATCATCCTTGTACTTTGTTTCGCATTTTTCTGCGCATGATTTACATGCGTCGAATTTTTCGTTTTTCAGGAGCCTGCATTCGTCATCTATCATCGTGCAGATTGCGTATTGCCTGCATCTGTCGCCGAATGCGTATTCCATTGTGCATGCATCCGGGACATCAGGTCCGCAGGTGATGTCTGTGCCATGGCAGTTCTCTATACCGCACCTGGTTTCATCCTGATCTTTTTGAGTGCATCCGCTGATCAAAATTACCAGGATCACAAATCCTAAAATCAGGATTGATTTTTGTTTTGACATAATCAGTGGTTATATTATTGCATCCAAGGTATTAATCTATTTTGGTGTTTCTGGTTCTTTCGCGCACTATCAATGCTTCGCTTAAGACATCTTCTGTCGGGGTGTATTCGAGTGATAGCGCCTCTGCTACGGCTTTGTTTGTGAGTCTACCTGCTATTGTGTTTATGCCGTGCATGAAGTTCCTGTCTTTCATCGCCAGTTCTATCACTCCGTTGTCTGCCATTTTTTTCAGGTATGTTATCGTGGCGCTTGTCAGGGCTTTTGTCGACTGGTGCGATACCTGCCCGGGCATGTTCGCCACACAGCAGTATATCTTCCCGTCTATCCCGAATATAGGATTGTCGTGGCATGTCGGCCTTGAGCCCCAGATGCAGCCACCCTGGTCTATTGCTATGTCTATTATGACTGATCCTTTCTGCATCGAGCGGACCATGTCTTCTGTGACTACTGTCGGTGCCTTGTTGCCTGGCACAAGCACTGCGCCTATCAGGAGATCTGCTGCCTGGGTGTATTTTTTGAGTTCTTCTGGCGTTGATTTTATTATCTTGACATTCCTATGGTTCCTGAACATGTCTCTTAGCTCTTCGATTCTTCTGTCGCTTAGTTCGAACAGGGTCACACATGATCCGATGCCTGCTGCTGTCATGGCTGCTTTCGCTCCGGCAGTCCCGCCGCCAACGACTACGACTTTGGCGTTCGGTGTCCCTGTTATTATGCCGAGTGTTATTCCTTTGCCATTGTATTTTTTCTGGAGGTATTGGGCGCCGTACTGTATCGCAAGCACGCCTGCTATCTCGCTCATCGGGGCAAGAAGCGGCAGGCGGTTGTTTTCGTCGATCACGGTCTCGTAGGCGATGGATGTTATGCTGTTTTCCAGCAATCGTGATGTAAGCTCTTTTTCTGCAGCAGCAAGGTGGAGATACGTGTACAAAGTTCTTCCTTTAAGGAGTTCAAGAAGGGGGTATTCTTCGGGTAGCGGTTCTTTTACTTTCACGAGTATGTCTGATGTTGAGTATATATCTTCTTTTGAGAGTATCTTTGCGCCTTTGAATATGTAGGCATCATCTTCGTATCCGGCTTCTTTTCCTGCGTCGTGTTCTATGAATACGCTGTGGCCTGATTCTGTCAGCTTTTTTGCGCCGTCGGGAGTTATTCCGACCCTGTTCTCGTTGTTTTTTATCTCTCTTAGGCAACCGATGTTCATTAGAATTCCTCCGATATGTTCGTCTGGTCTTTTTCTTATGGGTATGACTTATTCAATGGATTGCTGTGGTTTATATAAATGAGTGTGATTTATTGGCTGTTTTCGGCGTTTGTCGTATTATTGTAGCCTGTTTTCGGAAGGTTTAAAAAGTAGGTTGCTGAATTCTTTTTGGTATGGAAAGGATTATGTTGAAATCCAAGATACACCGGGCTGTTGTTACCGGTACGGATATGAATTATGAAGGAAGTATCTCTATTGATCGGGAGCTGCTAACTTTCGCGGATATCCTGCCTTATGAGAAGGTCCATGTGTGGAATGTCACTAACGGGAAGCGGTTTGTGACGTATGCAATCGAAGGCCGGAGCGGGGAGATTTCTGTCAACGGGAGCGCTGCACATCGCTGCTATACTGGTGATGTGGTCATAATCGCGTCTTTTGCGATGTATGATGAGAAGGATTCGAAAAACATTGTGCCAAAGATTGTTTTTGTTGATGAGAGTAATCGTTTGAAGTGATGTGATTCTATGAAGGTCAGGGCTTACTGTCCCGGGCATATCTCGACTATCTTTCGGGTATGCATGCATGATGATCCGCTTGATTCCGGTTCCAGGGGGGCGGGCATTGTCATAGATGAAGGTGTGGTGACCGAGGTTGAAACTGTTCCCGGTTCCGGTTCTTTGGTATATTTCAATGGCAATATGATGGATTTTGCCCCGTCTTTTGCTGTGCTGAAGAGGATGGCGCCTGATTCACATGGGAAGGTCATTTTCCGGCATACTACGAAGATGCCTCTTGGTGCCGGGTTCGGTGTTTCGGGTGCGTGTGCCGTGGGAGCGGGATTGTGTCTTAATGAGATATATTCTTTGGGCATGTCGCTTGGTGAGGTCGGGGGGGTTGCGCATGCTGCTGAAATTGAGTGCGCTACGGGTCTAGGGGATGTCTCGCCTATGCTTGTCGGCGGCATCGAGATGAGGAAGAGGGAGGGTGCGCCTGGACGTTCTCTGATTGAGAATATCAAGAGTGATGCGGTTCATCTGATATGTTTTTCGTTCGGTGCCGTTGATACGAAAAAGGTCATCAGCGGTGAAGGATACGTGGAGTTGAACAGGATTGCTGATGTGATTTTGGAGAAGCTTTTCTTTGATCCTACGTTTGATAATTTTATGGCATGTTCTATTGAATTTGCAGGGAAGGCAGGATTCCTTACTGAAAGGCTCAGGAGGGTTCTTTTGCGGCTTAATGCAATCCCGGGATGCCGTGCTTCGCAGACTATGCTTGGTGAGAGCGGATTTGTGTTTCTTTTAGATGATATGAATAAAAATGTGCTTCGCGAATTAAATGATGCCAACTATGTTTTTGAGACGAAGGTTGGCTACAGGAAGCCTGGACTGATATTATGACTACCATCCCTAAGTCGCATCCGAGATATGAATCGCTTATGATACGCGAAAGGCTGGTCCTGGGATTCAGGAACGGGGCTGTCGTCCCGGAGGGACTTATTGCGCAGGGGAGGGGCGAGGCGTTTGATTATATTATCGGCGAGGCTACCGGGGATGCTGCGCTTTCTGCTATACGTGCAGCAGCTGCCATGCTTCTTCTTGCAAGGAAGCCGGTCATCTCGGTCAACGGAAATGCGGCGGCTCTGGTTGCGGCTGAGTCTGTCAGGCTTTCACGCCTTCTTGACTGCCCCCTTGAGGTTAATCTGTTTTACCGGAACAGTAAGAGGGAGAAGGTTATCGAGAAGATTCTTATTGATGCGGGCGCTGAATCAGCAGTGCTTGGTGTAGGTGGTGATGCAACGGAACGCATCCCCGGTCTTCTGCATGAACGCGGGAAGGTGAGTCCGGCTGGCATATTCACTGCTGATGTCGTGCTTGTCCCGCTTGAGGATGGGGACAGGACAGAGGCGCTTTGCCGGATGGGAAAGAAGGTCGTCACAGTCGATTTGTCGCCGTTTTCTAGGAGCGCCCGGGCAGCTGATGTCACTATAGTCGATAATATTGTCCGGTGCTATCCTCGTCTGTGCGATGAGGTTGAGAGGATGAAGGGTCTTGATGAGTCCGAGCTGCGTGATATTCTCGATGGGTTCGATAATGGGAAGAATCTTTCTTCTGTGCTTCTTTTTATGAAAGAGAGGCTTGATGTTATTGCGTGTGGTGATATGGATGGATGATAAGCCGATTGTTCAGGTGGCGCTTGATTTTGTTGATTTTGAGAGGGCCATGAAGGTTGCGAAGATTTGTGTCGATAAGGGTGTTGACTGGATTGAGGTCGGGACGCCGCTTATCAAGGCGGAGGGTCTTGATGCTGTGAGGAAGTTCCGGCGCGCTTTTCCGAAAAATACGATTGTCGCTGATATGAAGACTGTCGATACGGGAGCGGTCGAGGTAGAGATTGCGGCTAAGGCCGGTGCTGATGTTGTCATCCTTCTTGGGGTGTCTGATGATTCTACTATTGTTGATGCTGTGAAGGAGGCGGAGAGGTACGGGACCAAGATAATGATCGATATGCTGGGGGTTCCAAAGGAGAGGGTGATTGAGAGGGCTGTGGAAATCGCTCGGATGGGTGTGCATTATGTTGTTTTTCACCTGAGCATTGATGAGCAGATGAAGGGACAGGTCATTGATGAGAGGCTTGCTCTGCTTCGGGATGCGGTGAACATACCGCTTGCTGTCGCAGGGGGTCTGGATGAGGATAATGTTGCTCTTGCATGTGAGAACGGGGCGGATATACTGATTATCGGGAGCGCAATCACGAAGCAGGCTGATGTCGGGGTGGCTATAGACCGGGTGTTTGCGGCTATTGCTGGCGCTTCTCTGAAGGCTGACAGGCGCGCTCACAGGGAGGACGAGGTTTTTGGGATACTTTCGAAGGTCTCGACGCCGAATATCAGCGATGCGATGCATGGGCTTGGGGCGATGAAGGGTATTGTTGCGCTGACGCCGGGCCGAAAGATGGTGGGGCGTGCGGTTACTGTCAGGGCGATGAACGGGGACTGGTCGAAGCCTGTCGAGGCGATTGATGTGGCTAAAGTGGGGGATGTCATTGTGATTGATGCGAATGGGGGGGATGTTGCGCTTTGGGGTGAGCTTGCGAGTCATAGCGCTGTCAATCGTGGGATTGCCGGTGTGGTTATCGATGGGACTATCAGGGATATCGATGAGATTAGGGGTCTTGAATTCTCTGCATTTGCTAGGTATGTCAGGCCGAATGCAGGGGAGGCCAAGGGGTTTGGTGAGATAGGCGTTCGCGTGAATTGTGGTGAGCAGGTTGTGAATGATGGTGATTATATTGTCGGGGATGATAATGGGGTTGTTGTTGTTCCGAGGAAGGATGCGGTTGAGGTTGCTAATCGCGCGATGAGTGTGTTTGAAAATGAGAATCGTATCCGTGGGGAGATAAAGAAAGGCGGGACGCTTTCGGGTGTCTTAAAGCTCAAGAAGTGGGAGAAGCTTTCTAGGATTTGAGTTTGTCGGATTTTTTATTGTACATGCAGCGATACATTCTTGTGCTGTTTTGAATGGGATTCCTTTTTCTACAAGTTCATAGTTTTTTTCGTCAACGCATGCACCCAAGGAAACGCATCCTCTTCCATCGAAGTACCAGCCAGCATTCATCGGGCAGGGACCGATGTATCCTTTTGGCGGTTTCCAATTGCAACCGGTTTTATCTGAATTCATGTTATTAAAGGCGAGAAAGATTAGTAAGATAGCTAAGATTATTGATAGGGCAACAATGAGTATTTTTTTGTTCATGTTTTATCTATGATTTTCTTAGTATAAATATCTTTTTTTTCAATGCGTTATTTTCTGAAGCTGGTGCTGTCTATTTTTGTTCTGCCGGGGCCAAGGATGTATGGGAGGATGATGTAGTTGAGTCCTTTCAGTCCATTTTGTTTTCTTTTTTTGTTTACTAATATGCCGTTTTTGATTGTCTCTTCTGTCAGTATGATGGAGTCCAGTTCTTTGTCAACTGCAGCGGGGCCGTAGATGTCGTCTATCTCTATTGTCTCGTAGTTGAGGTTGATTTTTTTTGCGCAATCTTCAACTGATTTTTTCCTTGTCTCGTATGACTCTATCTTTTCGGGATGGGGCTTTTTTCTTGCCATGTCATCTGATGTTATTCCTATGAATGTCTTTTCTGCGTAATATTTTGACATCCTCAAGAGATACCTGTGGCCGTCATGGAGATGGTCGAATGTGCCGCCGACTACTATTTTTTTGAATTTTTGGGTGCGCATTTTTTGGAGTATCGATTCTGCTTTGGATTTTGTATTTTTGTCCGGGATGACGTAGCCTATGCCCTGGTGGGGGAGGCCGTAGACGATTATTGTGTCTGTGTCGCACAGAAGAATCAACGGCAGGACGATGAGGTCTTCTTCGCCGTCTATCATGATCTTTTCTTTTTTGTTGCATTTCAGGGCGTGTCTTAATACATCCCAGATGCCTTTGTCGATTGATGCCGGTGGATTGAGCGCTGTCATTGTCGGTTTTATTGTATCTACGTGTATGTTTCTTAGGATCCTTCCGTCGAAGATCTTTATGTCTGCGTCGAATAGTCTTGAGGTCACATCGCCTACTGATATGAGTTTTTTGTGAGGTATTGTTTTTATGATGTTGTTGAACCTTTGTTTTACGTCCTCTTCTTTGCCGATTATTGCGGTTCCTATGGGTTTTTTGAGTTCTTCCCGCAGTTCGTTTGTCAGATAATGTGTTTCCATAGAGTTATTTTGCGGTTTAAAGTTATATTTGTGTGCCTGACGAGAAGTAGCGGCTATTTTAGGTTAAGAGCGCCCCGGGCAGGATTTTCTAATCAATTTTTGTGTTTGATTTCTCGAACCTGCGACAACATGGTTAACAGCCATGCGCTCTACCTGCTGAGCTACCGGGGCACTAGATTTATACCTAATATGTTGTACTTAACTTTAAAAAATTAAGCTATTGTCGTTGATTAGTTCTTTTTAGGGCGAGCCTAGCAAGAAACCCTTCGGCTTTTAAGCCGAAGATTGAATTGCGAACCAACTTCAAAAGGCGAGCCTAATCCTGCATTAACTATTTCTCGATTGAAATTCAAAAATAAAGAAGAGGTGCAAAGTGCACCCTTTGAAGAAATGACTTAGTTTTACTGTTGCACTTTGCTCATTATAAAACAATCAGTATAAGGAGGAATTTCTATGAAAATCGAATTACTTAGCTCAAGCCATACAGTTGGCGAAGCCAACTACCACTTGCAGTTTACGCCTGCATACAGACGACGTATTTTTTGCGACGAAGCCGTACGCG